>NZ_JBRKIS010000052.1:0-63196 GCF_052983315.1 Sinomicrobium endophyticum
AGAACCAGCAGAGCTAAGGTTTTGGTTTGTGTTATTGATGAGTTGTTGAATTTTGTTTCTGCTCTTCCATTTTTTGATTTGCTTTTCCCTGGCCAGGGCCTCTTTTTTGGAGGGGAAAGTTTCATGATAAACGATAATCCAGTCATTGGAATTTCCGGTAAATCCTTTATGATTGGCATTGTGTTTTTTTAGTCTTTCAAGGAGATTAGATGTTACGCCGATATAGAATTTATCGGCTATTTCGGAGTATAATATGTAACAGAAAAACGGCATTGATAGAAACAAAACAGCCTCCTGAAAGAGAGGCTGTTTTAGTTGTGGGCCCTACTGGGTTCGAACCAGTGACCCCCTGCTTGTAAGGCAGGTGCTCTGAACCAGCTGAGCTAAGAGCCCGGAAAATAATAGATCAAATTTAAAATGTGGGCCCTACTGGGTTCGAACCAGTGACCCCCTGCTTGTAAGGCAGGTGCTCTGAACCAGCTGAGCTAAGAGCCCTCACATATTACGATCTGTCAATAAAGTGAACTTCTGAAGAAGCAGTACCATAAGTGACTGCCCTTGTTGTAAATCGCGGATGCAAAAATACGATTGTTTTTTACACGTGCAAAATATTTATTATATTTTTCTATAATATTTCAGCGACTACAAAGGTGCTTCCGCCGACGTATATGAAATCGTTTTTTTCCGCCCGGGAAAGGGCATTTTCATATGCTTGTATTACAGAAGGATACGCTTCTCCTTCCAATCCGTACTCCCGGGCCTGTTCCCGTAACTCTTCTGCCGGAAGCCCCCTGGAAATACCCGGTGCGGCAAAATAGTATATTGCGTTTTGCGGGAAAAGCGGTAAAATACGTTTGAGGTCTTTGTCGCGTACCACGCCCAGGACAATATGTAACCTTTCGAATTGCTCGCTTTTCACCTGGCGCAGGACGAGTTCCAGTCCTTCGGCATTGTGCGCGGTATCGCATATGACTTTGGGATTGGTTTGCAATTGTTGCCATCTTCCTTTGAGGCCGGTGTTCTGCACCACCCGGGACAGCCCGGAAATGACATTGTCGCGGCTGATATTATATTTTTTCAGTTGTTGCACTGTTGCTATGACGGCACGGATATTTTTTTCCTGGTATATGCCTGTGAGGTCACTTCTCATATTTTCCAGGGAAAGATTTTCCGCAAGAGATAGTTCGGAGTGATTTTCTTCAGCCACTTTTTGAAATACGGAAAATGTCTCCGGATGGTATTCGCTGATAACCACAGGGACTCCAGGTTTTATGATCCCCGCCTTTTCCCCGGCTATTTTTTCGAGAGTATCCCCGAGAATATCCGTATGGTCGTAACCGATATTGGTTATTACCGATACCTCCGGGGTAATGATATTGGTAGAGTCCAGCCGTCCGCCCAGCCCGACTTCTATTACCGCTATATCTGTTTTTTCACGGGCAAAGAAATCGAGCGCCATACCAACGGTCATTTCAAAAAAAGAAAGGTCATGGGCCTCGAGAAACGGCTTATTATCTGTTATGAATGTCACAACGAAATCTTCGGGAACATCCATGCCGTTTATTTTTATCCGTTCCCGGAAATCCTTAAGATGAGGGGAGGTGTATAGCCCGGTCTTATAACCCGCTTCCTGTAGTATGGATGCCAGCATATGACTTACGGAACCTTTTCCGTTGGTTCCGGCGACGTGAATGGTTTTTATTTTTTTCTCCGGATTTCCGAGATGGTCACAAAAATCCCGGATATTGTCCAGTTTGTGTTTCAGGGCTGTCTTTCCTTGCTGCTGATACATGGGAAGTCTGTTGAACATCCATTGCAGCACTTGCTGGTACATCATGAAAATGGGAATGATTTAGAATTAAAGACAAACTTGTTACTCTCCGAGTTTAAAGTTAACCACCACAAATCCGATCTGCCGGGAAGGAGCATCCGAGTCCTGGTTCCATTTGAACATCAATGCGGTTTTTTTTGCGGGTTCTAACAGGCAGGGGTGGTTGTTGGTAGTTCCTTTTACACCGGGGACCGCATCGATAACATTACCGTTTTTGTCTACTTCGATCTTTACGACAACGCGTCCTTCTTCGTTACAGTCCTGCTGTACTTTTCCCCGGGACAGTAAAGACCGTCCGCTCAGTCCGTAGCCTACTCCCCCGGATCCGGAGCCGGGTGTGCCGTAATAGCTGCTGGCATAAGGATCTCCATCCGGGTTTCCCTTATCTCCTGCTTTGTTGTCATCTCCCTCTCCCTTGCTTTCCGTTCCGTCCGATTTGGGCCCGTTCAGTATGTTGGACACAGCATCCGAGGTAGATTTGGAAGGTTTTTTAGGCTCTTCTTTAGGTTTTTCTTCGGCAGGTTTCGGTGTTTCCTTTACTACAGGTTTCTTCTCTTCCTTTTTAGGAGGAATAACGGGAGCGTCCTCGGTTTTGTCGTCAGTAAGTACCTCTTCCTGTGGTTTTTCCACTTCCGTGGGAATTTCGTCCGCTGTAGTTTCTTCCGGCTGTTCTTCCTCGACTTTCTCTTCGGGAGCAGATTTTATTTTTTCGAGCGGTTGTACGTTGCCCGATCCGTATTCTGTCATTCCGAAATTCACCGTAATGCCGGTTTCGAGGGGTGGTTCCATGTATTGCAGTCCCAGGAAAAAGAGGAGTGCCACGAGGATTGCCAGCAACACCGTGGTTAGCGTAAACGATTTCTTTTTATGTTTTGTGTCTAAGAATGACATAGTTTTATTTTGGTCTTACCGCCAGGATCACTTTATAATTGTTCCTGTTGGCAATATCCATAACGTCAACTGCTTTTTCAATGGGAACACCTTCTTCAGCCCGGAGTATGATAGTAGGGTTTTCCTGACCTTTCAGTTTTCTTTTGAGCTCGGTTTCCAGGAATTCCGGGTTGACTTTCTGGTCATCCATGTAATACTCCAGTTTTTTGTTAATGCTCACGGATATGTTCTGCACATTGGTCGATTTTCCTTTGGCCTTAGGAAGCAGCAGATCGAGGGCATTCGGAACACTGGAAGTAAGCATAAAGAATACCAGCAACAGGAATACGATATCCGTCATGGAGGACATGCTGAATTCCGGCGATACCTTATTTCTTCCTTTTAATTTCATGTGCTTATTTTATTGTTTTTCAGCGGTTACATGCAACCTTTGATGTTTAAAATGATCATCCTCTGTATGTTGAATGACTTTTTTTAACACGCCGGTTTCATTGTAATGATGTTATTAGTACATGACAAAAATCGGTTTTGCACAATTTGATCGGAAAATCAGTTTAACCCCTCCCGATAATTATCGGGACTAAAGGGAGCCTGATTTTCCTCGTCCCGATATTTATCGGGATGCTCCCTTTAGGGTCGGGGTAACAATCCCGATCCCGATAATTATCGGGACTTTCGGGAGAGGGATTATCGAAATTCGATTTTTGTCATATCCCCTAAAATAATCTTTTAAAATCAATTAACTCAGCCGATTTTGTATTTCTGCCTTCGTTTATATCTAAGCCGGTTCGTCCAGTAAGTCCAGGAATTCTACAGCGTTGGCTTCCATTTGATGCACAACCTTGTCGGTCCGTACTACCAGGTGATTATAGCCGATATAAGCGATAATACCAACTATGAGGCCCGCTACCGTTGTGGTCATGGCAGTGTATATACCCGATGCCAGGGCTCCGATCTCCGCTTGTCCGCCACTGGTAGCCATTTCGTGAAAGGCAATAATCATCCCTATTACCGTGCCCAGGAAGCCGATCATGGGCGCCGCACCGGATACGGTGGCAAGAATACTGACGTTTTTTTCGAGCTTGTAGACCTCCAGAGTACCGGCATTTTCTATAGCCTTATTGATGTCTTCCAGGGGTTTGCCTATTCGCGAGATGCCTTTTTCTATAAGCCGGGCCACCGGGGCATCCGTTTGGGCACAGAGATTCTTTCCTGCCTCAAGTTTACCGTTGCTTACGTGGTCTCTTATCTGGTTCATGAAATTTTTATCGATCTGGGAAGCTGCTTTAATGGCAAATATCCGCTCGAAGTAAATATAAAGAGCCACAAAAAGCAGTATAAAAAGAATCAACACGATTATAATACTCCCCGGGCCGCCACTGACAATAAGATCTGCAATAGAGAGGGTTTTTTCCTCAGAGAGAGCTTCTTCGGCCACATTCTGAGCAACGTCTTGAAATAGCATCATATGATAAAATGTTTTTGATATTAAAACGATTAAGCGAACATAAAATTATATTTCCCGTAATATCGAAGTTGTCCGGAAGGTTATTTGTTCCTTTAGATTGTTCCCGTGATGTCCGGAGAATGCCCGTTCCGGCTCTTGTATTTATCCCGGTTCCCTTTGAA
Organism: Sinomicrobium endophyticum; assembly: GCF_052983315.1. Lineage (NCBI taxonomy): Bacteria > Pseudomonadati > Bacteroidota > Flavobacteriia > Flavobacteriales > Flavobacteriaceae > Sinomicrobium > Sinomicrobium endophyticum. The sequence goes on from NZ_JBRKIS010000052.1 coordinate 4,352, forward strand.
AACAACAGCTTTATTTTTTTGATCCCGACTACTTCTCTGCACCAAAGATAATTAAAAAGAAGAACCCCCTGATAGGTACGGGGGCAATTCTTTCTACAGTTTCTAAGTTGTCTTTTGAAAATGGTTACACCAACTGGCGCAATGCTATTTCAAATGCGGTACTGCTTATATTGGTTTTTGCACCACTTTGTTTGAAAGTTTGTAATAATGCCCTTTTTACGGTATTTGAAGTGTCTTCAAAAATGGCCTTGTCGCTCATGGACACCCTTCGTTCCATAAAATATGCAAAAACCCTTGCCATACCGCAGTTGGATATGAAATCCGGTATAAGGCTTACCTGCTTGTCGGTATATTCCATAATGGGACCGAAGAAGATTTCTTTGTCGGCAAAAGGAACATTGGCGCCACAGGAAATAACTTCCAGTCCGGCGTCTATGAGTTGTGTGATCTGATCTTTGGTGATAAGCCTGGATGCTGCGCACGGAGCAAATATTTCGGCATGTAATCCCCATATTCTTTCATTCATTTCCTCGAACGAAATAGCATTTTTGTATACCAGGTTGTTGCTGCTTTTTTCGAGGAACATTGCTTTTATTTCTTCAAAAGAAAAGCCTTCTTCATGGATAACCCCACCGGAAACATCCATGATACCTACGATTTTAGCACCCATTTGCGCAAGATAAAAGGCAGCGGCAGCTCCTACATTACCAAATCCCTGTACGATGGCTTTTTTACCTTTGACAGTGCCGCCGTATATGTTGTAATAGTGCCGTACGGCTTCGGCTACCCCATAACCGGTGATCATGTCTGCTACGGTATACTTTCTGCGTATATCCGGAGAATACGTATCGCTCTCGATCACTTTAATGACTCCCTGGCGTAACTGTCCTATCCGGTTTATTTTATCGGCTTCGGAAGGTTTGAAATGACCGTTAAATACGCCTTCCTGCGGATGCCATACGCCACAGTCTTCGGTGATGGGTATAACTTCGTGGATTTCATCTACATTGAGATCGCCACCGGTTCCGTAGTAATTTTTCAGTAACGGAGAGACGGCTTTATACCATCGTTCGAGAACTCCTTTTTTTCGCGGATCTTTCGGGTCGAAATTGATACCGGATTTGGCTCCGCCAATCGCCGGTCCGGATACGGTGAATTTCACTTCCATGGTCTTTGCAAGGGAAAGTACCTCGTTTACATCCAATCCTTTTCGCATACGGGTTCCACCGCCGGCGGCACCTCCCCTGAGCGAGTTGATGACTGTCCAGCCTTCTGCCTCTGTTTCCTGGTCCTGCCAGTGGAATACGATTTCCGGTGCTTTGTCTTCGTATTGTTTAAGTAATTCTTTCATCTGTTTTTTGTGTAGTTTAATGTTTGAATATAGTGTGAAGCATGAAGCACGAAGCATGAAGTGCGAAGTATTTTAACTTCATGCTTCGTGCTTCGTGCTTCCGGCTTTATACTCTTTCCAGAAATCCGCATTGCGGATTCCCAGTTTTTCCGGATCGAATACCGGGTCCTTTTTGTTTTTTCTTTGTTCCTTGTAGTCTTTCAGGGCTTTCAGGGCCGGTCTCTGGAGTATGAGGATAAAGATAATGTTTATCCAGGCCATCAGGCCAACGCCGATATCTCCCATATCCCAGGCGAGCTGTGCGCTTTTTATAGTGCCGTAAAATACGGCAAACAGTAATACCAGGCGTAAGAGCAACAGTTTGATCGGCGAGCCTTTCTTGTCGAGATAGCTGAGATTGGTTTCGGCGATATAGTAGTACGCCATTATGGTGGTAAATGCAAAAAACATCAGGGATATCGCTACAAAAGCAGCGCCGGCAGCGGGGAAATGATGAGCGATAGCTGCCTGGGTAAAGGCAGGTCCGGCTTCTGTGTTTTTGTCGAGGTTCTGTACAATGAATTCGTTTTCCATATCCGGATGTTTTACATTATACGAATTCGTGAACAATATCATTAAGGCAGTGGCGGTACAGACAAAGAGCGTGTCTATATATACGGAAAAAGCCTGTACCAACCCTTGTTTGGCTGGGTGGCTTACCTCTGCGGCTGCGGCTGCATGAGGGGCTGTTCCCTGTCCTGCTTCGTTGGAGTAGATCCCCCGTTTAACACCCCAGGCAACGGCAGAACCGAAAAGACCGGCAAACATTTCTTCCGCACCGAAAGCGGAACGAAAGATAAGAGAGAACATCTCCGGTACTTTTTCTATATTCATGCCAATGATTATAAGGGCCATCAGAATATAGCTCAGGGCCATAAAAGGGACTACGATCTCGGCCACTTTACTGATTCTTTTTATCCCCCCGAAAATAATGAGGGCAAGCAAAATGGAAATACCTATGCCGGTTGCCCATACCGGGACGTCAAATGCTTCTTTTACGCTCAGAGCAATACTGTTACTTTGTACACCAGGCAGGAAAAAAGCGGTGGATGCTATGGTTACGACAGCGAAGAGCACGGCAAAGACCTTGGTCTGGAGCCCTTTTTCTATATAAAAAGCCGGCCCCCCGCGATACTGTCCGTCTTTCACTTCTTTATATATCTGTCCCAGGGTAGCTTCTACAAAGGCCGAAGCAGCTCCCAGCAAGGCAATGACCCACATCCAGAAAATGGCGCCCGGACCCCCTGAGGCTATTGCTGTTGCCACCCCGGCTATATTACCGGTTCCGACACGCCCCGAAATGGCTATGGCAAAAGCCTGAAATGAGGTGACCCCTTTACTGGAAGATTCTTTGGCAAAAAGCAGTTTCACCATCTCGCGGACATACCGTACCTGTAAAAATCTGGTTGCGACGGAAAAGTAAATTCCTGCACCAAGACATAGGATAACCAGGGCATTGCTCCATACAATGCCATTAATACTTTTGATAATTTCTTCCATTTTAATTTTAAGTTAGTATAGCTAGTTTTTTTACCCGGACTTATACAATACAGGGCTTAATAAAATATTTATGTGTTATTTTTATATGGTATATGCGGAGTTTTGTTTTTTCTCCGGCATAAAATAAAGAAAATTATGGGAGATTACGGAATAAGTTTAAATGAGTTCTGTGTAAAAATTAAAATGATTTTTTGTGAAAAATTAAATTTACACCCCGTAAAAACGATTTTTTATACATATTTTTCATTAATTTGTGTGGTTTGAAACAAAAAAGTACTAGAAGAAAATGGATTTTACATTTACCGAAGAACAACTTATGATCCGCGATGCAGCGAGGGATTTTGCTCGGAATGAGCTGCTGCCTGGTGTCATAGAAAGAGATGAAAAACAAAAGTTCCCGACGGAGCAGGTCCGTAAAATGGGAGAACTGGGATTTTTGGGAATGATGGTCTCTCCCGATTACGGGGGTAGCGGACTGGATACCATATCCTATGTTCTTGCCATGGAAGAAATATCCAAGATAGATGCTTCCGCTTCCGTGGTGATGAGTGTGAACAATTCCCTGGTATGCTGGGGACTGGAGCGCTACGGTACGGAGGAGCAGAAACAAAAATACCTGCCCCGCCTGGCGGGAGGGGAGATCATAGGAGCCTTTTGCCTGTCCGAACCGGAAGCCGGAAGTGATGCCACATCTCAAAAAACCACTGCCATAGACAAGGGAGATCACTATGTTCTGAACGGAACCAAAAACTGGATTACCAACGGAGGGACTGCCAGTGTTTATCTGGTAATAGCGCAAACAGATGCCGGTAAAAAACACCATGGAATTAATGTTCTGATTGTGGAGAAAGGAATGGAGGGTTTTGAGATAGGGCCCAAAGAGCAGAAGCTCGGTATTCGTGGCAGTGATACGCATTCCCTGATATTCAACGATGTAAAGGTGCCCAAAGAAAACCGTATAGGCGAAGACGGTTTCGGGTTTAAATTTGCCATGAGAACTTTGGCCGGCGGACGTATTGGTATTGCCAGCCAGGCACTGGGTATAGCTTCGGGCGCTTATGAACTGGCCAGAGAGTATTCCAAAGTGAGAAAGGCTTTCGGTACCGAAATATGCAATCACCAGGCTATTGCCTTTAAACTGGCGGATATGCATACACAAATAGAAGCGGCACGATACCTTGTGCTGAAAGCTGCCTGGGATAAGGATAACGGAAATGATTATGACCTGTCCGGGGCAATGGCCAAATTATATGCATCGCAGGTAGCTATGGATACCGCAGTAGAAGCAGTACAGGTACACGGGGGTAACGGTTATGTGAAGGAATATCATGTAGAACGGCTGATGCGCGATGCGAAGATCACCCAGATCTATGAAGGGACTTCGGAAATACAGAAAATTGTGATTTCCAGGAGCCTTTTAAGGGATTAAAGACTGCCTGTATCCTTTGTACGGAAATACAAATCAGTGAATAAGATATTGAATTTGGCTGTTATCAGGTTCCGTTTCCATGAAAAGATATCTTTTTATACGTTCCGGAGTGCAATGAATATGTCCGGAACGTATTTTTTTATGCCATACAATGTGAAATTTCAAATTCGGAATCTGAGCGGATAGATCTGGTAGCCTATAAAATGCGCTGGTTACCTGAAAATCTATGTTCCGGAAGTAAAAAGAACACCTGAATTACTGTTGCGGATTACCGGAATAAAAAAAAGAGGCTGCTTTGACAACCTCTTTTTGTTTACTCTAATGAAATACGAATTATTTCTGTATCCATTCTCCGTTTTCATTCGCATAAAGTACACCGGTTTGCTCACCCATGGTAATTTCCAGTTTATACTCTTTTGCTTCGTTCACAGAAGCCTTGTCTATAGTAGCTCCGGCATAATCTTTCTCCAAAGCTTCTGTAATGGCAGAAGGAACTTCATCGGTAGAAATTTCCGTGAATTCTTCCTGGTTAACTGCAATTACTACATTCTCGTTAGCATCTATGGTAGTTGCTGCCTGAGTGGCAAATCCTCCAAAAACTAATGCTGCGGCTAAAAATAACTTTTTCATGACTATTAAGATTTTAAGATTAAACTTTGTTTGTGTCTGATACATTGAAAATTTGATGCCAGCTTTCGGAAGAGCCTTATGTTGTTATGTATTTATTTGTGCGTCAATGATTTAATTTTTTTTGGTGTAAGAGGGGAAAATGAAACATGTGTAGTGGTTCGTGTGTACCGGGTGTGAAAGTGTGTAAAGACTATACATTATTTATTTGATATTAAATAGTATAGGTGTGCCTGATCTGGTATTTGTACTTGAGGTGGTCATGTGTGGTGGGGTCCATTGTGTATTGTGATTTAAAAAGGAAAGATGTCATGTCACCGAACGTCCGTAAATGCTATTGTGATCAAAAAGGACTTTGGCTAATCTTGATCAGGAGTAATCATAAGGTGTATCATAATATAGTGATATGCCGTATCATTTCAATGAATATTGTGTAAACAGATATCGGGCGCTTAATTTTTATGTAACCCGAAACGTCCCGCATAAAGAAATGAATAAATATCCGGGACAGGGCAGAGTATAAAGTGAGTAAAATTTACACAATGCACACTGCTTCTACCCCGCAAATTATACACCTCATTCGCATTGTTAAAAGATATGATGTTGTGTAAATGTTTGTTTTTCAGTAACTTTAAATAAGTTGTGGAATTCTGTAAAGCTTGGCACCTCTATTGATATTTACAACAACTTTAAAATTGCAATCATAAACAAATGAAAAAGAATACTAACACAACGTACAGCACCGGTTTTCTTCTGTTATTGCCTATTCTCCTGCTTGTGGTCTTGTTTACAGGCTGCAAGGAAAAAGAGCAAGAAGATGAAGGTCTGCCTCTTCCTGTTATTGAGTTAAAAGAGGAATCGGCAGCCAAGGTCTTTCGGTATCTGGGCTCCGTAGAAGGAGCGGAAGATGTTGATATCCGGCCGCAGGTAGATGGAATATTGGAAAAGATCTATGTGGATGAGGGAGATTATGTAGAAAAAGGGCAGCCCTTGTTTAAAATAAACCAGCAGCCTTATATGGAGGATCTTAAAAATGCCCAGGCCAATGTAGCACTCGAAAAGGCCAAACTGCGAAAAGCCAAAACTGAACTCGACAGACTTCAACCGCTTATAGACAACGAGGTGATCTCCGAAGTACAGCAAAAGACTGCCCAGGCCGATTATGAAGTGGCTCAGTCCTCTCTCGACAGGGCTCAGGCGCAAGCAGCCAACACAAGGATAAAACTAAACTTTACTATTATTGAAGCTCCGGTAAACGGATTTATTGGCCGTATTCCTAAATCTGTGGGAAATGTGGTGAAACAAACCGACTCCGAACCTATTACCGTGCTTTCTAACGTAAAAGAGATATTCGTATACTTTTCCATGAGTGAATCGGATTACCTGTATTACGAACGTATGAAAAAGGACTCTACTTCGCGCCGGATGAGTAACAGGGTGAAATTGATCCTGGCTGATGGCTCTACCTACGATCTGGAAGGGAACGTAGATGCTGCTTCGGGACAAATTGACCGTTCTACAGGGGCTATCAGTCTTCGTGCCAAGTTCCAGAACCCCGATACGCTTCTTCGTTCAGGGAATACCGGAAAAATAGTTATGGAACAAATTTTCCCCAAAGCGATTCTTATTCCGCAAAGTGCCACGATGTCGGTTCAGGACAAAAGATTTGCTTATACGCTGAAAGATGACAATACTGCCGAACGCCACGAAGTAGAAATAGAAGGCCGGTCAGGACACAATTATATTGTGAAGAAGGGCACCCTGAAAGCTGGTGACCGCATTGTGGTATCGGGAATTAACAAAATAACCGATGGCACTAAAGTAAAACCTGTGCAGCAAGGAAGGTTGTTGTCCGATAATTAATCACCGTTTTTCTGAAAGAACCATACGGCCTGTATTAATGACAAGGCAGAAAGCCGCCATGAACAGAAGGCCCGGTTTGATTTTAAAATAAAGCTATAGATATCCAATGATCAAAAAAATCATAGAACGTCCGGTACTTACCTTTGTTATCTCTATTTTATTGGTACTAGCCGGAGCATTCAGTATTTCGCAACTTCCCGTAGAACGTTTCCCTGAAATTGCTCCGCCCAGTGTGTCTGTTGCGGTATATTACCCGGGAGCCAACTCCGAGACCCTGGCTAAAGCGGTGCTGCTTCCTCTTGAGGAAGCCATTAACGGCGCCGAGAATATGGAATATATCAACTCTACTGCGACTAACTCGGGAAAAGGAAGGGTAACGGTATATTTTAAACCTGGTTCCGATCCCAATTTGGCGGCAGTTGAAGTTCAAAACCGTATATCGGAAGTAACATCCGACCTTCCATTAGAGGTGATAGAAAACGGAATTCAGGTCATGAAGCGTATGAAGGGAACGCTGATGACTATCAATGTTTTTAGTGACGGGACCTATGACGAAACCTTTCTGAGTGCTTATACCCGAAAAAACATCAGGCGGGAGCTCAAACGTATTGAGGGCCTGGCAAGAGCCCAGATCTTGCGTAGGCGTGATTATGCCATGCGTATTTGGCTCAACCCTGAAAAATTGGCCCTGTATAACCTGACACCAAGGGATATCTATAACCAGGTGAACGATCAGAGCTTTGAGGCTGGGCCGGGTAAGTTCGGGGAAAACTCTGAAGAGGTTTTTGAAATTATACTCAAGCACGAAGGCCGTTTTAGCGAGACCGAACAGTATGAGAACATTGTGATAAAAACGGAGAAAGACGGGCTGCAACTTAAGTTGAAAGATATAGCCCGTATTGAGCTTGGTGCCTCCAACTATACCAGTAAAAACCGTCTGAACGGCAAGCCCGCCGTAACCATGGATATAGTACAGCAAAGTGGGGCTAATGCCATGGAAATAGACAAGGCTGTGCGGGAAGTTATGGAAAGCCAGGCTAAAATTTTCCCCGAAGGTATGGACTATCAGATTACGTTCAGTGTGCGTGATGCCATTGATGAGTCTATGCACCACGTACAGCAAACCCTTTTAGAGGCTTTTATCCTGGTGTTCCTCGTGGTGTTTATCTTCCTTCAGGATGTTAAAATTACATTGATTACGGCCCTTACCATCCCCATCTCGTTGGTGGGTACTTTCTTTTTCCTGCAAGCGATAGGTGTGAGTATGAACGTACTCAGTATGTTCTCTATGGTACTCGCCATTGGTATAGTGGTGGACGACGCCATTGTGGTGGTCGAGGCCATTTACGAAAAAATGCAGCATCATAAGATGACGGCGAAGCAGGCGGTTAATTCCGCCTTAAGCGAAATCACGGGAGCGGTTATTTCCATTACCGTCGTTATTGCCGCCGTATTCCTTCCGGTGGGCTTCCTGCAAGGTCCCGTGGGGGTGTTTTATCAGGAATTTGCCTATACCATTGTTATTTCCGTATTGCTTTCTGCAGTGGTAGCACTTACGATGGGGCCTACATTATTCATATTGTTTTATAAAAAGAAGGACAAAAAGAAAAAGAAAAAGCAGTTATCGGCTTTTTACAGTCATTCTCAAAAACTAAAAAAAGTTAATTCGTTAAAAGATAAAGGGCTTAAGAAATTTGATGTACTTTTTGACAAGTTTACGGCCAAATACCTTGCTTTAGTGAAAAAAGCCATTCAATTTAAATGGATAAGTTTGGTGGGGTTAGGGGTTATTGTATTGTTGCTGATTTTTTTGGCTCGCATTACACCCAAGGCCTTTATCCCTACGGAAGACGATAACTTTTTGCTCTGTGCAATATCCATGCCCGAAGGGGCTTCACTGAACCGTACTAACCAGGCTCTGGACCAGATAGCCGAAATTTTGGAAAAGGAAAAGGCCGTGGATGGCGTAAATACAGTTTCGGGGTTCAATATCGTAGATAATTCCGAAACACCTTCTTCCGGATTAACGTATATCAAGCTGAAAGAAAAAAGCAAAAGAGGGAAGATCAAAGACATTCAGGAGCTGGTAATACACCTGAGCGAAAAATTACAGGTCATCACGGATATACGTAGCTTGAATATATATCCACGCCCTACGGTACAGGGGTTTGGTAACTTTGATGGGGTGCAAATAATGCTACAGGACCTCGCCGACAGTGATTTGAGCGAATTTAGCCAGTTGGCTAATGAGTTTATCATCGAATTGAGCCGTCAAAAGGAAATAGAAAGCGCCTTTACTTCCTTTAATCCCAACTTCCCGCAATTAAAACTCGATATCGATTATGAAAAAGCAAAGGCGTTGGGAGTGAGTGTAAAGGATATGATGTTTACCCTGCAATCTAACTTCGGGCGCCAACGCGTCAGCGATTTTAACCGTTTTACCCGCCAGTATACGGTGTATATGCAGGCCGATACCGAATTTAGCGAAAGCCCGGAAGCCTTTAATTCCATTTTTGTGAGAAGTGAAAATGGCGAAAACGTTCCCATAAACACTTTCGTTAGACTGGAACCTTCCTTAGGACCTGAAACCGTTAACCGGTATAATTTGTACAATGCGGCTAAAATCAATATTACCCCGGCTGCGGGATACAGTACAGGGGATGTCATGGCAAAAATTGAAGAATTAGGAGAAAGCAAATTACCGGCCAGTTTAAGTTATGAATGGACCAGTATGAGTCTGGAAGAAAAGAAATCCGGCTCCGATGCTATGATAGTGTTTATCATCAGTATTATACTGGTGTATTTTATCCTGGCGGCGCAGTACGAGAGTTTTTGGTTGCCTCTGGCAGTAATGCTTTCGTTGCCCACGGGTATTCTCGGGGTATTTGTATTTATCAACCTGGCGGGGATAGACAATAACATTTATGTGCAGGTGGGTATTTTAATGCTACTTGGTCTGTTGGCCAAAAATGCTATTTTGATTGTGGAATTTGCTGCTCAAAAACGCAAGGCGGGCTTGAAAATATTAGATGCTGTATTAGAGGCGGGGGCCCTGCGCCTTCGTGCTATCGTAATGACCTCCCTGGCTTTTACCGTCGGATTGATTCCGTTGATGTTTTCCAGTGGTTCTGCAGCTATCGGAAATAAATCGGTGAGTATAGGTACAGCCGGGGGAATGCTGTTTAATGTTACTCTCGGGATTGTTATTATCCCTGTATTGACCTATGTGTTCCTGAAATTACACGACCGATATAATATGGAAACTACCGGGGAAGAGTAGTCCCCTGTTGGGTATTTGACAAAAAAGTTATTGACGATTGAAAATATATGAACCCATGTTGGCAAAAAATATAAAAAGACTCGGTGTAGTGGTGTTTCTCCTGGTAGCCGTAACGGGCTGTAAGGTAGGGGACCCGTATAAAAGACCCGATTTTGATGTACTTCCGGAAGAATATCACGGAAGTATAGGCAGGTTGGATAGTGTTGCTGCGGATAGCCTGGACAGTATTCCTTTGGCGAAGATGAAGTGGATAGAGTTTTTTGGGGATTACGACCTGGTTTCTCTGATCGATACTGCGCTGGTCAATAATATAGATATGCAGCGAACGGTTCAGGTCTTGGAAATGAGTCGGCAAGACCTGTTGCAGGCCAGGGCCAGTTTTTACCCTTCGCTTGGGTTTACTCCTTTCGGGTATAAAAGGGATTACCGTTCTTTGTATCACGATAAGTATGGAAACAGGGCCTCCAGGAGGCATGCTAACGAAAGCGAAACGCCTCCCACAAGTTTATATACACAACAGTTGTCGTACAACCTGGGCGTGAGCTCCAGTTGGGAAATAGGGCTTTGGGGAAAGCTTCGCTGGAAAAAAGATGCCGCCCGGGCGGCTTATATGCAAAGTGAGGAGTTTAAGAAGGCGGTGCAGACAGCATTGGTCGCAGAAGTGGCTTCTACGTATTACGAATTGTTAAAGCTCAAAGCGGAACTGGCAGTGGCAGAGCGAAACCTCAACCTCAATGAAAATACACTGCGAATTGTTGAGTTGCAGTACGAGGCCGGAGAGGCTACCTCGCTGGCTGTACGTCAGACCAAATCACAAAAACTGAGATTTGAAGCGCTTATACCGCAAATAGAACGGGAGTACGCACTTCAGGAAAACAGGCTGAATGCCCTGCTTGGAAGAGAACCACAACCCATAGAGATTCATGGGCATTTAGACAATGCCGGGTTCAAAGGGAACTACAATACAGGGGTGCCTATGGAGCTCTTACAAAACCGTCCTGATGTGGCCGCTTCGGAATACGAATTGATTGCGAGCAATGCACAAGTGGGGATCGCCCAGGCATTGAAATATCCTTCCCTTACTATCGATGCCAGTATGGGGCTTGATTCTTATCAGCCGAATAAGCTGTTCTCAACCCCGGCAGAATCTTTGTTTGCCGTGATTAACGGTGCCATTTTTCAGCCAATATTTCAACAACGAAAACTAAAGACGAATTACAAAAAGGCATTGGCGAGGCGGCAACTAGCCCAGCTGGACTTTAAAGAGACGATCATTGATGCAGTGAGAGAAGTGTCTGATGCCATGATAACCTTAGATAAATTAGAAGAAGAACACGTTCTTACACAAGAACGGTTAAATACTACCCAGAGAGGAGTTACAGATGCTGCCCTCCTCTTTAGAAGTGGTTTTGCTAATTATCTGGAAGTAATCACAGCGCAAAGTGATGCCCTCGATAGCGAACTGGGGCTCATTGATATAAAAATGCAAATACTACTCGCCAATATAGAATTATACCGAAGCCTTGGAGGGGGCTGGCAGTAAAGCCTACGTAAATCAGATGATTTTTCATGTCTTTGTGAGGTTATTCTGCCTTATGCTTTTAGGTTAATAAATGAATTTTTTCAAAGGGATAGTAATCCGGATGGAGAAAAGCATGCTGTAAATTCAGCGCTTTTCTCCCTTTTGTTTTTTTTATACCCTTTTTTTAAAGGGGGTGTTCTTTTGTTTTTTGTATTAATACTACTTAAATATTGTTTCGCGTAGGGGGCGTGTTGTGTTTTTTGTTATTTATAGTGGTATTCAGTTGTGTTTTGAGGGGGTTCCTTTGAAAAAAGCTTTCAAAATAAGATATCTGTAATTTCCTCTGTTCTGAGTAATGTTTTTAGATTATCATCAATGATATTTTAAGAAACACGAATTAATTTGTGTCAATTCTAAAATCGTATGCGTAATTTTATGCATATGTGTTAATTTCGTTGAGGATTTTTTAACACCAATCACTTAGAGATATGAAACTTAAGCAGCAAGGACTTTATTCCCCGGAGTTTGAACATGACAATTGCGGAGCAGGTTTTATTTGTAACCTGAAAGGAAAAAGGACCAATGATATTATTCATAAGGCCCTGGATATCCTGATCCGTTTGGAACATAGAGGAGCTGTTAGTTCGGACGGCAAAACGGGAGATGGTGCAGGTATATTGATCGAGATACCCCATGATTTTTTTAAAAAAGCATGTAGCTTTGAACTCCCGGAGTACAAGGAGTATGCCGTAGGAATGCTTTTTTTGCCCAAATCCGCGAACCAGGTTAAAGTATGTACCAGGATATTTGAAGAGAATATAACCAAACAGGGACTGCATATCATAGGCTGGAGAAAAGTTCCGGTAGATCACGATTGTATCGGGGCAATAGCGGCAGAGTCCGAGCCAACCATCATGCAGGTATTTGTCGGTAAAAACGGAAAAGACCTTTCCGAAAGTGAATTTAATGCCAAACTGTACGCTGCCCGTAAGATTGCGGAACACCAGGTGCTTCAGTCCGGTTTTTCAGAAGCGGACTATTTTTATTTTACCAGCCTGTCTACTACAACTATAATTTACAAAGGTCTGTTGATGCCCCAGGATATCAACAGATACTACAAAGATCTTAACGAACCCGATGTGGTAACCAAACTCGCTTTGGTTCACCAACGGTTCTCTACCAATACGTTCCCCACCTGGGATCTCGCACAACCTTTCCGGTATATGTGCCATAACGGGGAAATCAATACCCTCAAAGGGAACCTGAGCAGGATGAAGGCCCGTGAAGAACTGTTCAAAAGCGAGATCTTCGGAGAAGACCTGAAAGATATCCCCCCGATAGTGTTGGAAGGTAAGTCCGACTCGGCTTCTATGGACATGGTATTGGAATTATTGCTGCAAACCGGGAGGTCCTTACCCGAAGCCATGATGATGATGGTGCCGGAAGCCTGGGAAAAGCACCAGTCTATGGACGATACCAAAAAAGCATTTTACGAATACAACGCCTGTATCATGGAGCCCTGGGACGGCCCGGCCTCTATTCCGTTTACCGACGGGAATTATATCGGGGCCCTGCTGGACAGGAACGGGTTGCGCCCTTCCAGGTATACGGTGACCAAGGACGGATATGTAATAATGTCATCCGAAACCGGGGTTATTGATATAAAACCGGAGAATGTGGAATACCACGGTCGTCTGGAACCTGGCCGGATGTTCCTTGTTGATATGAACGAAGGCCGTATTATAGGGGATGAAGAAGTAAAAAAAGACATCACTTCCCAAAGGCCTTACCGCAAATGGCTGGATGAAAATCTTCTTCCATTGGCCAGTATTCCTTATACGGGAAATAAAACACCTGTGGAAAAAGAGGGCATCCACACCAGGCAAAAACTTTTCGGCTATACCCTGGAAGATATAAAGACCATTATCACCCCGATGGCCACCGAAGCTAAGGAAGCTATCGGCTCCATGGGATTTGATACGCCTCTTGCCGTACTTTCGGAAAAACCACAGTTGCTGTACAACTACTTTAAACAACTTTTTGCCCAGGTAACCAATCCGCCATTGGATGGTATACGGGAGGAGATTGTAACAGATATAAGCCTTTCCATAGGAGGAGACCGAAATATATTTGATGTTATTCCGGAACAGGCGAAAAAACTCCGTATTCAGAATCCCGTAATTTCCAACGAGGACCTGGATAAGATCAAATATATGGAACATCCGGATTTCAAGGCCAGGTCCATCTCCGTACTTTATGAAGTAGAAAAGGGATTGAACGGACTCGAATCCAGGTTGGACACAATGATTTCCGAGATATCCGCAGCAATAGACGAAGGGTCGAATGTTATTATACTATCCGACCGGAATGTGGAAAAAGGATATGCTCCCATCCCCGCGATACTGGCGTGTTCTTTTGTACACCATTCCCTGAAAAAACTCAGGAAACGGTCTTCCGTTGGTATCATCGTAGAATCCGCGGAACCGAGAGAACCGCATCATTTTGCCATGCTGTTCGGTTACGGGGCAAGTGCTATCAATCCGTATCTGGTAAACGAAATTATCGCGGAACTAGTAGCCAACGAAGATATTGTTGCGGAGAGTGCGGAAAAAGCGATTAAGAATTTTAATAAGGCCATCGGAAAAGGGATCGTAAAGATCATGAACAAAATAGGAATATCTACATTGCATTCCTACAGGGGGTCCCAGATATTCGAAGCTTTGGGCCTCAATAAAAAACTTGTGGACAAATACTTCTGCAATACCGCCACGCGGGTAGAAGGTATAGGACTTTACGAAATAGAGAAAGAAATCCGCAAGCGCTATGATACGGCTTTTGAAAAAGAGAAGATATCTGCCGATCTCAACCTGGATATAGGAGGGGATTACCGTTGGCGAAGAAACGGGGAGCGGCATATGTTCAACCCTGCTTCCGTAGCCAAACTGCAGCAAGCAGTGCGCAGCAACAAATACGAGAGTTTCAAAGAGTATTCCGATATTATCAATGAGCAGAGCGAGCGGTTGATGACACTTCGCGGTATGTTTAAGTTCCGGAATCTCAATCCCGTTCCGCTGGAAGAAGTGGAACCCTGGACCGAAATCGTAAAACGTTTTAAGACCGGGGCCATGTCTTTTGGTTCTATCAGCCAGGAAGCCCATGAAAACCTCGCTATCGCGATGAACCGTATCGGGGGGAAAAGTAACTCGGGAGAAGGAGGAGAAGATCCCCTTAGGTTCCATAAGGATATGGACGGAACGTGGAAGAACAGCGCTATCAAACAGGTGGCATCCGGAAGATTTGGTGTATCTATCAATTACCTGACCAATGCTAAGGAAATACAGATAAAAATGGCCCAGGGGGCAAAACCCGGGGAAGGAGGACAGCTTCCCGGCCCTAAAGTATACCCGTGGGTAGCCAAAGTAAGGAATTCTACCCCGTATGTAGGGTTGATCTCTCCGCCCCCGCACCACGATATCTATTCTATCGAAGACCTGGCCCAGCTTATTTACGATCTCAAAAATGCCAATCGCGAAGCCAGGGTCAATGTAAAACTGGTATCTGAAGTGGGGGTAGGTACTATAGCTGCCGGTGTAGCCAAGGCCAAAGCGGATGTTATCCTGGTTTCCGGGTATGACGGAGGTACCGGGGCATCACCTTTGACCTCCCTCCGGCATGCGGGACTTCCCTGGGAACTCGGAATTGCCGAAGCACAGCAAACACTGGTTCTCAATGATCTCAGGAACAGGATAGTGCTGGAGTGTGACGGACAGTTGAAAACCGGTCGCGATGTCGCTATTGCCTGTTTGCTCGGGGCCGAAGAATTCGGTTTTGCCACCGCGCCCCTGGTAGCTTCCGGATGTATTATGATGCGTGCATGCCACCTGAACACCTGTCCGGTAGGTATAGCCACCCAGGATCCGGAACTGCGTAAAAACTTTAAGGGAACCCCGGAGCACGTTATCAATTTCATGTATTTCGTAGCCCAGGAATTGCGTCAGATCATGGCGGATCTCGGTTTCCGTACCATTAACGAAATGGTAGGGAAAAGTGAGAAGCTGGACATGAACCGGGCAGTAGATCATTACAAGGCACAGGGAATAGATTTTTCTAAAATACTCTACAAACCCCAGGTGGGAGATCATGTAGACCTGTATAATACGAAGAAACAAGACCACGAACTGGAAAATGTCCTGGATTTCGATATACTGAGCAAGGCTCACCCGGCAGTGTACAGGAAAGAAAAAATGGAGCAGTGTTTCATTATCAACAATACCAATCGTACTACCGGGGCGATTCTCAGTAATGAGATTTCCAAAATTCACGGGGCCCACGGCCTTCCCGAAGATACGCTTACCCTGAAATTTACCGGGTCTGCCGGGCAGAGTTTCGGAGCGTTCGCCACACACGGACTTACTATGGTGGTGAATGGTAATACCAACGATTATTTTGGGAAAGGCCTTTCCGGGGGTAAACTGGTAGTAAGAGTACCCGAAAAAGCCACCTTTAAACCAGAAGAAAATATCATTATAGGTAACGTGGCATTGTACGGAGCGATTACCGGAGAGGCGTATATCAACGGAATAGCAGGTGAGCGTTTTTGTGTTCGGAATTCCGGGGCAAAAGCCGTAGTGGAAGGTATCGGTGATCACGGTTGTGAATATATGACCGGGGGTATAGCCGTCATACTCGGAAAGACCGGAAGGAACTTTGCTGCCGGAATGAGTGGTGGTACGGCTTATATCTACAACGGTTCCAACGAAATAGACGAACACAATTTCAACCTGGAAATGGTGGAACTGGAAGAACCTTCGTCCGAAGATATGAATGAGGTAAGACAACTGGTGGAAAACCATTATCTCTATACCGAAAGTCCGTTGGCAAAACGACTCCTGGATAACTGGAAGGCGCAGAAAAACAAATTCATCAAGGTAATGCCTGTAGAATACAAAAAAGCGCTGGAAAGACTGGCCAGGGAAAAAGCACTGGACAGTGAGGAATTAATGGCAAATGTAAATAGCTGATAACAGCTGTCTACCGGAATAAATAAGTAAGGGCAATAAAAAGACAACGACCATGGGAAAACTAAGAGGCTTTTTGGAATATGACAGAAAAGTTGAAGACTATATAGAAGTTAAAAAGCGGGTTCAGAATTACGAAGAGTTTACCGTAGATCTTACCGAAAGTGAACTGAACGAGCAAGGGGGGAGATGCATGGACTGCGGAATACCCTTTTGCCACAGCGGTTGCCCGCTCGGAAACCTGATCCCCGATTTTAACGATGCGGTATATCAGAATAACTGGGTCAAGGCGTTGAACATACTTCACGCAACAAATAACTTCCCCGAATTTACGGGCAGGTTATGCCCGGCGCCATGCGAATCCGCTTGTGTTCTCGGGATCATTAATCCTCCTGTTGCTATAGAACTCATTGAAAAATATATTGTAGAACGTGGATTCAAGGAAGGCTGGATAAAAGCCGAGCCGCCAAAAGAACGTACCGGTAAAAAGGTAGCGGTGATTGGTTCCGGACCGGCAGGACTTGCCGCCGCGCAGCAACTGAACCGGGCAGGACATACCGTTACTGTTTTTGAAAGAGATAAAAAAGCCGGGGGACTGCTTCGCTACGGTATCCCGGATTTTAAACTGGAAAAACACATCATAGACCGCAGGCTGACTATACTCGAAGAAGAAGGTATCGAATTTAAGACCGGGGTTCATGTGGGGGTTAATTACGATGTGGAAGAACTGAAGGGATATGATGCCATAGTACTATGTGGTGGTGCTACCGACAGGAGAGGACTACCTATTCCCGGGGCGGATGCCGAAGGAGTGGTACAGGCTATGGAATTCCTCAAGAGAAATAACGAAGTGGTAGACGGAGAGGAAGAACCGGTCAAAGACCTTCACGCTAAAGGAAAACATGTTATTGTGATCGGTGGTGGAGACACCGGGTCGGACTGTGTAGGTACTTCAAATCGTCACGGAGCAGAATCGGTGACCAATTTTGAGATCCTGCCTATGCCATCTGAGGAAAGATCTGCTGAAAACCCGTGGCCTTTCTGGCCGTTTACCCTGAAAAACACTTCATCCCATGAAGAAGGTTGCGACAGGAATTGGAGTATTGCGACAAAGGAATTCATAAAAGATGATAAGGGTAATTTAAAAGCCCTGAAAACCGTAGAGGTGGAATGGGTTAAAGTTCCCGGCGGACGTCCGCAGCTCAAAGAAGTGGAAGGCACCGAAAAAGAATGGCCCTGCGACCTGGCCTTGCTGGCACTCGGGTTTACCGGACCGGAAAAAACGCTCGGACAACAACTGGGACTCAAACTGGATGCCCGGACCAATATTAAAGGTGAAAATTACCAGACCAATGTGCCGAACGTCTTTGTTGCCGGCGATATGCGAAGAGGACAGTCGTTGATTGTATGGGCCATATCCGAAGGCAGGGAAGCAGCACATCATGTAGATAAATTCCTCATGGGAACATCCTCCCTTCCGGTTAAGGAAAAAGGGGATCTCCCTGCCGCATAATCAAGGAGAAGATTTAGATAGAGAACTATTTTTCCTCTATTTTATTTGTGTTAGTGTAAGTGGAAAGAGCCGGATTTTGTGTCCGGCTCTTTTGTGTTTAATGATAAGTGATTTATTGCTGTAAGGAGACTTTTACAACAACAGGCATGTGGTCCGAATAGTCTGTTTTGCGAACGTCGACAGACGAGATTTTCCAGTTGCTGTTTTTGCTCAGCCATATGTAATCTATCCGCGACCGGGGAGCGTCCGCCGGTATAGTAAACTCAGGCGATCCGAACGCTTTGGCCGAATCGGTCCAGTTTGGTTTCAGAACCTCATAAGCAGCGGAATTTTCCCTGAAATTAAGGTCTCCGGCAAGGACCACGGGATGGTCCAGTTTCAAAAGGAAATTGTTGATGGCCTGAGCCTGTGCTACCCTGTTTTCTTCATATTCATGGCAGAGATGGGTAGCGGCAAAAGTGATTTTCTTTCCTTCGTTATAGGTATACGTAGCATATATAAGGGCTCTTCCTTCCCCTCCTTTGGGTGTTGGTAAATGGATAACCCCCGTTTCTGCCGGTTTTGCCGTGAGCAACCCTTCGCCATAACCACCTTCGCTGTAATCAATGGCTTTGCCAAAGGTTCCGTGCATTCCGGTAAGGGTTTCCAGTTCTTTGACAAGGTCTTTTTTCTCCCCGTCATTGAACCCGGCAGTACGTATGGTCATGCTGTCTACTTCCTGTAACGCGACAAAATCAGGGCGGGTTTCCCGGATCACGGAGGCAATACCTGTGATGTTGCTTTCTCCCCGTTTGTAATAGTTCTCTCCGTGGTAAATATTATAGGTCATTAAGGTAAATTCCACCGCTTTGTGGTCGTCTTTACAGGAGAATATGGCTACAAGGGCCATACATAAAAAAATGTTTCTGATATATTTCATGGGCATTCGGATTACGGTATCGTGCGTTAATAACTGTGCGGAATATAAGTATTGGTAAATGTTCCGTCGGCATAGAGCTCCAGAATAGCGTATCCCGGGGGAGTTTCCTGGCAATAACCTTGTGCCGCGGAGCTTTTATCTCCTTTTTCCCACCAGAACCCGCTCATGGCACCGTTGCAGAAATAGGAAACTCCGTTATAGGTAACACTGTCCAGCAGGTGCTGGTGTCCGCTGAGACATATTTTCACCTTGTCCCTGTGTTTGTAAAACAGGGCTTTGAGTTCGGCATAATCAGCATGCATGCCGCCTTCCCAATAAGGGGTTACGCCCAGGATAGGGTAGTGCGACATAAGGAGGACAGGCGTGTTTTCCTTCAGTTGCTCCAGTTCTTTTTCCAGCCATTGGAATTGTTCTTCATCCAGGGATACAGGAGCGTTATTTCCGTCCAGTATAATAAAATGCCATCCTTTTTCTGAAAAACTGTAGAACCGGCCTGGAATGTTCAGGCATTTTACTACGTAATCCTTGCCGTACATAACATCCTTCTTATCCGGGGCAGCCCACCATATATCGTGATTGCCAATACAACTGTATATACGCTCTCCTTCGATTTCCGCTATACAAGCTTTCCAGATATCCCATTGTTCGTTTACCCTTTTGCGGGAAATATGATCGTAATCGGCGGCATAAATGGAATCCCCGCCATTGAGAAAAAAATCTACACCAAGCTTACGGACTTCCTGTAAGCACTGCCTGAAGCGTTGCGGAGCGTCTTCTTCCGGTCGGATATGGACATCGGTAATATGGGCTATCTTCAGCACCGGCTTTTCCTTTCTCGTAGTGATTTTCGCTTCGGGGGCTGCAAGCAATGGTGTGGCGAAAAGGGAAGAGATACCGGCAGTACCTGCGGATACAATTTCTATAAAGTTTCTTCGTTTCATATTTTAAAGTGTCCGGTAACAGGTGAAAATTTAAAAGATCAGGGCGGGAATGTACAAAATATTCCCACGCCTGATCTCAACTCAACACACATATCTTTATCCGAAAAGGGAGTTTATTCCCTGCCAATTTTCATAACACAATTATGTGTTCGTGCACATAAATTATAGCGAATATAGTAAATTTTAGGATATAACAAAATTATATTTTAGAACGGAATACAACCATCCGGTTTAAATAGGTTTGGAACCGGTATGTTATGGATATTTTAAAGAAAATAACATCAGGAAGGGTTGTGAAGGTTTGGGTTTCCCCTTCCCGATGTTATTATCAGGTTTATTTCTCCAGGTTGTATATTTCCATAATATCTTTCAGAAGATTGTCAAAATCGATCTTAAGGTCTATGAGTTTTCCGCTTTGGATATCAAAGACCCAACCGTGCACTTTAAGCCCTCTTTCTTTATACGCTTTCTGGACTGCTGCGGTTTTGATAAGGTTGATACACTGCTCCTGTACGTTTAACTCTACAAGACGGTTATACCTTTCGGTCTCGTCGGCAATGGCGTTAAGCTCTGTCTTATGTAAGCGGAAGACATCTCTTATGTTGCGCAGCCATGGATTGAGTATACCGAGGTCTTCGGATTGCATGGCAGCCTTTACACCTCCGCAGAAGTAATGTCCGCATACAACCACATGATTCACTTTTAAATGGTTTACCGCATAATTGATCACAGACATTACATTGAGGTCAGTACTGATGACCATGTTGGCAATATTGCGGTGCACAAATACCTCGCCCGGTTGGGCCCCCATAAGATCTTCTGCCGTAACCCTGCTGTCGGAACACCCGATATAAAGGATTTCCGGGCTTTGTCCTTTGGAAAGATTTTCGAAATAATCGCTGTCTGTTTCCAGTTTTTTTGCGATCCACTTTTTGTTGTTTTCAAAAACTTTAGCTAATTCCATTAGTGTTATGTATTACATTAGTATGTTGTTGACCGCTTCTGCGGCGGGTGGCAATTCCGTTTCATCCAGCATATCCCTGAGGTCGATCTCAATAGTGCGGCTCAGTGCAGCCATGGGGATATCGTTAGCGCTGCCTTCAAAAGGATTTTCCGTACTTTCCCCAACCTGTTCGAGTGAGGTGAAAACCCAGCCCACTACAATACTGAAGGGAATGGTAAGCCATACCCAATGTTCACCCAGTTTATCAAATTCATTAAGCATACCAAAAGGCAGCATCCACACCAGCAAACGTATGAAAAATAAATTGATGCTGGCAAATTGCCGGGGATAGGGGAAATTCTTAATGCGCTCACCCTGTCCCTGGAACACATAAAAGTCGTTAAGTACGTTTTCCATTTCCACAAGGCACAATGTATCCAGTTGCCCGTTCCGGTTGAGTTCCTTGAGATGACGGGATTGCAGGGCGATGAGTTGCGTGGCCCGGTTCTTTTTGCCCAGGATATATTGCCGGTCGTTTTCGGAGAGGTAAGGTTTTAGCTCTTCTGCAAGGTCCGTTTCCCATTCGGGGACCGCATATCTCCTGCGGTATTCCCGGTTATACTTTTTGGTGTGGACATTTTCCCAGTTCTTGGGGACACGAAGCTGAAAACGCAAAGCGGTTAACCAGGCTATATGTCTGTAAATAAGGGTCCGGTGTATCTCTTTTTCCGTTTCGGGATCATTGACTCTGCTGTAATCTTTTACCATAATTCCCCAGGTGCGGCTGCTGTTTACAATGGCGCCCCATATTTTCCGGGCCTCCCACATGCGGTCGTAGGTGGCATTGTTCCTGAAACCGGCAATAAAGGCTGCTGCCGTACCTATAAGAGCTATGGGGACCCAGGGGATTCCGAGCCATTTCCACCCCACAACTTCGTAGAGGAAGGTAGGGATAAAGGCAATGACAAATAACAGCAGGATAGAGTGACGTGTCCAGAGTAAAAATTCTTTGAGTCGGTAATGGCTTCCGGTATGCATAGTATTCGGATTTGGTTATTTACTGTTTTGTATGGAGGTGTATTTGCTTATCATAATACCGATGAGAACTACGGTGTAAAACTGTCCGGCCAACCCCAGCATAGCGGTAGCCAGTTTGGAAAAGTGATTGGTCGGGCTAATGTCACCGTATCCTATGGTGGTCAGGGTGATATTGCAGAAATAGACCAGGTCCAGGTAAATGGTAATGAAGTTATCCGTATCTATCCCGGTAAATGAATCCGGGACGGAATAGTAGACCAGCTGCATGGTAAAGATGCCGATCTCAATAAGCAGCAGGTAGCCACATGCCGAAGCGGAAACAATATCCAGGTTTATGTTTCCGGGTTTAACCAGGTAGCGTAATATTTCTAGAAAAATAATGATGTAAAATGCAATATGAGTTACACTCACGACCTGCATGAACCAGGCATCGGGTTCGAGGAAGGACGAGGCTGCCGGGATAGCGACGACAAGGACAAAAAGAATGTTCCGGATGGCCAGCCGGGTGCGGCTCTTACAGGAAAAAACACCGATGCTGAAAATTCCGAGCAATACCATGTTCAACGGCCATACCACATGTGCGTAAAATTCGAGATTGGTAAAGAAAACACCGATATACAGATGAAGCAACAAGGCTGCGAGTAAAAACTCGTACTTTTTCTTTATGAGGATATTCCAATAGTTTTTTTTCATAAACTTCAAGGTGCTATTAGGGCGGCATAGAGCATATCGTTCCCGTAAAGAGAGGCCTTTTCCCCGATCTTTTCTACGGAAGTGTAGCTAAGGGAACGGAATAGTTGCCCCAGCCGGGCAAAACTTACCGGGTAGGGAACCCACGCGGGTACCGGAACGGTTTTATCATATTCTATGATAATGAACCTGGCGCCCGGTTTCAGATACGTGCGTAAACTTCTTAGAAAAACGGACTTGTCTTCGACATAATGCAGGGAATTGGCCATCAGTATGCCGTCCAGTTCCTCCAGGGGAAGAGTGTCTTTAAGAAAGTCGGCCTGTATAAACCTTACCTTCCCGGTATCCGGACGAAAAGACTTGGTTTTATCCACGGCAAAAACGGTACTGCCGTTTGGCAGGTAATAGGACAGGGCTTTGGAAAACAGCCCGGTTCCGCAACCCAGGTCCGCCCAGTTTCCGGACTGCTCCAGTTTTGATGCAGCCGGTTTTATCAGTGTAATAGCCTCTTCAATTTTCACGGTATCGTAAAAATACGTCAAATTTTAATAATCGGCCTGCCCGATATCCAGGCGATGGATTTTCCCTCCGTTATCCATGTGGAATTTGAAATAGACCTTGAAATCACCCCATTGGTCGGAATGGAACTGTCCGTATATATCCCTGCCTTCGTTTTCTACCTTGTCAATGGAGGTAAAGCGTTCGTGGCCTATGGCATTGCGGTTAAAAACGCTTAGGTCCCTCGGGTTGCCGTCGTCATAGAATTCGGCATCGGTAGTAAACAGGGATGCCCAGGTTTCTTTATCTCCTTTCTGTAGTGCCTCAAGAGCATTCTTAACGATTTCATTGGTAAGTTTACTGGTGTCCATAGTTCATATACGTTAATGATTTGTGTTAATTCGGGTCGATGGTCTGGTCTGCCCGGATAAGAACGATCTGTATTCTTAAGGCATATTTTTAAAAGGCAGAGGATATTTGAGGTATATAATAACAAGGTTCAAAAGAAAAAACGGAAGCTCAATTACGACCCCTTTAAAATCCCCGTCCCTGAGGTGAAAACCAATAATCAGAAGTATGGTGGATGCCATCAGGACATTGCCGTATACAAAGGTTTTGGAGAATAAAATCATCAGGGCGCTGCATATGGTTATTATCCCAAGCATTTTCAGTCCTGTCGGGGAAAAGTTCCACTTACCGAACATTTCGGTCATTTTCGGGGATACAGACAACATGGCCCATCCCTGTTTAAGTCCCATGAATACCGCTATGGCAATCAGAACGGAATTAATGATTTTTGCTGTGGTAACCATAGATTTGATTTTTAGACGGTAATTTTGTTGTATTCTTATAAGTACGGACCTACCCGAAGACCCGGGTAAAGAAACAAGGTGAAGCGAATGTCCACCTTGTTTTTAGGAGTAGGATTATCGTGTGGTATATCCCCCGTTGGCAAAAATGGTTTGCCCGGTAATCCACCAGCCATCCGTGGCCAGGAATTTTACTATGGGAACAATGTCTTCGATGACCGTAAGAAAGCTGTTCATGGCCTGAGATTTATGAAACTCCACCCGTTCCGGTGTTTCCTGTCCGTAAAAGAAGGGCGTATCCATAGGGCCGGGGCCTATGGCAGTAACGGAAATACCTTTTGTGCCGAATTCTTTAGCGGCAGCCCGGGTAAAGTGCTCTACAGGAGCTTTACCGCCTGCATAGGTGGAATATCCGTCTGTAAAAGCAGCGAGCAAAGAAGTAACTATGGTGATAATTTTCCCGTCTTTTTCCAGGTTTTTCCCGGCTTCCTTGATAAAAAAGTAAGCGGCTTTGGAGTTGATGCCGAACATAGAGTCGTATTCTTCTTCCGTCGTCTCCGCAATGGGTTTCCGCAATACCATGCCTACGGTATTTACTGCAACGTCCACACGCCCGAATTCATTTTTGGCAACGCGAAAGAGTTCTGCTACATTATCCGGTTTGGTCAGGTCTGCCTGGAAAAGTACAGCTTTGCGTCCCAATGCTTCCACTTCCTTTTTTGTCTCTTCCGCAGCCTGTCGGCTGGAGTCACTGTTGTAGTGGATGAGTATGTCCGATCCCTCTTTGGCAAACGAGGTACTTATGAGTCCACCGAGGTTTTTGGCACCACCGGCAACTACGGTTACTTTATCCTTTAGCGAAATTTTAGCCATTGTTATCGTATTTTAAATTAGACATATGACCAAAATTATAAGGATCAGACTGAATATTCGTTCAGTATTTGTTAAAAAAAAGTTAACGAGGGTTTCCCCTACCTCTTAATGGAGTCCCAGGCCATTTGTAAAAACTGCTCTTTCAGCTTGTTATCCACAGGGATTTGTAATTCGGAAGCGCATTTCAGCCAATAGCAAACCGAACCGAAGACAAAATAAGTAAGATGCACCGCCTGAAGATCTTTAAAAAATCCCTGCTCCAGGCCCCGGGCATACATTTCGTCAAAGGGATAAAACCGGGACATGGCCTTTTTCTGTGTCTCTTTTTCAATGACGGGCGAAAAAGCATACTGGCTGATAAAATTAAACTTTAAAGGATTTTGAAGAAAATAGTCGATCATACGGCCGTATATATCCCGGAAGGTTTTCTCAACCTCATTGTTTTCATCGTAATTAACGAAGATCATCGCCGCTTCTTCCGTTTTGATTTTTACATAGATACTATTGACAATATCTTCCTTGTTTCTAAAACGCTTATAAACGCTTCCCATGCCAACTTCTGCCTTGTCCGCTATTTGAGACATGGGGGTGTGCTGTAGGCCCTGGTTAATGATAAGGCCGAGAGCGGCGTCGAGTATTTTTTCTCTTTTTTCCATTGTGAAGGGGTTTGGGAGTAGATTCCGGGGGAAGACAAAAGTATTCATTTTTGACTAACCGAAAAAAGCCATAACGAGTTCGATATGTAATCCATTAGGGGGCACTATAAATGGCGCTAACGGACGTCTGAGAGATTTTGATATTTCAGATAAAAAGAGGAAAACTTGTTGTATTGATGACTTCATTCATCACAAAATGGCTTTCCATATGCCGTACATTTTTAATAGAAGCAAGTTTTTTAAAATTGAATTCGTGAAAATGATCGATATCCTTGGCATATACTTTTAATAAAAAATCGTATGCTCCCGTAATATGAAGACATTCCACGACCTCGGGAAATTTTTTTACTCCGTTCATAAACGTGAGCGCCCCTTCTTCGGAATGCTTTTCTATATTCACAAATACCAGGGCCATAACATTAAGTCCTAATTTCTTTCTATCGAGTATAAAGACTTTTTTTTTGAGTAACGACAGGAAATTCAGCTTTTTGATCCTTTCGTATACCGGGGTTACCGTAAGTCCCGTTGCTGCCGCAAGTTCTTTATTACTTATGTTGGCATCTTCCTGTAAAAGAGATAGAATCTTTAAGTCTTTATCGTCCAGTTTCATGTTCTAGTAATTTTATTCTGAATATGAAGTGTTAAGCTGAAATATTTAGTGTTTTATTATGGATGTTATTAAAGAGAATAGATTTATATTCCAAAAATAATAAAATTTACAATATTTATTATTGTATAATTGTGTTTTTTGGTAGATTTACACGGAATCAATAGATTTTTAATAATTTTTATCCGGAAAACAAAATGTATTCCTCCGGCAATTTGTTACCTTAACGGGTATCTTATGAAATATAGGAGAGGTCTTTCTTCGGCAGATATAATAGCGAATCGGGAACAATGCACAGAAGAGCCTAAAAGTCCGGCCTCCGTAAGTTTTACACGACAACCAACCGGAAACGGTAAACAATAATCAACCATGAGTGAAGTTCAGCTAAATAAGGCTCTGACCCCCCTTATGTTGTGGGGGCTCGGAGTAGGGTATGTGATTTCGGGGATGTATTTCGGATGGAACCTGGGATTGGAAAAAGGAGGTACTTATGGTCTGGCCATAGCCACTTTTTTTATCATTATCATGTATTTTACCTTTACTTTTAGCTATACCGAAATGGCCTGTGCCATTCCCAAGGCCGGGGGGGCTTTCGAATATGCCAACCGGGGTTTGGGAAAACATCTGGGTTTTGTGGCCGGGATTGCCCAGAATATCGAGTTTGTATTTGCACCTCCTGCCATTGCAGCGGCCATAGGCGCTTACCTGAACCTGTTATATCCTTCTGTCAATCTTCTGGTATTTGCCATAGGCGCCTATATTATATTTACAGGGATCAATATCCTCGGAGTGAAGTTTGCCGCTTCTTTTGAACTGGTGATTACTATATTGGCCATCGCGGAGTTGCTGATCTTTGCCGGGGTTGCACTTCCCGAATTTGATTCCGCGAATTTACGCATTAACCCCATGCCGAATGGTTTTGCCGGAATATTTGCAGCCATTCCTTTTGCTATCTGGTTTTTTCTCGCTATCGAAGGGGTGGCCAATGTGGCCGAGGAAACCATTAATCCCCAACGCAACGTGCTTCTGGGCTTTGGTTCCGCCATTATCACCCTTGTATTGCTGTGTATATTAACGTTCGTCTCGGCCGTAGGTGTGGCGGGTTGGGAGGCCATCGTATATCCGCAGGGAAGTACCGTGGCGTCAGATTCGCCCCTGCCGCTGGCATTATCCAGAATTATAGCAGAAGGACATATTTTATACAAGTTACTCATAGGTATAGGCCTTTTAGGGCTTGTCGCTTCCTTTCACGGTATTATCCTGGCCGGGGGCAGAGCTACTTTTGAATTCGGACGGGTAGGTTATGCACCCCGGGTATTGGGTAAAGTACATCCTAAATTCCGGACTCCGGCAAATGCATTGATAGCAAATACATTGGTAGGTATTGTGGCCTTGATTACCGGAAAAACCGGCGATATCATAACAATAGCCTGTTTCGGGGCCCTTGGTCTCTATATCGTGTCCATGATCTCCTTTTTCGCGCTGCGGCGCAAAGAGCCCGGTATGGAGCGACCGTTCCGGGTGCCGTTATATCCCTTGTTTCCGGCGACCGCATTGGTTATAGCAGTTATTGCCATGATAGCCATGTCCTATAATTACCCGGGACTGGCTTTGATCTTCTTCGGTATCGTAGGGTTGTCCTATGTGTACTTTTTAGTATTCCTGAACAAAAAAATGAGTTATTCCGCATTATGAACAAACAAGAGATAATTGCCAGATTAAAAGAAAATAAACACAGCAGGATAAAGGTTGCCGTTACCGACATAGATGGTGTTCTGCGGGGAAAGTTTATGCATAGAGATAAATTTCTCTCTGCCCTGGAGAATGGATTCGGATTTTGTTCGGTGGTTTTCGGATGGGATGTTAATGACAGCGCTTACGACAATACCAAAGCGGTAGGCTGGCATATGGGATATGGGGATTTTGACGCAAGTATAGATATAAACACCTATAGGGAAGTGCCGTGGGAAGGAAATATTCCTTTTTTCCTGGGAGATTTTAGCCGGGAAGGCCCTGGAGGTATTCTTTGTCCCAGGAATCTCCTCAAAAAAGTAATGGCGGAGGCCGAAAGTCTGGGATACAAACCGATGTATTCCCAGGAGTTCGAATGGTTCAATTACAGGGAAACTACAGACGCCCTGCATGAAAAGGATTTTAAGTATCCGCAGGCCATGATGCCCGGGATGTTCGGTTATTCTGTTTTGAAGATGTCGGAGAACAGCGGCTTTTTTCATGATCTCTTCGATCTGCTCGAAGATTTCGGAGTACCCCTCGAAGGGCTCCATACCGAAACGGGCCCCGGCGTTACCGAAGCTGCCATTTTATATAGTGATATCCTGGAAGCGGCAGACAGGGCTACACTGTTTAAAGCGGCAACTAAAGAAATAGCCTGCCGGCACGGTATTACGGCAAGTTTTATGGCTAAACAATCCAGGGAACTACCGGGATGTGGCGGACATGTACACCAGAGCTTATGGGATGCGGATAAGAAAAAAAACCTGTTTTTCGATGCTTCTGATGCCGGAAATATGAGTGATCTTATGAAGAGTTTCCTCGCAGGTCAGTTGCATTGCCTTCCGGATATATTGCCCCTTTTCGCGCCTACGATAAATAGTTACAAGCGGCTTGTAGAAGGAGCCTGGGCGCCTACTACCATTACCTGGGGCCGGGATAACCGGACCGTAGCGTTGCGCGCCCTGACCGCTTCCGAAAAGTCGGCCCGGATAGAGCACAGGGTGGTGGGGTCCGATGTTAATCCTTATCTCGCTATGGCCGGATGCCTGGCCAGCGGATTATACGGAATAAAAAAAGGGTTGAAGCTTGAAATTCCCGACACCAAAGACAATGGTTATGAAAACAAGGATAACGGGATCCTCCCGGCAAACCTGTATGAGGCGACACTGCGCATGAAAAACTCCGGCCTGGCCAATGAATTGTTCGGACAGGAATTTATAGCTCATTTTGCCAGTACGCGCGAATGGGAATGGCGGCAATTTTCGGCCGAGGTTACCGACTGGGAAACGAAGCGGTATTTTGAAATTATTTGATATAAGATGATAGATATAAATAAAGTATACGGATTTAATTTTCCTGCCCCCATCCGGTTCGGAGCCGGGGTAGTAAGTGAATTGGGCACATATTTAAAAGAAAATGGTCTCGAAAAACCGCTATTGGTTACGGACCCCGTAGTGTCCGAACTGGATTTTTTCAGGAAGATCGTAAAGGACCTTGAACAAGCCGGTCTGAGTGTTGCGGTGTTTAATGAGATGCATAAGAACCCGGTGAAATCGGATGTGCTCAGGGGAGGTGATATATATGAGCAGACCGGCAGGGACAGTGTTGTGGGTATAGGCGGAGGAGTAGCCCTCGATGTTGCCCGTGCCATTGTATTGCGGGTAAATCACCGCCGTGACCTTTTCGACTATGACGATCTGATCGGCGGGGATAAATATGTCACCGGTGAAGTGCCTCATTTCGTAACCGTACCTACTACTGCCGGAACCGGGAGTGAAGTGGGCAGGAGCGCCATTATATCCGAAGACGAAACCAAAAAGAAACGGATATTGTTCAGTCCGAAACTGATGGCAAAGATTGTATTTGCCGATCCGCTGCTGACCATGGAATTACCACCATTTGTGACGGCAGCAACGGGGATGGATGCCCTGACACATAACCTGGAAGCCTATCTCGCCAAAGGATTTCACCCGATGTGCGACGGTATAGCCCTGGAAGGCATGGGACTTATAGCCCGATCGCTGGAAAAGGCCACGAAAAATCCGGATGTGGAATCCCGTGCCAAAATGCTGCTGGCATCCCTGATGGGGGCGGTAGCCTTTCAGAAGGGACTGGGAGTTGTACACAGTCTTGCTCATCCCCTTTCCGGTTTACTGGATACACATCATGGTCTGGCCAATGCCGTAAACCTGCCCTATGGCATGCGGTTTAATTATGAAGGGTCCGAGGATAGGTTCGATACTATGGCTTATGCTTTGAGCCTTGGAGCAGGGCAGGGCAGTAAAGTGGTGGCATATCTTTTTGAATTGAATGATAAACTCGACTTGCCTTCCAGGCTTTCCGGTATCGGAGTGGAAGAAAAACATATCGAAGAATTGTCCGACCTGGCCATTGCCGACTTTTGCCATCCGAACAACCCGAAACCGGTGACCCGGAAAGATTTTGATAATCTGTATAAAGAAGCATTGTAAAAGATGAAAAAGATAGGGATCACTTCCTGTTTTATGTATCCGGACAAGCAGCGGAATGTCTTCGGGCCGAAGTCCTTGAGCTATCTGGAAAGCGATATGGCCCGCTTTGTTACCCGTAAGGGAATATTACCTGTTTTGCTTCCGGATGTAGATATCGTTCTTCTGGACGATATTCTGGCCGAAATGGATGGCTTTGTCTTGCAGGGCGGCACAGACCTTGCCCCGGAGACTTACGGAGAAACTCCCATAGGACGATGGAAAGGAGATGTCTATCGGGACAGGTATGAACTGTATATTCTGGATTTTGCCGTGAAGAACAATAAACCCGTCCTGGCCATTTGCAGGGGGATGCAACTGATGAATGTGTATTTCGGGGGTACCTTATACCAGGATATCGCTACCCAGACTACAGGGAAAGACGAACATCGCTCGGCAGAACTGTACGATACCATAAAGCACCCGGTGAATTTTGTGCCCGGCAGTTACCTGGACAGGCTGTATAAAGACGAATCCCGGACTTATGTAAATACGGTACATCACCAGGCTGTTAAAAAACTGGGGAAAAACCTGGAAGTCTATGCGACATCCCCCGATGGAGTAATAGAGGCTTTCGGCTATACCGAAGCCCCGGAAGGCAAGGTCATGGGAGTGCAGTGGCATCCCGAATTCACACATACACTCCGGGAAGAATTAATAGATGAAGATATCCTGTATAACGCATTTCTAGAACACGTAAAACCTTAGCTATGAAGATACTTAACCCTGCTACGGGAGAACTGATCGCCGATTGGAAAGAAGACACCCCGGAAACCCTTTCCGGTAAATTTGAAGCATTAAGAGAGGGACAAAAAATATGGTCTGCACGCCCGGTAGAAGAACGCCTGGAATGCATAAAAAAATTCGGGAGCCTGGTACAGGAAAATAAAGAAGAACTCGCGGTTGTGCTCACCGCGGAGACCGGTAAACCCATACAACAATCAAGGAATGAGATCGCGGGGGCTCATAACCGGATAGAGCACTTATCGGCGTATGCCCTCCGGGCCCTGGCAGATGAGGTTATGATAGACACGGGCAGTACACACGAAAAAATCCGTTATGAACCCCTGGGAGTGATAGCCAATATATCCGCATGGAATTTTCCGTATAATGTGGGTTACAATGTGTTTTTATACGCACTTACGGCGGGCAATGGGGTGATGTATAAACCGTCGGAATACGCCATGATGACCGGTAAACAATTTGAAAAATACCTGCATCTTGCCGGCGTTCCGGAAGATGTTTTTCAATGTGTCTCAGGAGGCGGGGCATTGGGGCAAGTGATGCTGGAAATGAATTTTGACGGCTACTTTTTTACCGGGTCTTACCGGACAGGCCGGCATATAGCCGAAACGGTCGCTCATAAGCTGGTGCCGGTGCAACTGGAATTGGGAGGAAAAGACCCTTTGTACGTTGCAGACGATGTGCCCGATATAAAGCAGGCGGCAATAAATGCTGCGGAAGGTGCTTTTTACAATAACGGACAGAGTTGTTGTGCCGTGGAACGCCTGTACGTATCCGAGAGTATTTATGACCAATTTGTAGAGGCCCTGGTAGAGGAAGTACGTTCCTACACTATCGGAGACCCGATGTCTCCCGATACTTTTGTGGGCCCTGTGACGCGAAAAGCCCAGCTGGAAGTGTTGCGAAAACAGGTAGAGGACGCGGTACATAAGGGGGCTATACTAAAAACCGGAGGATTACCCGTGGAACGAAAAGGATATTATTTTGAACCGACAGTGCTGGCCAACTGTGACCACCGGATGGATGTGATGAAAGAGGAGTCTTTCGGACCCATTATAGGAGTGCAGAAAGTGAGTTCGGATGAAGAAGCTATGGCGCTGATGCAGGATACGGCTTACGGACTTACCGCCGCAGTTTTTTCTTCCGACGAGCAACGGGCGGGGACTATTCTGAACGCAATGGATGCCGGTACGGTTTACTGGAATTGTTGTGACCGGGTAAGTCCGTATGTGCCGTGGTCGGGACGAAGAAATTCGGGAGTAGGAGCCACCTTGTCCGTACAGGGCATCCGGGCATTTACACAACCGAAGGCATACCATTGGAGGGCTCCTCTGTAAAAATAACATTAAGCGGGTGTTAAGATTGCAATTGACAATATACATAGGATGGTATATATATGTTAACTGATTTTTAGAGGATTTACATGGAAAAACGTTCGCGATAAAGACAGTGGGACAAACCGGGTGTAAATATAACCGTAACTTTTTTATTACTTTAAGAAAACCGGGAGAGCAACTATTATCAGCACCTTTGCGGGGATAATTTGAGATATATTTATAATGCTGATTTTTCATAAGTGTTATCGATAACACTTATGACAGGACCACTATTGCCTGATTCTTTGGTTTGTGTATGGCACGGTGTTATATGTTTTTTTCAGGTCAGACCGATAGCCTGAAGAACATTTTCCCGGTGTCTGCATAAAAAGAAGGAGCAGGAGAGAATAAATAAATGCTAATTAACTAAAACCAGATTAACAATGAAAAACAAAATTAAACGAGAGAATCCGCTTTGGGTAAAAGCAGGGTTTTTACTTGTCTCGTTACTGCATGTTGCAACGTTGTTTGCCGTGGAAGGTGACCACAGCAGCAGGCAAAAGCAGGCGAGCCAGGGTGTTCAGGTAAGCGGACAGGTAACATCTGCCGGTGACGGGTTTCCCCTGCCGGGTGTGTCTGTCTTTGTGAAAGACGGACCGCAGGGAACCATAACCGATATGGACGGAAATTACGAACTGGTAGTTCCGGATGCAGAAAGCGTATTGGTGTTCAGCTACATCGGATTTCAAAGAAAAGAGGAAACAGTGGGTACACGCACCACTATAAGCATAGCAATGGAAGAAGATGTGCAGGCGCTGGAGAATGTGGTAGTTACGGCACTCGGTATAAAAAGGGAGGAAAAGAAACTGGGATATGCTGTACAGCGTGTTGGCGGTGATGCGGTGCAGGAAGTAAAAGGGGTGGATGTAGCCACTTCACTGACCGGAAAGGTGGCAGGACTTCGTATACAAAACAGTACGGAGTTTAACCAGGCGCCGCAGATACGATTACGCGGAGCGAGTGAAAATCCTTTGCTTGTAGTGGACGGTGTTCCTTATAGCAATATGACCCTGCAGCAAATAGCCCCGGACGATATAGAAAGCATGGATGTCCTTAAAGGGGCTACGGCATCCGCTCTTTACGGGATACGCGGAGGTGGAGGAGCCATTATTATCACCACCAAAAGCGGAGGAAACGGTATTTCTGTAAACAGTAACAATATGATCTTTGCCGGTTACCTGGCTTTGCCCAAGGTACAACATTCCTATAGCGCCGGTATCGGGGGAGAATACAATGCAGTAGATTATGTCTGGGGAAATAAACTGGATGCCGGGATTATGGAAGAACAGTGGAATCCCGAAACCAAACAGATGGAAGTGATGGAATTGACTTCACGGGGAAAAGATAACTTTAAGAATTTTCTCGAACCCGGGTTTATAGCCAATAACAACGTAAGTTTTGCCCGTTCCGGAGATCTGGGATTTATACGGACATCCCTTACACACGTGTACAATAAAGGACAATACCCCAATCTGCGTCTTAACAGGTTAAATGCCAACGTTTCCGGGAAACTGAAACTCGGAGATGATTTTGAACTGCAAAGTAACCTGGGGTATAACCGCAGTACCACACCGCAAACTACAGGAGCAGGTTACGGAGACCAGGGGTATATCTATCAATTACTGATGTGGACGGGGCCGGAATACGATGTTACCAAATTCCGGGATTATTGGGTAGTGCCCGACCAGCAACAAAACTGGCATTACAAAGCCTGGTATGATAACCCTTATCTGATTGCCTATGAAAAGCTGAACGGACAGGAAAACAATATGATAAACGGTAATTTAACGTCTACGTATAAACCTTTTGAAGGCGCTAAAATTACAGCCCGGGTAGGATATGATTTCTATTCCAATACCAATAGGAGGAGAAACCCGCCAGGGATCAACTCTACCCGGGGATGGCATGCCAACGGGATGTACAGGGTAGATCAATATAAAGGATACAGCCTGAATACGGACTTACTGTTCAATTATGAGAAAAAGGATATCTGGACTGATTTTGATATAGATTTAACTGCGGGAGCCTCCATGTTTAAGTGGGAAAACGAACACCTGGGCAGTTCCACCCGGAACGGATTGGTAGTTCCCGGGATATACTCGCTGAACAACTCCAAGGAAAGACCGAATGTGTATTCCTCCAGGACCAGCAAACAGGTGAACAGCTTGTTGGCACTGGCCTCGTTTTCGTGGAAGGATGCCGTTTTTGTGGATGTTACCGGGCGTAATGACTGGAGTTCCTCGCTCCCGGCTTCTACCCGGTCATTTTTCTATCCGTCCGTAGCGGGAAGCGTACTGATCAATGAGTTGGCTACTTTACCTGATTGGATGGACTTCTGGAAAGTACGGGGGTCCTGGACACAGTCCAAAGCAGATCTCGATGTGTATGATACCAATATCAACTACAATTTGAATATAGGTACCTGGGGAGATTATAACAGCGCTTCTTATACCCGGAATATCCGGAAGGATGACGATATTTCTCCCGAAGTAAAGAGGACCTGGGAGATAGGAACGGCCGTTTATTTTTTAAAGAATCGCCTGAACCTGGATGTGGCGTATTACAATGTTTACAATTACGACCGGCAGATCTATGCGGACATTGCAGAATCTTCCGGTTTTTCCGGGATCCTTGTAAACACCAAAGAGACCCGTTTGCAGAAAGGCCTGGAAATTACCCTGAATGCCGGGATTATCAAAAAGGAGGATTTTACCTGGGATATGGCCATAAACTGGTCCAAAAACCATTTTTATTATAAAGACCTGGACCCGGATTACTCAGCAAACAATCTCTGGACAAAATCGGGAGGAAGAGTAGATGCCTATACCGGAAATGCCTGGTTGCGTGATCCGAATGGCAATGTCATTCACAACACGGGAGGACTTCCGGTGCGAAGTGATTACGGTTCGGTGTTCGGATACTCCGATCCGGATTTTATCTGGGGTTTTACAAACTCGCTGACCTGGAAGGATTTTGATTTTCACCTGAGCTTTGACGGACGTGTGGGAGGAACACTGTTTAATTATACTTCCTATAAAATGTGGGATACCGGGGCACACCCGGACAGCGATAATCCATGGAGGTATGACGAAGTAGTTAACGGCAATACCTCGTACGTGGGTAATGGTGTAAAAGTAGTATCCGGCGCAGTGACCTACGACCAGTACGGCCGAATTGCAGAAGATACGCGTACTTATGCCCCGAACGATACGGAGGTGTCTTACGAAACCTATGCCAGGCGTTACGGAGACGGAACCCTGGGGGCTACCGATGCCACCTTCTTTAAACTGCGCGAAATAGCCATAGGGTACACACTCCCGAAATCTGTTAGTGAACGCTGGGGAATGAGCAGAGCAAGGGTTTCCCTGACGGCGCAGAACGTATTTTTGTGGACCAAAGATTTCCGATTTGCCGATCCGGACTTTAATGATGACAGCCAACTTTCTTCCCCTTCACAACGTTTTGTAGGGTTGAACATTAACCTGCATATAGCAAATCCAGATAAATCCAAAAAATAAACAGATGAAAAGTATATATAGAAAAGCAGTTATAGGAAGTGCTTTATTGCTTCTTCTTCATACAGCATGTACGGGTGATTTTGATGAAATAAACACCGACCCGGACGGAATTACTGCCGGAAGTCCGGAAACCCTGGCTTCACAGGTTATTCTGAATATTACCAGAGAAGATATTGCCGATAATTTTATGGGGCAGCATATGTACAGCAAGTACATCCTGTGGAGCGAATTTCCCAGGAACGAACAATACAACAGGTTCAACCGTTCGGACTTTGGGAAGATGAACAGGCTGGTCGATGCAGATAAAATGGTAGCATATGCCGAATCCACCGAAGGTCTGGATGAGGGGATCGTAAATTCATACCGGGCATTGCGGCATTTTGTACGGGCCGTCAATTTTTTCAATATAACCATTGAGGTTGGCGATATTCCGTACAGCGATGCACTTAAAGGAGAGAGCGAAAATAACCTTAGGCCTGTATACGATACACAGAAGGCGGTTTTTGTGGGAATTCTGGATGAATTGGACAAAGCGGATGCACTTTTCGCAGAAGGAGCGAATTTTAACGGGGACATGATCTACGAAGGTAATGCCGGACAATGGCGGAAAGCAGTAAATGCCTTCGAACTGAAAGTGCTGTTGTATTTGTTTAGGAAAACCGGGGACAGCGACCTGAGCGTGAAGGAACGCTTTGCGGAAATAGTGAACAACCGCCCGATGATGCAGGGGAACGAGGATAATTTCGAATTGAAATACGAAAATGCCGCCAACCAGATGTATCCTTTTCACAAGTTGGGTAACCAGTCCGTCATATATCCTATGGTGTCCAGTGTTATTGTCGATAAATTAAAGGCATTCGAAGACTTCCGCCTGTTCTACTATGCCGCTCCTTCACCTGTAGCGATAGAAGGAGGCGCCGATGTTTCGGATTATGATGCTTATAAAGGGACAGATCCTTCCATGCCGTATGCAGATATGCAATCTATTCACGCTACCAAAGACTATTCGGATATCAACGACAGGTACAAAGAGATACCGGAAGGAGAACCGGTATTTATGATGAGTTATGCACAAGTACAGTTTATGCTTGCCGAAGGGAATATTCGCGGATGGATTTCCGGGAATGCGGAAAGTTTTTACAGGGAAGGTATCCGGGCTGCAATGTCTTTTGTAGCGGAGAACACTCCCGACAAGGAAGAATTTAATCATGGCCGGTTGATGGACGCCGGTTATATCGATAACTATTACGATAATACCCCGGCAGTACAGTTTGCGGCAACCTTCGAAGAGCAGTTGGAGCAGATCATTACCCAGAAATATATTTGTACATTTATGCAGGCTCCGAGGGAAGGTTTTTATGAAAATCGCAGAACCGGGTACCCGGAATTTCCACTCAATCCGGCTACGAATGAAAATGTTCCTTCCGACAGGTTACCGGTGCGATGGCTGTATCCGCAGAATGAACTTGATTATAACAGTTCCAATCTTAACGAAGCAGTAGACCGCCAGTATAACGGCAATGATAATGTCAATGAGCTGATGTGGATATTGAAATAGCAAAAAAGAAAGTCCCGGGGTTTGGTGTGAGTCACTGTACGAGCATTCCTAACCCCGGGACTTTTCCAATCCAAAATAATAGTAATGGATACCAGAAGAGATTTTTTAAAAAAAGCCGCCTTGCTTACCGGCGGCGTGGGCGTAACCATGACATTTCCGCCTTCTATTCAAAAAGCGCTGGCCATAAATCCCGATGAAGGAACCTCATTTGAGGATGCGGAACATGTAGTGTTCCTGATGCAGGAAAACCGTTCCTTTGATCATTGTTTCGGCACTCTCAAAGGCGTCCGGGGGTATAACGATCCGAGGGTCATAACTCTTCCCGATAAAAACCCGGTATGGCTGCAGAGCAATGGAAAAGGGCAAACATATGCGCCTTTTCGCCTGAATATGCGGGAGACCAAAGCAACCTGGATGGGAGATCTTCCCCATTCCTGGGAAAACCAGGTGGATGCGCGTAACGACGGAAAATACGATAAATGGCTTACAGCAAAACAAACCGGGAGGAAAGCGTATAAGGACATCCCCTTTACGCTCGGATATTACAACCGGGAAGACCTTCCTTTCTATTATGCTTTTGCAGATGCATTTACTGTTTTCGACCAGCATTTTTGTTCTTCTTTGACAGGAACTACAACCAATCGCCTGTTCTTCTGGAGTGGTACCCATAAGGCATCGCCCTCGGCTTCACCCAATGTCCGGAATTCGGAAGTGTATTACAACCGGGAAGCGGATTGGAAAACTTTCCCGGAACGGTTAGAGGAAAACGGCATATCCTGGAGGG
Source organism: Sinomicrobium endophyticum (assembly GCF_052983315.1). Classification (NCBI taxonomy): domain Bacteria; kingdom Pseudomonadati; phylum Bacteroidota; class Flavobacteriia; order Flavobacteriales; family Flavobacteriaceae; genus Sinomicrobium; species Sinomicrobium endophyticum. The sequence continues at coordinate 42,689 of NZ_JBRKIS010000052.1, forward strand.
TCTATCAGAATGAGATAAGCCTGCAGACCGAACTGGAGGGAGAAGATGAATCCCTCCTGGCCAACTTTACGGATAACAACCTGGAATGGTTTTCCCGGTTTAATGTCCGTTACAGTGAAGGGCATCAAAAATTTTTGAAGAAAAGACTGGACGAATTACCGGGCGAAATATCGGAACTGGAGAAAACCGTAAAGAAACAGCCGAAATCGCAGGTACAGAAACTCCGGAATAAACTGGAGCAGAAAAAGAACCAGCTTGAAAAGATCCGGGAAGAACTTCGGGTGTGGAACCCCGATAATTTTGAAAAACTCTCGGAGTATGAAAAAAACCTGCACAAAAAAGCTTTTACCACCAACATAAAAGACCCGCATTATCACCGGACAGAAACCATTACCTGGTCAGATAACGGAGAGGAGCGCACCATTAAGGTGCCTAAAGGGGATATATTGCACCAGTTTCGCGAAGATGTAAATAAAGGAGAACTTCCGGCCGTTTCCTGGCTTGTGGCCCCGCAGAAATTTTCAGATCATCCCAGTGCCCCGTGGTACGGAGCCTGGTATGTATCGGAAGTGATGGACATTCTAACGAAGAACCCGGAGGTATGGAAAAAAACCGTGTTTATCCTCACCTATGATGAGAATGACGGTTATTTTGACCATGTGCCCCCTTTCGTAGCGCCAGACCCGAAACACAAAAAAGCGTACTCCGAAGGATTAGATACCTCGCAGGAATTTGTTACTATGGAAGAAGAGCTCCGGAAAGAAGGAATGGACCCGAAGAATGCCAGGGAAAGCCCGGTGGGGCTGGGGTACAGGGTGCCGATGGTTGTAGCCTCGCCCTGGACACGTGGCGGATGGGTCAATTCCGGAGTATGTGATATAACCTCTACCCTTATGTTTATGGAAACGTGGTTGTATAAAAAAACAGGGAAGAAGATCCGGGAAAGTAATATCAGTTCGTGGCGACGAACGGTGTGCAGTGATCTTACCTCCGCATTCCGTCCGTACGATCCCTCCGGATTCCGATATGACGATTTTGTAGACCGGAATCAGTTGATGGAGGAAGTATATAACGCTTCGTTTAAAGAAGTCCCTTCTAATTTTGCACCCCTGTCTGCCACACAGTTAAGACAGGCGCGAACAGGGAAAGGTGCTCCTTTTATGCCCGGACAAGAAAAAGGTACCAAAGATTCCTGTGCTTTACCCTATGAACTTTATGTGGATGGGACACTGACAAAGGATAAAAAGTCTTTTGAGGTATCCTTCCACGCGGCCGATACGGTTTTTGGAAATATGGCTGCCGGGGCCCCTTTTCACGTATATGCCCCGGGCAGGTATTTACAAGAGAAAAAGGATGGGAGTCATTCTCTCGAAGCCGTCAGAGCCTGGCCGTTTGCCGTAACTCCGGGAGATACGATAGGCGATAACTGGCCGCTGGACCATTTTGAAAATGACAGTTATCACCTGAGAGTCTACGGGCCAAACGGTTTTTACAGAGAGTTTTGCGGAGACCATGAAGATCCGGAAGTGGATATCCTTTGCGGCTATGAAAAAAACGGCAGGTTCCTGAAAAAATTTTCTGGTAATATAGCGCTGGAAGTGATAAACCGGACCGGTAAAAGTATCCGGATTACAATCGCGGACCAGGCGTATAAAAACCCGGAGATCAGGCAGCGTATAAAGAAAGACGGCACGGAAAAAATTATCGTACCCGCTGTCAAAAGTTACGGTTGGTATGACTTTACCGTAACCATAGAGGGGGAAACCGTATTTTTGCGCAGATACGCGGGAAGAGTAGAAACAGGTAAACACTCCCGGACAGACCCTTTTATGGGCAGAGAGATTTAGTTCCTTTGTCCTGGATAACAGGCCTTCCGGAAAGGCTGGGAGGGGTGGACCGCTTTGCGGGACGGGGAGTTTTGACAGGCCCGAACCTTGGCGTATATACACAGTGTTTACGGTTATGCCAATAATCCGGGATTTCAAACCTTCTCCTCCTTCGCTGCGCTCGGGTACCTCCCTTCATCCCGATAATCATCGGGATGAAGGGAGGAGCCTTTGTTTTGTCTTTTTTAAAATATAGACATATGTTTTTTTCAGGCTACTATAGCACTAACTAAATGACATTGCTAAAGGAAAATCCTGCGGAATTGAATTTTGTCATGTTCTAAGCCCTGTTTTATAGTAAATCCAGCATCCTTTCCAGGGCCATTCCTCTCGATCCTTTGATGAGTAAGGTTTTTCCGGGGAGTCCGTTTTCCAGGATATGGGATTTCAGCGCGTCGAAATCCCGGAATTTAAGATGTGCGGATCCTGTCCGGAAAAAGTTTTCACCTACCAGTATCACACTTCCCGAGGGTAATCCGGATACCTGGTCCGCTATATACTGATGTTCTGTCTCTGCTTCGTTGCCGAGTTCGAACATATCCCCGAGAATGAGAGCTTTATCCGGGTAGGGAAGGGCCGTAAAATTTTCGAGGGCCAGTTGCATGCTGCTGGGGTTGGCATTATAAGCGTCCAGTATGATTTTACGCCCGTTCTTTTCCACAATCTGTGAACGGTTATTGGAGGGAATATAAGCTTCTATCGCAGCTTTAATGTTGCCGGCAGATATTTCAAAATATGTTCCTATGGTAACTGCCGCTGCAATATTATTAAAATTATAATGCCCGATGAGTCCCGAGTGTATGTCCTGATCGCTAAGCTTAAGATTTACAAAAGGAGCGGCCCCGGTAAATTCTACCCGTACCTCCGAAACTCCTTTGGAATCGTACCCGAACGTATACGGGTAAGCCTTCAGCTTTTCCGATTGGATAGGGTCTTCGGCATTGTAGAAAATAAGTTTTTCTTTTTGTACCAGGTATTGGTATAGTTCGCTTTTGCCCTGTATTACACCTTTGATCCCTCCGAAACCCTCCAGGTGTGCTTTACCGAAATTGGTAATGTAACCATAATCGGGATCGGCAATGGAACAGAGGAGTGCTATTTCCCCGAGGTGATTGGCTCCCATTTCCACGATTCCTATCTGGGTGTCTTTGTTCATGGACAACAGAGTGAGGGGTACGCCTATGTGATTGTTGAGGTTGCCTTTGGTGGCTACGGTCCGGAATTTTTTGGAGAGTACCGAATGTATGAGTTCCTTGGTGGTGGTTTTCCCGTTACTCCCCGTAAGTGCAATGATGGGGAGAGCCAGTTGTTTCCTGTGGAAGCCGGCCAGTTGTTGAAGCGCTTTTAAAACATCATCAACAAGAATAGTCTCTGTGCCGGAATGGTAATTGCTTTCGTCTATAACAGCAAATGAAGCCCCTTTGTCCAGTGCCTGGGCGGCAAAGGCATTGCCGTTAAAATTATCTCCCTTCAGGGCGAAAAAAAGATCTCCTTTTTCAATTTTCCGGGTATCGGTGCAAACCTTGTTGCACGATAGGTATGCCTGGTAAAGTGCTTCCGTATTCATGTGGTAAAAATAGCAAAAAGCCCCGACCTGTTTACAGTGCCGGGGCTTTGATATTATTTTTTCTAAGGTATTATTAACCTCTTGGTCTTTTTCTCTTTTGTTTGGCTTTAGAGCCTACTCTGGACATGGCACACCGGAAACCTATGTAATCCGTAGCCATGTATTGCGGCAGGTATCTTCGTTGCGCAGGATCGAGCCAGTAGGCGCGGTCTCTCCAGGAGCCTCCTTTAAAAACCCTTACATCATCGCCGATAAGTGTGGTCCTGCGGTTGGATTTATCATACTCCATTACCATCTTCCCTTCTTCATCCACCTCGATCTTGTGGTCGGGAGAGTTGTACATTTTTCTCGTATCTCCACCGGCAGTAGATTCGTCTTCCTCGTAAAACCTGTCGAAATACCTGGAAGAACTGAAGTCACCATCCCTGTAGTTCCTGTTATCACTCCTGGAGAAGTTAGGTCTCAGGTAGGCGTCTTCTTCTGTGATAGGCACCTTGACCACTTCACCCGGAAGGTTTTTGGCAATGATTTTTCCGTTGGGCAGTGTGTCATACACAACCTGGTCCGGGTCGAGTACGGTTACGGTACCATCGTCATTTATGGAGGTTTTGGTATATACGTTACCTCTGTAGTAGTTAAAGTCGTTGGCTTCATCATCTACAACCGGGCGGTAAACATCCGCGACCCATTCCGCGACATTTCCGGCCATATCATAGAGGCCGAAGTCATTAGGAGGGTAGGTTTTAACCTGGGCAGTTATGTCGGCACCGTCATCGGACCATCCTGCAATACCACCGTAATCACCTCTTCCCTGTTTAAAATTGGCCAGTTGATCTCCTTTTGCAGATTTTTTTGAGGATCTGGTGTATTCACCGTCCCACGGATATTTTTTTCTTCCTCTTACATTGTTGTACTCGCGGTTGCCCACAATAGCTATGGCGGCATATTCCCATTCGGCTTCTGTAGGGAGCCTGTATCCGGGAAGTATAACACCCGAAGTGAGCTTTGCATATACATTGGTACTGTCCTGGGCTTTTTTCTTTTTACCCTGCAGGCTGTCTACCCTGCCGCCGTAAGCAGCCCGGGGATTCATCAGGTAAGTACCGGTACTGAATGTTCCGCTTACCTCACCGACCGTAACGGCATTTTTGGTGCCTTGTGCAATATAGCCTTCTTTTTCCAGGGCAAGTTCGTTTACCCTGTCGGTCCGCCATTCGCTGAACTGTACCGCCTGTACCCAGTTTACACCAACTACCGGGTAATTGGCATAGGCAGGGTGACGAAGGTAATTATCGGTCATTACTTCGTTGTACCCCAGTCGGTTTCTCCATACCATGGTGTCCGGAAGGGCTCCGGAATAAATGTTTTCATACATAGGAGTTCCGGGAGGAAACACTTTTTTCAACCAGTCCAGGTATTCCAGGTACATAAGGTTGGTCACTTCGGTTTCATCCATGTAAAAAGACTGCACGTGCTGCTGCGTCGGCGTGTTGTTCCAGTCGTGCATAATGTCATCCTGTACTTTTCCCATGGTAAAAGTACCTCCTTCTATAAATACCAGGCCCGGAGCGGTTTCCTGTTCTTTGAAATTAGTATTGTATTCAAAGCCTCCGTCACCGTCATTTATCTTCCATCCGGTGGCCCTTGATGTGTTCTTGTAATCCGATTTGGAGTTTTTACACCCCGTAAACCCGCCGGTGATAGCAATGAACAATACCAACAGTTTAAAATTAATCTTCATAGAAAAAAGATTTGAGTTGTCCGAGAAATATGCGTGCAATATAGCAATTAACGAAATATTTTTACTTTTTATACCGAAATTCTTTTTTTAAAACTAACGGTATTAAGACACTTGTAATAACGTTGAATGACTCTTATTATTATGTTGGGAGGAAAATACTTTGGTGGAGAATGCCATCATAGACAAAGTGTTGAAATGGCGTTATGCGCAGTATGGATGCTGTGTATGACGCTCCGTGCCTTTTTATGTTGTGAAAAGAAAGAAAATGTATACAAGATAATTACAAAAATAACGTTAAGAAAAATAGAATGGCTTGTTTCCCGAAACTTGTATAACTGTAATTATAGATTATATTTGTTACAAATCTACCAATCTGAACATGAAAAAAATATGTATTCTTATTGCTATTGCATTTTTTGCAATGCTAGGACCATTACACGCTCAGAATAATGATTACCGTCCCATAAATCCTGCGATGCCTTTCCTACGGGTTGCCGCAGATGCCAGATCGGCAGGTATGGCAGATATGGGGGTAGCTACATCGCCCGATGCTTTTTCCCAACAGTGGAACCCGGCGAAATATGTTTTTTCCGAAACGCAGTACGGTATTGGGGTGAGCTATACGCCTTATCTTACCGAGCTGGTGGACGATATGGGCCTGTTGAATCTCAATTTTTACAAACGCGTGAACGAACGGAGCGCTTTTGCCTTTAGTATCCGGTATTACGGTTTGGGCGGATTTGAATTCCGGCAGACCGCATTTGATCAGGCGCGAGAGGTAAAACCGAATGAAATAGCCTTGGATGGTTCGTATTCCCTGAAGCTGAGTGAACAATTTTCCATGGCAGTAGCCGGAAGGTACCTGCGTTCGGATCTGCGCCTTACCGAAGTGGATGGAGCTGTAGATGCCAGGGCTGCCAATTCCTTTGCCGTGGATATTTCCGGCTATTACCAGTCTCCGGAAATTGCGTATGCCAACTTTAACGGTAGGTGGCGTGGCGGATTTAATATTTCAAACGTAGGACCCAAGATAAGTTATAGCAGTGACAATACACAGGAAGAATTTCTCCCGACCAATCTGGGACTTGGCGCCGGGTTTGATTTTATTTTTGACGCGGATAACAGGCTGATGACCTCGGTGGAGTTTAATAAGTTACTGGTGCCTACACCAAGTGATTCCAACGGGGATGGTATCATCAATATGGAAGATGATTATTATAATAAAGGCTTTGTGGGAGGTATTTTCGATTCGTTTGGCGATGCTCCGGGCGGATTCAGCGAGGAGTTGCAAGAGATAACCTGGGCTTTGGGGCTGGAATATATGTACCAGGAGGCTTTTGCTTTGCGTACCGGGTACTTTAACGAGAGTAATGATAAAGGAGCCAGGAAGTTCTTTTCCCTGGGCGCCGGGTTTACATTTAATACGACTACTATAGATCTGTCTTACCTGTTTTCGACATCCAAAGTACAAAACCCTCTTGAAAATACCCTGCGTTTTTCGTTGCGGTTTAATTTCGGGGATAACTTTACGGAATTTTAATTATGAAAGAAGTAGAGATCACATCCAGGATTGTAGTGTATGATAACACCGATGAGCTTCCGGAAGTTATCCGGGGTCTGATGCAGAAAGCTATGGAGGCCCGGAAAAATGCGTATGCCCCGTATTCCAGGTTTAAGGTAGGGGCCGCTTTACTGCTGGATAACGGGGAAGTGGTTATAGGTAGTAACCAGGAGAATGCTTCATATCCTTCCGGGTTATGTGCCGAACGTGTTGCGGTATTCCAGGCAGGAGCCAGGTTTCCGGATGTGAAGATCCGCGCCATGGCTATCTCGGCAGCTTCCGACAACCGTACGGTGCTGACCCCCATACCGCCATGTGGAGCCTGCAGGCAGAGTCTGGCAGAATACGAGGTAAAACAGGAAGAGCCTATGGAACTGTATTTTATGGGAGAAACCGGGAAGGTAGTAAAGGCCGCTTCGGTTAAAGACCTGCTGCCCCTTCTGTTCGATAAATCCAATTTGTAGTTTTCTGATATTGTCGTCCGAAAAAGCGCCGCTTTTTCTGTTTGGTCTTCCGGTTTTTAACTTCCGGTGCCGGACTTTTTTTAATTTAACAAAAAACCAGAATAAAACTCTTCTTTTCGTTTTTTCACTTTTATTGAAAATGTTACTTTTGTAACTCGTAATTAAAAAGTCCCATTTTTCATTATTTGGGGTGCGGCATCAATTTAAAGACTAATTAAGATATTTGATGAAACGGACATGGATTTTTAGAGGTTGCAGGAATGTGGCCGGAATAGATTCATGTGCGGGAAAAGCGGTTCCAGGTACTCAAAACATCCCGATGTGTGTCGGGATGGTGTATTTTGACCGCTGAAAAAAATTAAACACATGAAAAAGATCACAAAAGAAGTGTACCTGAAGTGGTACGAAGACATGCTGTTCTGGAGAAAGTTCGAAGATAAACTGGCTGCAGTTTACATCCAACAAAAGGTAAGGGGATTTCTTCATTTGTACAATGGTCAGGAGGCTGTCCTTGCGGGATCACTCCACGCGATAGACCTGTCCAAAGATAAAATGATAACAGCATACAGGAACCACGTTCAGCCGATAGGTATGGGAGTTGATCCGAGAAGGGTGATGGCCGAGCTATACGGAAAAAGTACAGGTACTTCCCAGGGACTCGGAGGTTCCATGCATATCTTTTCCAAAGAAAAAGGCTTTTACGGAGGTCACGGTATCGTAGGAGGGCAGATTCCTCTGGGTGCCGGAATGGCCTTTGCCGATAAATATTTCAAAAGAGAAGCAGTAACCCTTTGTTATATGGGAGATGGTGCCGTGAGACAAGGGTCGCTTCACGAAACTTTCAACCTGGCAATGTTATGGCAACTACCGGTAGTGTTTATTTGTGAGAACAACGGGTATGCCATGGGTACTTCTGTGGCCAGGACCGCACATACTACAGACATATGGAAACTCGGTCTCGGGTATGAAATGCCTTGCGGACCTGTAGACGGAATGAACCCGGAAAAAGTAGCCGAAGCTGTTGATGAAGCTGTAGAGAGAGCAAGAAGCGGCGGCGGTCCTACTTTCCTGGAAATGAAAACATATCGGTACAGGGGGCACTCCATGAGTGATGCACAGCACTACAGAACCAAAGAGGAGGTAGAGGAGTATAAGAAAATAGACCCTATTACCCAGGTTCTGGATATAATAAAAGAAAAAAAGTACGCTACGGACAAAGAAATAGAAGCAATGGATAAACGGGTGAAAGACCTGGTGAAAGAATGTGAGAAGTTTGCCGAAGAATCCCCATATCCGGATAAAAATGTGATGTATGATGTGGTGTATGCCCAGGAAGATTATCCGTTTTTACCTCATAAATTATAGTTCTTATGGCTCAAGTAATTAATATGCCGAGATTAAGCGATACCATGGAAGAGGGTGTCGTGGCAAAGTGGTTGAAAAAAGTAGGAGACAAAATAGAAGAAGGCGACATCCTTGCTGAAATAGAAACGGATAAAGCTACTATGGAGTTTGAATCCTTCTACTCCGGCACACTGCTGCACATAGGAATAGAGGAAGGCGACGGAGCACCTGTCGATTCCCTCCTGGCTATTGTAGGAGAAGAAGGAGAAGATATCTCTTCATTACTGAATGGTGAAGGCGGAGGATCGGAAGCCAAAGAAGACAAAGCGGAGAAAAAAGATTCTTCCGAATCTGAAAAAGAAGAAGAAACCGAAGAAACTTCCGGAGAAATTCCCGAAGGCGTAGAAGTGGTTGCCATGCCGCGTTTGAGCGATACGATGGAAGAAGGTACCGTAGCCAGCTGGTTGAAAAAAGTTGGCGATAAGGTAGAAGAAGGCGACATTATGGCTGAAATAGAAACAGATAAGGCCACGATGGAGTTCGAGTCTTTCTATTCCGGTACATTACTGCATATTGGTATACAGGAAGGGGAATCTGCACCCGTTGATGCGGTTCTTGCAATTATAGGCCCGGAAGGTACGGATGTGGACGCTGTTCTTAAAGTTGTTAAAGGTGGAGGAGCCAAAAAGGAAAAAAGCGCCGGTAAAGAAACATCCGATGCTGCTTCAAAAGCCGAAGATTCCAAGGAAAGTCCGAAAGAAGGTACTTCGGTATCTCAGGACGGAGGTAGAATATTCGCTTCGCCGCTTGCCAAAAAGATGGCGGAAGATAAAGGTATTGACCTTTCCAAGGTAGAAGGAAGCGGAGAAAACGGAAGGATTGTAAAGAGAGATATAGAAAATTATACGCCTGCAGCGGCAGAAACCGCTCCGGCAGCATCTGCATCCAAAGAGCAGGCTGCCCCGGCGGCCCAGGCCATGCCTTTTGTTCCCGCAGGTGAAGAAAGTTCCGAGGAGGTTAAAAATTCGCAAATGCGGAAAACCATTGCCAAGCGCCTGGGAGAATCCAAGTTTACCGCGCCACATTACTATCTTACCATAGAAGTGGATATGGACAATGCCATCGCTTCCAGGGGACAGATCAATGCATTGCCGGATACCAAGGTTTCTTTCAACGACATGGTCGTAAAAGCATGTGCGATGGCCCTGAAGAAACACCCGCAGGTGAACACATCGTGGAAAGGGGATACTACACTTTATAACCACCATGTACATGTTGGAGTAGCAGTGGCCGTAGACGAAGGACTGGTAGTTCCCGTAGTACGCTTTACCGACCAGATGACCCTTACTCAGATCGGGGCGCAGGTTAAGGACCTTGCCGGAAAGGCCAGGAATAAGAAGCTGACTCCCCAGGAGATGGAAGGCAGTACTTTTACCGTGTCTAACCTGGGAATGTTCGGTATACAGGAATTCACTTCTATTATAAACCAACCCAATTCCGCTATCCTTTCCGTAGGATCGATAGTGCAGAAACCCGTTGTTAAAGACGGACAGATCGTGGTGGGTAATACGATGAAAGTGACTCTTGCGTGTGACCACCGTACGGTAGACGGGGCAACAGGCGCGCAATTCCTGCAGACGTTACAACATTACCTGGAAACCCCGGTGACCATGCTCGCATAGTCCCGCACAGGTAAAATAAATAAGAGAATCCCGTTCCTTCCATTATAAGGAACGGGATTTTTTATATATTTTAGCCAATACAACAATAAATCAGTTTCCGTATGAAAAGGTATTTTTATTCTGTTATATTCTTTTGCGGTGTAGTCTTCGGGCTGAATGCCCAGGTAGAACAGGTGCAGGCAGAGTATATTGTAAATGCAGAGGACGTTCGGGATGCTTTGGAATTTCTCGCTTCGGATGAACTGGAAGGAAGGGACTCCGGAAGCCCCGGCATCGAAAAAGCGGCACAGTATATAGAAAAAGTGTTCGCCGACCACCGGGTAAAACCTTATTTTTCTTCGTATCGCGATACGCTGGACAATTTTAAAGAACCCGCATATAATGTTGTAGGATATGTGGAAGGGAATGATCCGGAGCTCAAAAAGGAGTTTATCATTATCGGGGCGCACTACGATCACATAGGTATCCAGGAACAGGGCGAAGGCGATGATGTTATTGCCAACGGGGCCAATGACAATGCTTCGGGGACTACCGGGGTTCTGGAAATGGCCAAATATTTCGGAGATTTCCATACCAATAAAAGAAGTTTACTTTTTGTATTGTTCTCAGCCGAAGAAAAGGGCCTTCTAGGCTCGCGGCACCTGGCCCGTAAACTGCGAACGGAAAAACTGAATCTCTATGCCGTGGTAAACCTGGAAATGATAGGAGTACCCATGACAGCCGATTATACCGCTTATATTACAGGTTATGAAGATACCAATATGGCAGAAAAAATGAATGTATATGCCGGTAAAAACCTGATAGGCTTTCTGCCTAAAGCCAAAGATTTTCAATTGTTCAAGAGGTCGGATAACTATCCTTTTTTCCTGGAATTTCAGGTTCCTTCACAAACAATCTGTACGTTTGATTTTACCAACTTTGAGCACTATCACAAAGTTGGCGATGAGGTAGAATTGATGGATATTGATCACATGACCTCTTTTATTTCTGAAATGATCCCTGTTATGGAGAAAATGGCAAATACAGAGACCAAAGAAATAGAGTTTACAAACGAATAAATAATATATTGCCGGGACTCGGTTTTTGGTCTTATATCTAAGCTCTCAAATCTAATATCTATACGATTTTATGAAGAATGTCATAATCACGGGGACAAGCCGTGGGATAGGCCTGCAATTGGCCCGGATATTTGCAGAAGCCGGGCATAACGTACTTGCCCTTTCCAGGAATGAACGTCCCGTTATGGAGTGGAAACACCCGAATATAACCTCTTTTTCATTTGACCTGTCTGCTAAAGCCGACCTGGAAAAGCTGAGCGGTTTTATCTCTGACAAGTGGAACGGAAAAGCGGATATTCTGATCAATAATGCCGGAAAACTGGTTAATAAGCCTTTTGCGGAAATCACCCCGGAAGAATTTGAAGAGGTATACCGGGTAAATGTATTCGGGGTGGCAGATGTGACTCGGACAGTCCTTCCTTTTATGCCCAAAGAAGGACATGTAGTGAACATCAGTAGTATGGGTGGGGTACAGGGAAGTGTGAAGTTCCCGGGGCTTGCAGCGTACAGTTCTTCGAAAGGAGCGGTAATAACCCTTACCGAATTGCTGGCGGAGGAATATAAAGAAACCGGCCCTTCTTTTAATGTACTGGCTTTGGGGGCCGTGCAAACGGAAATGCTCGAAGAGGCATTCCCGGGGTATCAGGCGCCGCTTTCCGCTTCGGAAATGGCCTCGTATATTTTTGATTTTGCCCTGAACGGGAATGCTTATTATAACGGTAAGTTACTACAGGTATCCAATTCCACACCGTAATTTTTGTAGTTTCGATTTTTTGTAATACATACGGATTATGAACTCGTTTAAACTTTTTCCATCCCGATAATTATCGGGAGGCTGCAAAATGATCTTTTTAGCCCATATTTCGTCTTTTTCTCACCCCATAGCCACGGCTATGCGGCTCAAAAAAGCCTGCATCTGGACTAAAAACCTCTATTTTTCACTTCAATCAAAAAAGTTTAAATGAGTTCTATAACTGTTAACTATATTGTTGCAGGATAAACATGGAGAGCATATACCAGTGAAGGACATTTTACGAAAATACTTGCCGGAGAGGGCGGTAGACCTTTGTTTTGAGTTGGTCCGGAGTAACGGGGTTTACCTGAAGATCGTCAATGAAAGGGTAACCAGGCACGGTGATTATCGTCGTTTACCGGGTGGGATGCACCAGATTACGGTAAATGCCAGTCTTAACAAGTATAAATTCCTCATTACGCTGGTGCATGAAGTGGCGCACCTTGTGGCATTCCGGGAATACGGACGGAATATCAAACCGCATGGTATAGAATGGAAATCGACATTCCGGAGGTTAATGCTGCCTTTTTTAAATCCTGCAATTTTCCCGGATAACCTGTTGCCCCTGCTGGCTAAACATTTCAGAAACCCCCGGGCAAGTAGCGATACGGATGCTTCGTTAGCACTGGCTTTAAAGCAATTTGATCCGGAAAACGATAAAAATTATATCTTTGAACTCCCCTATGGATGTTTTTTTCGTATATATAACGGACGGATATTTCGGAAAGGGCATAAAAAGATAAAGCGGTACGAATGTGTGGAAGTGTCTTCCGGAAAAGTCTATCTCTTTAATCCCAATGCGGAGGTAGAATTGTTGCCGGACCCATAAATAGTTTTTATACCGGCAGGTGTGTCCGCATCTCTGAAACTTGATAATCGAACGATAACTACCCGATAAACTGTTTTGAAATTGAACAAAAATTACTATGCAATATTGATGGCCGGAGGAATCGGCTCTCGTTTCTGGCCCGTAAGTACTACGGAATTGCCGAAGCAATTCCACGATATGCTCGGAACGGGGGAGACCCTCATCCAGAAGACCTTCAGCCGGTTGAGCCGTATCATTCCCGAAGAAAACATCTGTATTCTCACCCATGAGCGTTACAAAGACCTTGTGCTGGAACAATTACCTAAAGCGAATCCCGGGCAAATATTGCTGGAACCCGCCATGCGAAATACGGCGCCCTGCATCCTGTATGCTTCCATGAAGATACAAAAGGAAAACCCGGATGCCGTAATACTCGTAGCTCCCAGCGATCACTGGATAGAGGAGGAAGAAGTATTTGCCGGGGATGTAAAACGTTGTTTTGCGGCCTGTGAGAAAAAGGATATTCTGATGACCCTGGGGATTACCCCAACCTTTCCCAATACCGGGTATGGTTACATCGAATACGATACGATATCCGGAACGGAAAATGACGGTATCTGCCAGGTGGTGAAGTTTAAGGAAAAACCGGATTATGAAACGGCAAAACAGTTCCTGAAACAAGGGAACTATTTATGGAATGCCGGTATATTTATCTGGAGTGCTAAAAGTATTTTACAGGCATTTCAAACCCTTCAGCCGGATATGTACCAATTGTTTTTAAAGGGGAAATCCAAATACAATACCCTTGCGGAAAGGACCTTTATCCGTAAAAACTATTCCAAAGCAGAGAATATTTCCATAGATTACGCTATTTTAGAACGTTCGGACAACATACATGTGTTGCCGGCAGATTTCGACTGGAATGATCTGGGTACCTGGGGCTCCCTCTATGAAAAACTTCCGAAGGACGATGCGGGCAATGCTGTGGTAAATGCCAGGACGCTCATTGAAGATGCCGGTAACAATATGATCCGTACCAGTGGAAAAAAACTGGTGGTGATTGACGGTCTGAATGATTATATTATTATCGAAAAAAAGAAAGTACTATTAATCTATCCCAAGCAAAAAGAACAGGACATTAAAGAAGTGTTGAAAAAAGTAAAACAAAAGTTCGGAGAGGAATTAATATAACAGTTTATGCAAGAGAATAAGAATTCTGCTGCGCAGCCTGACGAAAAAGATGGCGGCCAGAACAATAGTACGGAAAATGTAAAAAAAGATTTTTCGGGCTTGCTGGACAGCCTCAAAACCTTTTTCGGGGAGCTACTGGATATCCGTTCCAACACAGACCAGGAGACAACCATAGAGCATATTAAGAACGACATTCCGTTTAAAGGCCATAATTCCTGGATTTTGATATGTTCCATATTCATCGCATCGGTCGGATTAAATGCCAATTCTACGGCGGTAGTTATCGGAGCGATGTTAATATCCCCGCTTATGGGGCCTATATTGGGTATGGGTATGTCTATTGCCATTAATGATGTGGATACCCTGCGAAGGTCGGTAAAGAACTTTATGGTTATGGTGGGGCTCAGTATCCTTACGGCTTTTCTCTTCTTCCGGTTTTTCCCTTTGCGGGACGAGTCATCGGAATTACTGGCGCGAACCGCGCCGGATATACGTGACGTTCTCATTGCTTTCTTCGGTGGTCTGGCACTGGTTATAGCCCGCGCCAAGAAGGGTACTATTGCCAGTGTAATCTTCGGGGTGGCTATAGCCACGGCTTTGATGCCGCCACTTTGTACGGTAGGTTTCGGGCTGGCCATTGCAAACTGGGAATACGCTACGGGAGCCATGTACCTTTTCCTTATCAATACCATATTCATAGGTCTGGCGACATTCCTGGTGCTCAAAATATTGCGTTTTCCTATGGTGCGCTATGTAAATTCGGCACGGAGAAGACTTATTTCCAGGGTAGCCTCCCTCATAGCTATTATAGTTATGATACCCGCCGGATACACCTTTTTTAACGTATGGAAAGAATCGAGGTTTCGCAACGATGCCAGGAAATTTATTCATACCGTAGTAACACCTTACCAGTTTTCGAAAGGCGGGCTGTTCCTGGAGAACCTTTCCGAAATAAATTATAAAAAGGATGGAAACTCTACCATAGAGCTGGTTTTTATGGGAGATGAGGTCATTCCGGAAAATGTTATCAATACCTGGGAAAACCAAAAACAGGCGGATTATCCCACCCTGAAAAATGCGGAACTTCGTATTGTACAGGGCGGACAAAATGACTCGGAACAGAAATATAATTACGTACAGGAATTATATGAGTCCAACAAAAAAGAGCTGGTGAACAGCTCCGAGAAGATCCGTTTCCTGGAAGATGAAGTGGAAAGGCTGCGTAAACTTACGTATAATGTAGATTTTGCAAAGCTTAGCCAGGAGGCCAAAGTCTTGTATGACGGGGTAGGGGAGTTTCGTTTTTCCAATGAAATCAGGACAGATTTTTCCAAAACGGATACGGTGCCCGCTTTTACTGTAAAATGGAAGGAATCTGCCACTGCCGCTCAACGCGAGAAGGAATATGAGAAATTGAAAAGCTGGCTGCAGTTAAAAACCTCTAATGATCAGGTGGAGATAAAACAATTGAACTAAAAGAACTCGTTCAAAAATAAAAATCGGGGGTGCGGAAGAAATTCAATCCCCCGTTTTTTATCAGTTCCTCTCTTCAATATACATCTGGCGAACTTTTTTGAAGAGTTCGGAAGAGTATACAAAATCTGTTACTACTTCGTTATCGGTCTTGAAAATTTCCTTGTTACTGCCTTCCCAGGCTTTATGG
Organism: Sinomicrobium endophyticum; assembly: GCF_052983315.1. NCBI lineage: Bacteria > Pseudomonadati > Bacteroidota > Flavobacteriia > Flavobacteriales > Flavobacteriaceae > Sinomicrobium > Sinomicrobium endophyticum. Next base: position 58,447 of record NZ_JBRKIS010000052.1, read on the forward strand.
CCATCTTTCAGAAAAATGATCTTTTCCCCGATTTCCATTACGGAGTTCATATCATGCGTATTGATTATCGTAGTAATATCATACTCCCGGGTAATTTCCTGTACGAGATTGTCAATTACGATGGCGGTTTTCGGGTCCAGTCCGGAATTGGGTTCGTCACAGAAGAGGTATTGCGGTTTGTTAACGATCGCCCTTGCAATGGCCACACGCTTTTGCATTCCCCCCGAAATTTCCGAAGGGAATTTGTGATGGGCGTCCGTAAGTTCTACCCGGTTGAGTACGAAATCAACCCTGTCCTGCATTTCGCCGGGAGAGTTGCTGGTAAACATCTTGAGGGGAAACATCACGTTCTCTTCCACGGTCATGGAATCGAAAAGGGCGCTTCCCTGGAATACCATGCCCATCCGCTGACGAAGTTCCCGTTTTTCATCATCATCCATTTCCGAATAAGTGGCACCATTATATATGATATTCCCTTCTTCGGGAGTGAATAGTCCGAGAAGCGATTTGAGAAATACGGTTTTCCCGGAACCGCTCTGCCCGATGATAAGATTTGTTTTCCCCTTTTCAAAAGAGGTTGAGATACCTTTCAGAACGGGCGTGCCGTCAAAGGATTTATGTAAGTTTTCTACAACAATCATCAGCCGAGTAACATTTGAGTGAGAATATAATTAATGATAATGATCACTACGCTGGTCCATACAAAAGAAGTAGTACTGGCTTTACCGACCTCCAACGCCCCCCCTCGCATGTAAAACCCGTGATAGGAGGGTATTGTAGCCAGTATAAACGCAAAGATAAAGGTTTTGGAAAAAGCGTAAAAAACGTGATAGGGTTTAAAGTCGATCTGAAGCCCTTCTATAAATTGTGCGCTGGTACTAAAATCCCCCAGGACACTTGCAGTCCAGCCTCCTAAAATTCCCAGGTACATAGCTATGGATATTACGAAGGGATACAGAAGCAAGGCTATTATTTTTGGAAATACCAGGTAATTCAAGGCATTAATTCCCATTACTTCTAAGGCGTCTATCTGTTCGGTAACACGCATAGTGCCAATACTGGAAGTTATATAAGAACCCATTTTCCCGGCCATAATAATAGAGATAAAGGTCGGGGCAAATTCCAGTATTACCGATTGCCTTGTGGCAAAGCCCACCAGGTACTTTGGAAGTAGAGGGGAATCTGTATTTAAAGCAGTCTGTATGGCTACCACCCCGCCTACAAAAAAGGAGATAAAAACCACAATGCCCAGGGAACCGTATATCAGGTCGTCGATCTCTTTGAGGATGAGTTTTTTCATGATTACCCACTTGGTGGGCCTCCTGAAAACTTCCAATATCATTAAAAAATACTTGCCAATGGCTTCGAAATACTTCATACGGTAAAAATATAGTAACTAAAGTAAAAAAAAATAATGTTAGGCAGTTTATTTCGTCAAGATCATTTTTTTGTGATAATGGAATCGACATGATAAAAATAAATACATGAAAGGACAGATCGTTAAATAATGCATTGGTAACCGGTTTTTAATGAGAACTGTTTACTTTTACAACTCTTAAAATTTAAAAGTTATGAGAAAATTAGCAGCTGCGGTATTATGTGTATTCGCAGTATTCGGTTTGAAAGCGCAAACAGGAGAAACTCCTTACGCAAAACCCAAACTTGTAGTAGGGATCGTGGTAGACCAGATGCGGTACGATTATATTACCAGGTTTTGGGAAAAGTATGGTGACGAAGGTATAAAACGCCTGGTGAATGACGGGTTTAACTGCAGGAACAATCATTACAATTACGTGCCAACCTATACAGGCCCCGGACATGCTTCCGTATATACGGGGACCACTCCGGCAACACACGGTATTATAGGTAATGACTGGTATGATAAAGAAGAGGACAGAATGGTCTATTGTGCCGGGGACGATACAAGGCAGTCCGTTGGTACGAAATCGGATGCAGGGAAAATGTCTCCGCACCGGATGAAAACCACTACCATAACCGACCAGTTACGACTGGCCACGGAACTCCGCGGTAAGGTGATAGGAGTGGCCCTGAAAGACAGGGGGGCGATTCTGCCTGCCGGGCATGCAGCTAATGCTGCATATTGGTTTCATGGTAAAGATGAAGGAAAGTGGATAACAAGTTCCTATTATATGGATGGGCTTCCCGAGTGGGCAGAAAAATTTAACCGATCCGGCAAAGCGAAGGAATATGCTACCACATGGAATACGCTCTACGATATAGATACCTATGTGGAAAGCGGGCCCGATAACAATCCTTATGAAGGTCCTTTTAAGGGAGAAAAAACGCCTACATTTCCCCATGAATTAGGTAAATTAATGAAGAATAACGGAGGATACGATATCCTGAAATCGGTTCCTTACGGAAACAGTCTGACCGTAGATTTTGCCCTTGCCGCCCTGGATGGAGAAGATCTCGGGCAGGATGACATTACCGACTTTCTTGCGGTAAGCTTCTCGGCTACGGATTACGTAGGGCACCGGTTCGGAGTAAACTCGAAAGAAGTACAGGATACTTACCTGAGACTGGACCAGGACCTTGCACGGCTTCTTTCCGCATTGGATGAAAAAGTAGGAAAAGGGAAGTATACCGTATTTCTTACGGCAGATCACGCTGCGGTACATGTGCCTTCCTATCTGCAATCTCTCAACATCCCGGCTGGTTATTTTGACCAATTGAACTTTACACTTCATATGAAGGACTTCGCAAAGGAAAAGTATGGGATAGACGGATTGATAACAAATATCTCCAACTCCCAGATCTTTATAGACCACAAAGTTGCCCGGGAAAATAATCTGCGTATCCGGGATATACAGGATGACCTGGTAGAAGAGGTTATACAGTACAAGGATGTGGAGAAGGCATATGCAGCACACGTATTTACCGAAGCGGAATTTACGGAGAGGATAGCTGCACTGCTGCAAAGAGGATACAATCAGAAAAGATCGGGAGATGTGCTTTATGTACTGGCACCTGCAGTTATTTCTTATTCTAAGACCGGGTCTACGCATGGCTCTGCTTTAAACTACGATACCCATACGCCTCTTTTATTTTACGGAAACGGGATCAGGAAGGGGAAAAGTACCGTAGAAGAAACGCATATTAACGATGTGGCTCCTACGATAGCGGTTCTTTTGGGAATTGCATTCCCAAGCGGCACTACCGGCCATCCGGTACAAAAGGCAATAGAGATTGAGGAGTAGATCAAGTATTTTTGCAAATCATTTTATACAATTAAGCTTAGTACATGACAAAATTCAATTTGGATGGATTTCCCTCGATTTCTTACCCCGTCCCTCGTATGTTTGTTCTTAAATATTTTTATAGAATAGGTTTTAAAAAATATGAGATTTATGGTTATTTGAAAACTTAAATACAAGGAAGAAACAGGTAATAGCATCCCTGCCCAGATAACTTTTATAAGTATATCGCCCTTTAGATCTTGCACCTGTTTCTTTTCTTCTTATAGTCTGAATAGTATCTAGGAAATTGGCCATATTGCCTGTATTCCGTATAAAAACGAGGAAAGACAAAGAGAAGAAGTCCTTTATTGATTTAAATAACTATGAGAAAAATATGTGCTGGAATCGATATCTCCATGGATGATTTTCATGGATGTATAAAAATCCGATTAGAAGATGGTTCTGTGAAAATTAAAGGGACGCGATCTTTTAAAAATAACAGGAAAGGACATGAAGAGTTCTTGGAATGGGTTTTAAAAACAAAGGGACCTGGCCATAGTTGCCCCATAAGGTTTGTCATGGAAGCAACCGGTGTTTATTATGAAGACTTAGCCTATTTCCTTTATAAAAAGGATCAGGAAGTATCTGTTGTATTGGCCAATAAAATAAAGAACTATATAAAAAGTCTTCATATAAAGACAAAAACAGACTCCATGGATTCCAAACATATAGCCGGATATGGAATAGAAAGAGTATTAGATCGTTGGCACCCCATGTCTCCCATGTATAAAAAGTTAAGAGACCTTTGCAGGGAGTTACTCTCCTTTAAAAAAGAGCTTCAACGATCGAAGTGCCAATTACACGCCATGTATAAGTCGCATGAGAAGCTCGAAAGCATTATAGGGTTAAAGATCGAACAAATGGAATTTTATGAAAAAGCTATTCAAACCATCAAAAAAGAAATCAAAAACACGGTGGACCAGGATAAGGAATTAAAGAAAAAAATTGAGAAAGTAGAGACAGCTCCTGGTTTGGGTTTTGAAACCATTGTAATTTTAATCGCTGAAACTAATGGGTTTGCATTAATCCAAAACATTCGCCAGTTAATAAGCTATGCAGGACTTGATGTTACATTACATGAATCCGGAAAATACAAAGGGAAATCCCGAATATCAAAACACGGCAATTCGAGAATACGACAGACTTTATATATGCCTTCTATGACAGCGACAAGAGTTAATGAATCGATTAGAAATTTATATGAAAGAGTTTGCGAAAGAAATCCAGCAATAAAACGTAAAGGGATTGTGGCAGGAATGCGTAAATTATTGATTCTTGCTTATACCCTTTGGAAAAAAGAGCAAGAATACGATAAAGATTATCAATGGAGGTAATTAGTCCATAAAATAAAAAAAGCGGAGCATTACACTCCGCGCTAGATAGACTTCAAATCCACAATTGGAAAAAAGTCTTCTTTGTAGGATGGTAAAAGTAAAATAAAATCAAGATAACGACAAATTCATTAGGTTTTTACCATAGTATCTAAAGGG
>NZ_JBRKIS010000053.1:0-90164 GCF_052983315.1 Sinomicrobium endophyticum
GGTACACAAGAAGTAACCGCTACGCTTGCCGGCACCAATTACGAAACGCTGGAACTGACCGCCAATCTGACCATCACCCCGGCAGTTATAACAGGCATCACCTTTAACGACGGTAGTTTCGTATACGACGGCACTGCCCGGTCACTGTCTTTGGAAGGAACCCTTCCGGAAGGCACATCGGTAAGTTATGGCAACAACAGTCGTACAGACGTTGGTACACAAGAAGTAACCGCTACGCTTGCCGGCACCAATTACGAAACGCTGGAACTGACCGCCAATCTGACCATCACCCCGGCAGTTATAACAGGTATTACCTTTAACGACGGTAGTTTCGTATACGACGGCACCGCCCGGTCACTGTCTTTGGAAGGAACCCTCCCGGAAGGTACATCGGTAAGTTACGGCAACAACAGCCGAACGGATGTTGGGACACAGGAAGTAACCGCTACGCTTGCCGGCACCAATTACGAAACGTTGGAACTGACCGCCGATCTGACGATAAATCCCCTTGCCATTGCGGTAACGGCTGACGATAAAGAAAAAGTTTACGGAACAACCGACCCGGAACTGACCTATACCCATACACCGGAACTGGTGGCTGGTGACAGTTTCACCGGGACATTGACCCGCGAGGCAGGAGAAGAAGCAGGAACGTACGCCATACACCAGGGCACATTGGTTTTAAATGCTAACTACGAGTTGACTTTTGAAGGCGCGACACTGGAGATCAGCAAGGCTCCTATCAGCAATATTACCTTCAATGATGCGGTTTTTACGTACGATGGCAGCATACATCAACTGGCCATTACAGGCGCCTTGCCCGAGGGAACGTCCGTCAGTTATGAAAACAACGGCCGGACAGAAGCGGGTACACAGGAGGTTATGGCTACCATCACCGGCGCAAACTACCAGACCCTGGTGCAGAATGCCGTACTGACTGTAGAAAAAGCCCCCCAGGTTATCGACTTTGCACCGATTGCAGACAGGAACCTGGAAAGCGACCCGGATTTTCAACTGGAAGCCACGGCAAGTTCCGGTCTGCCGGTTAGTTATACCTATACTTACCTGTCCGCAGACCCACCTGCCGGGGTAAGTCCGGACGGAATGGTAAGTCTGTTGAGTTCAGGAGAAGTGAAGATTACGGCACACCAGGAAGGTAATACGAATTACCTGCCGGCAAATGCCGTAACCAGGACGTTACGTATCAACAGCTCTAATACATCCGTTAGCCTGCTGGAAATTAACGGCACGGCTTACGACAACCCCGGGGAGGAAACCTATTACATCATGGATTGTAATAACTTTGCCCCGCAGGTCGAAGTGCACATACACCCGGATGATCCTGATGCAACCGTAAACCCCGGTCGTACCTTTGTAATAAATACTCCCGAAGCGGGCCTTTACCACCGGGAAGTAACGGTTACTTCGCAAAACGGGGAACAGACCAGGAAATACCTGGTCACGGTAGAACGCAGGTTTAGCTTCGGGGATATCGTAGAACAAAAATTCAACAATGTTCTCCTGGTCAATAACAACCCGGAAACTAACGGGGGATATAGATTTGTAGAATACGAATGGTTTAAGAACGGAAAATCCATAGGTACGGAACAATATTATTCCGCCGGCGACAATAATGACGATCTGCTGGACGCAACAGCCGTTTACAGTGTACGTATGACTACAGATACCGGCGATGTACTGACCACATGTGGGGGACAGATTATGCTGGAGGCATCCCTGACTATGAAGGCCTATCCCAACCCCGTACTTTCCGGTGAACTTTTGCACATCCTGGCCGATTTACCACAGGAAGAACTTTCGCACCTTTCCATCAGCGTATATAGCCATAACGGAAAAGAAGTATTGCGTACGACCGGCAGGGATAAAGAAACAGGTATATCGTTGCCACGCATTCCCGGGGTGTACCTGGTACATTGCCAGACCAATCAGAGAAAAAAGACCTTTAAGATTATCGTAAAATAACATTACTTCGCAGAGACGCCTGAACGAAAAACCGTTTCAGATGTTAATGGCCGGAGACTTCAGGCGTCTCTTTTAAAAAGACAAACAAACATTGCGATGAAAAATACTATAGCGTTTACATATCCTGCAATACTGCTTTTAATCATGGCTTTTACGATCATGCCATGTACGGCCCAAAACCATAACGAAGTATCCGTCTATGTTTCCGGACCATTTCAGTCCCTGCGATCCGATGCCGGGGAAGGAGGGGAATACCACTCCCGAAACGGGGGAAGTTTTGGTATAGGATACGGGTATGCCCTTAACGAAAACTGGAGCCTGTTGCTGAATGCCGAAGTACAACTGTACCGTTCGGCATGGGGGTATACGCATGTTGAAGATGCTTATGAAACTACCGATGTGGAAGGAGATAATCTGGAGTTCCGCTACGCGTTTTCCGGGTATAAGGAAAAACAAAAAGCATATTTTATAGAAATCCCGGTGATGCTGCAATATACCACCAAAGGAATACATACGCAGTTCTATGCCGCCGCGGGAGTTGGTGTGGGTTTTGTAGCCGATGCGGATTATTCCGCGGTTTACGACCATTTAAGTACCAGTGGTTATTACCCGCAATGGGATGCAGAGTTACATGCACCCGAATTTATGGGATTCGGTGATTACGGGGCCGGTAAGGTCTCTTCCCGGTCCTTGGAACTCAACACTTCTTATACTTTAAAACTGGAAACAGGCATCAAACAAATACTCAACGATAACCATGCGATGTACCTGGGCATTTACCTGAACTACGGATTAAATGATCTGTCCGAAGGAGACACGGCCACCTCCGTATTAACTTACCAGCCCGAAACCCCGTCCGATTTTAGGATAAATTCCCTTATGACTTCTTCAAATACTTCATCCGGAGACAAACTCAGGGCTGTTGGCTTCGGGCTGAAACTGCGGTATGGTTTTTCCTGGTAGCATATCCCGGTGGCTTCGATACAACGGCCTGAAGGCCACCACTCAGCCACCTCCGCCTGGGCTTTTTAACTTCACTGCCCTCGGTCCTCTTCGAGGTCTTTACCATAGTTCTTTAAAATTTGATCTTAAAAAATACGGAGATAGGGGATTATGTATATTTGTGTGTTATGCGTAAGCTAAAAAAAACAAAGTGATAAAAAGAATATTATTTGGAATTGTTTTCTTTGTTATCGGATTTGGAACCGCAATTTTTGCAGATTCCTTTTTCCGTTATATCATTCAAGACTTGTTTCAATGGACAACAAATAATGGAATTCAATTTGTAGGAAAGGATTTCTACCTTTTTGGAAACCCTATCTATTTCACAAGTTTTGGCTTTGCTTTTCTGATTTTTAGCATAGCAAATCGAAAAGAGGAAACTTTAAAAATATTTCGAAATGGCATTTTGTTAATTTTAATGTTTGGTATAGCTTTAATTGGGTTTAGCGCATTAGATGCAAATCTGAAAATTATTGAGTGTACAGCTTGTAATGATGGAATTAGACAATTAGGATATAATGAAATTAAATACGGATTGATTTTAACGACAAGTGCTGTAATATCTATTATTCCAAGCTTCATAAAAATAATTAAAAACATAAAAAAGCGAGGATAACCTCGTAGTCACTCTTCCTCACAGAAACCCAAACAAACCCACATTTTTTTCTGTAACATATGGAAAACCGTAAGATTATTTAGTAAATTTCCCGGATATTGGGGCTTTATAAAATACAAGGGTGCTATACCGGTTGCAGGCTTCCCTACAAAATCAAATAAAACCAAATGAAAGAACAAAAACCAAAATCAATTAAAACTATCGGGCTTTTAATTGCAGTTTTTTCAGGATTTATCATATTCAGCAATGCAATGGGGGCTTTAACCTGGGCGGTAATGGGAATAGGTGAAGACCTGAATAATCCAAATACGGAAAACGCTGACCCAATAGCATTGCTGTTTTCACACTATATGGAACTGTGTTTAATAATGCTCCTGATAGGAGTTGCCTACCTGATCGGGGGGATTTTTATCCGGAAGTATAAATTATGGGCTAACCGAATGGTTAGTATCTTATCCGTTCTGCTCATTCTGGTAATCTGGGGACTAATGATTGCCATATCGGTATCGACAGGGCAACAGGACGGCATGGAAATATTCCGTTACGGGGCTGTTTTCAGCGCATTGTTTTGGTCAGTACCCCTTGGATTACTGGTTTGGTTTTTAAATAAAAGGAAAATAAAAAAACACTTTGCGTAACCATGCAAATAGCATATCAGCTTATGCCATTTTAATAGACACCCTATAAGCACTATAAGATAATTTTGTATATTTAGAACCACCTATACACCAAAACACCGTTATGAAAATTCCTGGGATTGCGGCATTCTATTAAAAGAAATGGTTGATTGTATATATTTATGCGTTGTCAAACATTTAAAAAAATAATAATTATGAAAACATGGAGTTTCCAAGCAAAAAGTAACCCTAAAGAGATTTCCGAGAAATTAAAATCCTCACTTGGGCGTGCTCACATATTTGCACTTAATGAAAATAATAAAAATTCCCTGAAATTTAGAATACGGAAACGGATTCTATTTGGATGGGACACCATCAATGCGGAAAATAAAGTTATTTTGAAGGGAAAAATATTTCAAATAAATCCTGGAAATGGCTCAAATGTAGAAATTTCTTTTACCAAACACCCTATATTGAAATTGGTAGTTTATTTTCATATTATTCTCATATTAGGTTTGTTAGCAGGGCTAATCTTCAAATCAAGTAGTACCATGTATATATTCATATTTGGGGGAATATTGTCAGCGGTAGGAATTTTAATATGGCTTCATTTAGAGAAGAAATTTGATAAAAATGTTCAAGAATATAGGGCATTGATTTCTGGTATATTAGAACTTTAAAAGGATAAATGTTTGGTAGCACCATGTAAAAAAAAGCTATTTTTTGGATTTTCTATCTAAACCCATCTGGTGCTCGTCTGCAACGAGAACCCATTTTATCCCGACATTTGTAATGTCCCTTTAATGTCGCGTTACAAACGCTTTTTACGATAGGCTCTCTTTTCTGTTGTGTTGAAACGAGAACCAGTTGTGCATCACATTATTCCATTTTAACAGACACCCTATAAACACTATAAGATAATTTTGTATATTTAGAACCACCTATACACCAAAACACCGTTATGAAAATACCACTGCATTGTAAAAAACGATACGCAAAATTGCTGCTTATCGCTTTTATCACCACCTCCGGCACCATACTCCTTGCCCGGCACAAAGAACCATCCCCTCCGGCAAGCTTTAAGATTATTGTTGAAAAAACAGCCAACGGCATTGCCATGCAAAGCGTGGAAGGGACCGCCTGGGTCAATCTGTCCTTTAGCCTGGGCCCCAACCAATCGCAGGCCGTTAATGCGCGCGGAATGGCCGACTTAGACGATGCATCACCTGCAAACAACGAAGAACATGCCGGTTTTATGTTTGTCATCACCAAAACCAAAGACGGCATTGCCCTTAAAGGCGTGAAGGGAACCACATGGAAAGCCCTGAGTTTTTCCCTGGGCGAACACGAAAAGCAAGCCATTGACCAACAGGGCATGACGGAACTTCATTAACTCCCCCAACGACGTTACACTTACCTACTATTAAAAATCATAAAGACAATTGCGTATTTCCGGCATAGCCCGGAATGTATCATTCCCCCAACTTCCCATACCAAAATAAAGAAAAGCTATGTTTTTTTGTAAGATGTGGAAACCCGTAAAATTGTTTAGTGAATTACTAAGATATTAGAGGCTTGTTAAGCAACTTATTAGTATAGACTTATAAAAGTTGTGGATTTTTATAATTTTTTGATATACAAGTTTTATTCAGTTATGGTGAGGCGTATATATACTATGCCAAAAAATGATGGAAGTATATTAAGCGCTTAGTAAGAAAAATATAAATGCATAGATGATAAATAAATAATAGTAAAGTTTAATACTACATAACCAAAACCTAAATTATGATAATTGAACCAATAACAAGAAGTTTTGAAGATTTTGATAATCAAAGCTACGTATCAAAATTCAAGCTATTAGAAATGCTTGAAGGCAGGAGTCAATTTAAAGATGAACTCATTTCAGTTTTTAAAATTGATGCACACAAACCTGGCGTCATGCAAATAGGTAATTCAAAATTACTGATAGAGTCGGTAATGGATATAGATTCCATGTGTAAAAAAATTGATATAGATACCGAAATTAAGTATTTACATCTAAAAAAAATGTTGGAATCCGAGAAAGCTGAATTTGAAATATATAATATAACGGATAATTTTATTCTGAAAAAAAATCGTACGGACATTTTAGTTGCTGAAACCGCATATTCAGCAAAAACTGATATTTTGGATTATTATAATTTTAGCAAGTTTGCCAATTACTGTAGAGATAAAAATTTTCAAGATTTAATAGATGTAATTAAAGAATACTTGAAAGAAAAGAATAGTACTAATCATGATGGTAAAAGCCTAAGATTAATTTATAAAAATGAAGACTCCAAGTTTTATATTAGGGCTTTAACTTCTATATCGGGCTATAAAGATTTTGGTATAAATTTTTCAATTTTTGTTGCCTTGGTTACTTTAGATAAATATGTCAAAGATTCTAAAAATGAGATTTACATAACCAAGTTTAAAATAGATGATTCGAATTTATATATTTCATTCTCACTGAAAAAAGAAGTGAAGGTTAATGAGAATATTTTTCTGACATTTAATTTGATTTTGGAAAATGATGAAATTAAAAGAAGTGCAGTCTCATTTAATGGAATTTTTAAATTAAAATGGAGAGAAAATAAGAAAACAAGTGAAATTTCTTTAAGACCTCAAGGACTGAAAAAAAAGGATTATAATTCTCCAGTAGATTTATTAACATACCAACATAGAGGAAAAGTAGAGGGAGTTTTTGAGAAGATAAAAGAACTTCCATCACTTATGGATTTTTTTATACAACAAGTTACTAAAGACGCTAAGAGTATATCCAGTATCCAAAACCCTGATGACATCAGAAAGTTTATAAGTGATAAAGTAAAAAATTCTAAAAAGGCGGAATTTCAGGTTTACAAACAACAAGTACTCAAAAAATTAATGAGCATTTCGGTAGATAGCACATTTAAGTTGTTTGAATTGCTTAGAGATGTAGAAGATTTATTTGAGCATGATGATATTATTTCCCTTAATTTTTGGAGAACCAAACTATACGAGGCACTAACTCGTAAAGAATAGCTCTATATTATTAAATTTTCTTATGCTAAGTTGTTAGAATAGAGTATTAACAATGATATAAAATTATGGCAGATATTTCACTTTCAGATTTCGTTGACTATGTATCAAAAGCAGGAACTTCTAAATTTTCTAAAGTTAAAGAAATTAGTAGGCGTGAAGATTATCACCCTGCGCTTGATTTTTGGAAAATTTTAAGAGATGCTATTATAGATTTGCATGTAGAAGAAAAGAATAAGAAAGAACTTGACAAAATTTTAGAAGAGTTAAATGACAAGAAAAAAATTAATAGATATCCGGAACTTGTTGAACAGTATAAATCTTTTCTTGGCCGTAAAAAAACTGAATGGTTTAAACCACCATCTAAAGAATGGAAATATGAAGAACTACGAGTTAGGTTAAATCCTGAGTTAGGACTTGAAATAAATAATAAGTTCTATGTTATAAAATTGTGGTTTAAGGCAGAAAAATTATCGAAAAATAAAGCAGATCTGATAATTCTTTTGATGAATGAAAAGTTAAAAAGCAAAAAATATGAAGATGCTATATTTGCTGTACTAGACATTGGGAATAAAAAACTTTACGACAATACAAAACTAACATCCTCAGAATTTTCTCTTCTTGAAGCAGAAGCACTTTCTTTTATGAAAATATGGAAATCTCTTGAGTTTAATTAACATAATATGGATATATTGCTAGACAAGTTCTTTTTAATATAATCTAATTTTGAGAACTATTATGTTTCTCCAAATCCTTAAAAAAAGATAAAAGCGAAATACCTCGCGCTTCACAAAGCTTATCAAGTGTTTCCAAAGGTATTCTGTATCCGTTAGGAGAAGTAATTTTCCGGACTACTTTGGCTTCAATATTATGTTTACGGGAGAACTCGGCAAGTTTCTTGCCTTCAGCTAACCAGGGTTTAATCCAGGTTGTATATATATAATTGCAAACTATTTGGTTGATATCCTGCATATATCAAAGAAACACCATTGGTTTAAAAAAAAAGAGGACGATCGTCCCTTTTTAAAAGTTTTTTATTATATTTACTACAGTTAAACATATATTTGCGATACTTCTATAAGCAAAAATATTAGAAGCAATTGCTTTGAATCTCGAATCGAAAACTGGCACTTTTCAAATGGAAAGAGAGGATAAGTAAGTTTGCTCACGACCCGGGCGTGGGCTCACTTGTCTTTCCACGGTATGCCAGTACCACGATTCGATAAGTCGAGTTCCACGCCTATTTTATTTCCGGTAACTCGTCATGTTTTAAGCAAGCAGCATTCTTTACAGAAGTCTTGCATAGCTGAGCCCCTTTTTTATCCTTGTAGTGCTAAGGCCGTAGCATAATGGAGGGTAAAAAAGGCATACTGCAACCGTCTTGGGTGTGCAGGTAGTGCAGGCAGGTAAGTATTACCTGAACTTATTACTTATATCAAAAACTTTAAAAACACCAAAAAATGACGTACAACCCCATGCAGAGGCATATCCTCAACCGTAAGCTATACCGGTTGTTTAAGGCAGAACAACCGGAAGGGTTTCACGACGCCCTGAAACTGCTGGCCCAAAAGATAGACTGGTATGTAAATGCCTATAGTACCAACGAGCAGCATACCGATAAGATAATACAGGAAATCTTTATACGCCTTTGGCTGCACCGCGAACACCTGGAGTACGGTACTTTTGAAGATACCATACACACGGTGACTTATAAGGTAACACAGGAGTTTTTTCAAAAACCCGAAAACAGCCTGCCATGAGTAGGGAACACCATATAAGTTACCGGCAGATCAATGGCCTCAGGGCAGGCGATGCCACAGCATTCCGCAACGTTTTTACCCTGCTGCACCCCCGGCTCATAGCCTTTGTAAAACCATATACCCGTTGCGATGATGATGCCAGGGACATTGTGCAGAACGTATTTGAGAAAGTATGGCTAAAACGGCAGAACATCGTACACGGTACTTTTGTAAAAGAGGTATTTGCCATAGCCAGGGAAACCGCACAGCAGCATCTTTGCTACCATATGCATTATACAGGACATTTTTAGGGAAGGAGAGGGGGCTGTGCAATACCGGGGCTTCGATACATTCCGGCCAGGGGCCGGAATAAGCCGCCGCCGCCGTTTTGGCTGTATAAATTTGTTTTTACGATACTGTAAAGCCAAAACAAGGCGGTTGAGTGGCGGCCTTCAGGCCGTTGTATCGAAGCCCCCGTTTTACTGTTTAAAAATCCACCACTTGTGTTAAAGTACCCCCCTTTCTTGTTTAAAACCCCGGGGTTTTTGTTTATTTCTCATCGTTTTTGTTCTATGCACCGGCATTTTTGTTTATCCCGGGCATTTTTAAACAGAATGGGCCGGGTTTCTGTTTATCCCCGGTCGTTTTTGTTTATATGCGTCTGTTTCTGTTTAAAAATGCGACACTTGATATCAATCCGCGCAAAAACGAATTCATTTCCCTCATTTTTAAACAAAAACCCCGCTACTTTTGTTTAAATCCCCCGGTTTTTATTTATTTTCACCCCCGTTTTGTTTATATTTCAGTCTTTTTGTTTAAAAATGGTATTTTTTCACAGTTTTTCGCCTGTTTTTTATTAAAATAACAGTGAGTTTTATAAAAATATTCTTGATTTTATATTAATTTTTTCATTTTTAAACATTTTTCACCCTTTTTAAACACTTTTCCCTTTTAATTGTTGGTGTAATTCTCTTAAATAGATAAATTTATATGTGTGAAAAGTGCACAGTGTATAGTATTACCCCCCTTTGCTTTGCTGTAGCACCAGGACATATCTTTTGTCTTACATGATTTTCACAATCGGAATAACATGATATGCATACTTAGGTAAAACGGGATGCGATCTGGCCAGGTACCCGTTTCCTGCGTGATAACTATTTGTCTAATCTTTTAAATTTTTTACGTTATGAGAACACCAACAAAGATTCTCACCAGTTTTACGAGTTACAATAATGCCGCTTTTATACAAAAGGCAGAACTTATTGTAGACAGCATGACGGACAATGCCAGTTTTGCAACACCAATACCGTCGCTTACCGAAGTAAGAACAGCTATAGACACCTTTGGTGCCGCTATAGTAAAAGCCGGGGAAGGGGGGCAGACGGACAGGCTTGCGCGCGACCAGAAGCGAACAGACCTGGTGGCCCTGCTTCAAAAGCTGGCGCTGTATGTACAAATGGAAAGCAACAACGACGAAGTGGTTTTGGCCAGTTCCGGTTTTACGCTCCGTAAAACCCCGGAACCCATAGGCATACTGGCAAAACCCAAAAACTTTGTAGTCGTACCCGTAAACAGGGGGATGATAAAAGCAAGCCTTAACTCCATATACGGGGCCAAAAGCTACCTGTTTGAATACCGCAGGGTCGGGGAGGAGCCCTGGACCGTAGTAGCCCATACCAAGAGCTCGCTTTTGCTCAACAGCCTGGACAGCGGGCGTGAATACGAATTTCGTGTGGCGGGCGTAGGCGCCGCCCCGCAAAAGATATATAGCGAAAGCGTACGGAGTTTTACACTGTAAAAAAAGCCGTGGTGCCAAAGGGGCTGTAGGCCCCTTTGTAAAAAACAAAAGGCCTTCCGTTGTACCGGTGGCCTTTCGTTTTTTTAGAATAGCAGATTAGATATTACGAATCTACACGGACAAAATTACCCTCCGCATCAAAGTCCAGGTCTGTCCCGTCCGAGATCTCCACATCATACCCCGCAGGTTCCAGGTCTATACCCTCAATAAAAAGAGGAGCAGGATAATTTTCCTCCGTATATTCCAGTATCCGTTCCGGCACCAGCCCGTCAGGTACCTGCTGTCCGTTACCGTCAATATCCGTCCAGTTGCCTTCCGCATCCAGGTCTATATCAAAACCATTGCTCAACCTAACCTCATACAACGTACCATCCCCATCTGCCTTATTTTTCATTTCCGCCCGCGTTACCGTAGCCCCCTCAAAATGCGTTTCTATAAGCACTATCCCGGCTGCCGGAAGGTCCGAAGCATCCATAGTACTGTCATTAGTATCATCATCACTACTACAAGCTACAAAGGCACCTACCACTCCCAGTACCGCCAATCCTTTAAAAAAACGTTTTTTCATTCCTATAAAATTTACAAATCATTCCTATACTTTTACCAATTCCGTAGCGTACGGCCACTATTTATAAAACCCGCCCCTCCCGGAACACTTAAACCACATCTACACATTTTGTGTATAACCCGAAACCCGGTGGCTTCGATACAACGGCCTGAAGGCCGCCACTCAGCCACCTCCGTTTCCGGCCGTGCAACCCGCAACCTGCAACCTGCAACCTGGAACCTGCAACCTAGTCATCAATCCTCAAAAACTCCCCCGCCAAAGTAAACTCCAGTTCCAGGTCATTAGCCAGTTCTACTTCGTACTTAACAGAACCCCTTTCCATTTTAATTATTGTCTGCATAGGAAAATTCTGTTTAACATAATCGCCTATTTTTTCCGGCACCAGCGCGGCGGGAACGGGGTTATGGCTACCATCTATTTCCTTCCAGTTGCCCTTACCGTCAAATTCCAGTTTCATGGCATTGTCCAGCAATACCTCGTAGTCCGTTTTTACCAGGTAATCCACATCCTTGACCACCTGGATGATCTTCTGTTCCTTAAAATTCGCATCCAGGAATTCCTGTGCCGGTTTCGGAAGTTCCGCTTTCGTAATTACAGTTTCCTGTGCATTTACCCGTGTACCAAAGAGCATTATGGTAAGCACCGTAAACACCGCTATAACATTCCTTTTTGTTTTCATGATCCTGTTTTTTATGATTTACAGGACAAAATTGAAAAACGATTTGGGAAAGAATTGGGAATGTTTTTCCGCTTCCTTTTTCAGGGATTGTTTTTCCGCAGTACAAACGAATGCTTCCCTTCATAACGATATGCCAGGGTAAGGGCAGGGTAGAGGTGAATAATGGATTTAACGATGGCCAGGCCCAGCCCTGTGGAGCTTTCGTTTTGTTCGTTTTTATAAAAACGTTCGAAGATACGGTCCGGGTCCAGGGGCGTTTCCCCGGAATTGGAAATGACCATCTTTTTTTCCGAAATAAACACATCCAGTGTTCCGCCTGTGGTATTGTGAACAATGGCGTTCTTCAGCAGGTTGTTTAGGAGAACAGTAGCCAGGTCCCGGTTCATATCCATGATAAATTTCCCCTTTTCGTCTATGGAAACCGTGATCTTTTTATGTTCGGTCAGTATCTCAAGATCGGACAAGGAGCGGGGTACAAGTTCGTTGATAATTATACTTTCGGAAGGCCGGAACTGCCGGTTCTCTATCCTCGAAAGCATAAGTAACGAACGGTTTAATCTTTTCAGGCGTTGGAGTGTACGGTTTATATCGTCTATCTGCACCAGGTCCTGTTCCGGAAGGTCCTGTTTGCTCATGAACAATTCCAGTTTGTTGGTAGCGATGGCCAGGGGCGTTTGCAATTCGTGCGAGGCGTTTTCGATAAATTGTTTTTGCTGGATGTAAACCGCTTCGTTCCTTTCGATCATCGCGGAGACCTCGTGGTATAACTCGTCGAACTCCCGGACATTGGCCGTTACGGGCTCCAGGTTTTTGCGACCACCTATTTTATAATTCCCCAACTGTTCCATAAGGCGGTAAAAAGGGGTCCAGGCCTTTTTCAGGATAAAATGATTGATAAGTATAATACTGACCACCAGGGCTATATACAACACCACCAGGGCCGTGAAAAGATCCTCCATAAGTTCGTCCTCTTCCACCGTAGAAGTATAGATTTCCAGTTGGTATTCCTGTCCTTTGACCTGAAAAATGGTTTGTAATACCCGTACCGGTTCATCGTCATCGTCATAAGGCATATACATTTTGGAATTGTATATGTGGGACTTCCGGGAATAATCGCCGGGCGGGAGCGGGGTTATTTTAAAACGGGCAATATCGTATTCGCGGGTTTGCAGTATTTCGGGGTTTCCTTCGGCTTCATGTATAATACGCAGCCGGGTGTCTTTGAGTCCGTCATCTATATTATCGTATACTTCTTCAATGATATACATATAGAACAATGCGGCCCAGAGGGCGATAATGCCCAGGATGGCAATGACCAGGTAGCGTAGTGTATAATTCTTAAGGGAGCGTTTTTGCATGATTTATACGATTTTATACCCGACACCGTATACGGCCTGTATATCGGCTTCGGCCCCGGCTTTGTTCAGTTTTTTCCGGAGATTCTTGATCTGGGAATACACAAAATCCAGGCTATCGGCCTGGTCCGTATGATCTCCCCATACATACTCGGCAATGGAGGTTTTGGTAATGAGCCGCTGCGGATTGGTAATAAAATAGTACAGCAGGTCAAACTCCTTCCGGTTGAGTACCAGTTCGCGTTTATCTACCTGTACTGTCCTGTTTTCCGGGTCTACGGTGATATTGCGCCAGCCGATGTGCTGTTCCCCGTTCTGGTTCCTCCGCCGGATAGCCGATTTTACCCGGGCATTCAGTTCGGCCAGGTGAAAGGGTTTTGCCAGGTAATCATCCGCACCCAGTTCCAGCCCCAGGACCTTATCATCCACCGCATCTTTTGCCGAGATGATGATAACGGCTTCCTGTTTTTTCAGTTTTTTGATCTCCGAGAGCAATTCCAGTCCGCTTCCCCCGGGAAGCATAATATCCAGGAGTATACAATCATATGCAAAAGAAATGATCTTATCCAACGCACTGCGGAAGTCGGTAGCGGTCTCTATAAGGTACGTCTCTTTTTCCAGGGACTTTTTCATGACCTGTACCAGGTCGTGCTCGTCTTCTATAATGAGGATTTTCATAAATACTAAATTACTAAGAAACTGTAAGAGCATGTTTAAAAAGAATTCAATTGGCTAAAAAATGCCCTTTTTGCCCCATATTTTGTCTTTTTCTCGCACCATAGCTACGGCTATGCAGCTCAAAAAAGCCTTCATATGGAACAAAAATCATCATTTTTTCGCTACAATCAATCCTTTTTAAACATGCTCTAAGGGTAACATGTAAAAGTACATTCCAAATTAGGAATGATTTGGGAATGCGTTCCGTTTGTTACATGCCGTTATAGGCAAAAGCCTTCGGGATGGCAGTTCCGAAGGCTTTTGGAAGTAGGGGGCGGCCGAAATAGGGCAATGTTATTTAGTGAAGCAGGTTTATTCATTTTTATAGCCTTTTTACGGCTCCCCTCTTCATCCCGATGATTATCGGGAGAAGAGGGGTGGACCGCTTTGCGGTACGGGGAGTTTTGACAGGCGCAGACCTTGGCATATACACATAAGTGTTTACGGTTATACCAATGGCCCGGGATTTCAAACCCTCCCCCCTTCGCTGCGCTCGGGTACCTCCCTTCTCCCGATAATCATCGGGATGAAGGGAGGAGCTTTTAGAAGCTTATAAAATATAGAACATATTAAAACTACTATAACACTACGAAATAACATTGCCCTAATTTCGGCTACCCCCGCAGCTAAAAAATAACGGGTATGTTATTTACTCTTGATTCCAGCCGCCACCCAGGGCGCGGTACATATTTACCATGGCGCTCATTTGCTGCATTTTGGTCTCTACCAGTTCAAACCTGGACTCCAGGGCATCTCTTTGTGTGAGCAGTACCTCCATATAATCTGCTCTTGCGGACCTGAATAGTGTATTGGAAATATCAATAGACCGGATAAGTGCATCGACTTCTTTGGATTTTAAATCGTAGCTTTTTTCCAGGTTGTCTATTTTCGCCAATTGGTTGGCTACTTCTATATACGCATTCAGGATGGTACGTTCGTAATTGTAGACTGCCTGTATCTGCTTGGCGTTGGCGCTGTAATAGGTGGCCTTTATCTCGTTCCTGTTGATCAAAGGAGCGGTAAGGTCGCCGGCAACCGAGTAGAGCAGGGACTCCGGGGTGCGGAGCAGGTATTTGGGATTAAAGGCCTGGTAGCCTATACCTGCCGAAATACCTAACGAGGGATAAAAACGGGCTTTGGCCACTTTTATATCCAGTTTGGAAGCCACGAGTTCCAGTTCCGCCTGCTTGATGTCCGGCCGGTTTTCCAGCAGTTGCGATGGCAGGCCGGAATGCACCTGTTCGGGGACCAGGTCACTGAACGCTTTGGAATCCCTTGCTATAGACCGGGGATACCGGCCTACGAGAAAATTGATCCTGTTCTCGGTTTCCGTGATCTTTTGCTGTATATCGAACTGCAGGCTCCTGGTGTGCAGTACCTCCGCTTCGAATTTGCGAACGGCCAGTTCGTTGACCCGTGCGGCTTCTTTCTGTAATCTTACAATCCTGAGCGCATTGGTCTGAATGTCGATGTTCTGCTTTACAATATCCAGCTGATTGTCCAGGGCCAGCAATTCGTAATAGGAATTGGCAATTTCCGCGATCAGGTTGGTAATCACGAAATTCTTTCCTTCCATAGTGGAGAGATACCGGCTTACGGCAGCTTTCTTAGCATTGTGCAACTTGCCCCAGATATCGATCTCCCAGGAAGCATAAGCGCCTACGAGATAATCCTGTAAGGGCTCCGGCATTTCCCGTCCGGGTTTGATATCGGTAGTGGCTTCGCTGGCGCCGAGGCTTGTGTATCGGCCCTTTTTGTCCACCGCAGCACCTCCTTTAAGGCCTATGAAAGGCAGGTATTCTCCCTTTCGGGCCCTTACCTCGTTGCGGGCAATCTCCAGTTCCTGAAGGGTGATGTTCAGTTCCTGGTTGTTTTGCAGGGCTTCGCGGATAAGCGTATCGAGGTGAGGGTCGGTAAAATAGTCCTTCCAGTTTATTTGTGCGGAATTCAGACTGTCTTCGGACTGGTTTGCATACTGTTCCGGAACCGTGGTATCTTCCTGCACGGTTTCTAAAGCAGGGGCGCAGGAATACAACATAGCCAGTGCAAAAATCCCGATCCAGGAGGTTTTACCATAGTGTACTATATTTCTTTTATTCATCGTCTGATCTTTTCATTAATTTTGTCAAAAGCGCATTCATTTTGCGGATTTTGTCCTGTATTTTGCTTTTTCCTTCACTTATTCGCATAAGTTCTTCCGAAACAGGCTCCGTATCTTCGTCCCGGATAAGTTGTTTTCCGTCGGACATCTTCGCAAAAATGTAGTATAACCCCGGAATTACCAGTACCCCGAGCGTAGTTCCCAGGAGCATTCCTCCCATGGCAGAACCACCTATGGTTTTGTTTCCTATGGCTCCTGCTCCGGTTGCAATAACCAGCGGTATCAGTCCGGCAATAAATGCAAATGAGGTCATCAGGATAGGCCGGAACCTTACGCGGGCACCTTCAATGGCTGCATCTTTAATAGAAGCTCCCTGCGCTCGTTTCTGAACGGCAAATTCGATGATCAGTACAGCGTTCTTTCCCAAAAGGCCAACCAGCATGATAATACCGATCTGCGCATATACATCGTTTGCAAGCCCCATCATTTTTAGTAATAAGAAAGAACCGAAAACACCTATGGGCAGGGAAAGAATAACGGCCAGTGGCAGCATAAGGCTTTCGTACTGGGCGGCGAGTACGAGGTATACAAAAACAAGTACGATGGCAAAAATGTATACAGACTCGTTTCCGCGGGATGCCTCGTCATACGAAAGGCCTTCCCACGCAATGTCATATCCCCTGGGCAACGTTTGTGCGGCGACCTCCTTTATAGCGTTAATGGCATCTCCGGAAGTGTACCCGGCTGCCGGAAGCCCTCTTATGGCTGCGGAATTGTAAAGGTTATAACGGGTGATCTCGTTTGGTCCTAATTTCTTTTCCAGGGTCATAAAAGAAGAATAAGGGACCATTTCCCCTTCCTCGTTTTTGACATAGAGTTTTTCCAGGTCGGACGGCATTCTCCGGTACTCCGGGGCCGCTTGTGTATAGACTTTAAAAAACCTGCCGTATTTGATGAATCCCTGCTCGTAAGTACTACCGATAAGGATATTCAGGTTTTCCATGGCTTTTCCGATAGAAACGCCTTTCTGCATGGCCGCTTTGTTGTTGATCTTTAGTTCGTATTGCGGATAATTTGCAGCAAAGAAGGTAAACAACCCGGTTATTTCCTTGCGTTGCTTCAGTGCCTCCATAAAGTTGTCATTAATTTTTTCGAACTCCTGGAAATCCGTACCGTTCGTTTTGTCCAGCAGGCGCAGGGAGAACCCTCCGGAAGAACCGAACCCGGGAACGGCCGGTGGTTCGAAATACTCTATAACAGCCCCGAGATCTTTGGTCTCTTCTTCCAGTTCTTCCATAATTTCATGGACACTGTGATGGCGTTCTGACCAGGGTTTCAGGTTAATGAGACAGGTACCCGCATTAGAGCCCCGTCCTTCGGTCATGATCTCGTATCCGGCCAGGGAGGAAACAGACGCTACGCCGTCCATTTCTTCGCAGATCTTTTGCAGTTTCCTGGCAACCTCGTTGGTACGTTCCAGGGTCGACCCAGGGGGCGTCTGTATAATAGCATAGATCATTCCCTGGTCTTCATTCGGAATAAATCCGGCCGGTAATACCCGGTTCGTCAAAAAGATACCGGCACAAAAAGCGATTAATATACCAAAGGTCATTACCCTCCGGTTTACGATGAGTTTCAGAAGGCTTACATACTTTCCCGTCAGCGTATCGAATTTACGGTTAAACCAATCTATAAACCGGTCTACTGGCGATTTCCTCCTGGCTTTCCCATGGTTGTTTTTCAGCAACATGGCACATAATACGGGGGTAAGCGTCAGCGCTACAATAGCAGATAGTATAATGGAACCGGCCATGGTGATGGAGAATTGCCGATAAAATACTCCCACGGGCCCGGTCATAAACGAAATGGGAATAAACACGGACACCATAACCAGTGTAATAGCCAGAATGGCCCCGCCTATTTCTCCCAGTACGGCATAAGATGCCTTGTAAGGCGAGAGGTGTTCTTTTTCCATCTTCTCATGGACGGCCTCTACCACCACAATGGCGTCATCTACCACAATACCAATGGCCAGCACAAGCGCAAAGAGCGTAATCAGGTTTATGGAAAGTCCGAACAGTTGCATAATAAAGAACGTACCTATTAAGGATACGGGTACGGCGATGATGGGGATAATCGTAGAACGCCAATCCCCCAAAAACAGGAATACCACGATGGCCACCAGTATAAAGGCATCCCGAAGCGTATGCAATACCTGCTCTATGGAAGCATCCAGGAAGTTGGATACGTCATAACCTATTTTGTAATCTATTCCCGGGGGAAAATCTTCTTCCAGTTCTTTAAGTTTTTCCTTAACGGCGTCAATAACATCGCTACCGTTACTTCCGAAGGTTTGTTTCAGTACAATGGAGGCCGACGGGTTGCCGTCCAGGTTGGAATAGATATCGAAGAATTCGCTGCCCAGTTCCACATCGGCAATATCCCGGAGTTTTAGTATTTCACCGTCTTCTTTAGCCCTGATGATGATATTCTTATAGTCTTCCGGTTCATTATACCTTCCCTGGTATACGAGTACATATTCGAGGGACTGGGTCTTTTTGCCCGAACTTCTTCCCAGTCTTCCCGGGCGGGCGATAATGCTCTGTTCATCCATTGCTTCCAGGACCTCTTCGGCAGAGACTTTATAGGCTCTCATACGATCCGGCTTCAGCCACACCCGCATGGCGTATTTGCGGCTACCGAGTATTTGTGCGCTGGCTATACCGTTTATACGCTGAATTTCCGGAATGATCTTGGTGTATGCGTAATTGTACAGAAACTTTTCGTCGCTGCTTTTTTCTTTACCGTATAAATTCACATACATGAGCATACTGGGCTGTACGGGGGTGATGATAACCCCTTCCCGTTGCACGAGTTCGGGGAGCAAAGGCATCACCTGGTCTACCCGGGTCTTTACGCGGACTACAGCCTGGTTCGGATCGGTGCCCGGTTCAAAAATGATACGCAGGGTCCCTTCGCCCGCACTGGTGGCATCCGAAGCGATATAACGCATTCCCTGGACACCGTTGATGGATGTTTCCAGGGGAATGAGCGTCGATTTTACCAATACATCCGCACTGGCTCCGGGATATGCAATAAAAATATTGACCGTAGTAGGGGCAATTTGCGGAAACTGTGATATGGGTAGCTGTTTGATGGCCAGTAAACCGACAAAAACGATGATTACCGATATGACAATGGCCAATACCGGTCTCTTTATAAA
This sequence comes from Sinomicrobium endophyticum, assembly GCF_052983315.1. Lineage (NCBI taxonomy): Bacteria > Pseudomonadati > Bacteroidota > Flavobacteriia > Flavobacteriales > Flavobacteriaceae > Sinomicrobium > Sinomicrobium endophyticum. Next base: position 19,441 of record NZ_JBRKIS010000053.1, read on the forward strand.
TTTAGCAAACATTTTGTGCTGTTTTTAGGTTTGAATTACTCTGCATACATGTCCAGGTTCGCTATAACCTCTTTCGGCTCTTCTACTTTATAGGCGATCTTTTCACCGTCCTTGACCATCCGTATCCCTTCGAGTAATATTTTGTCGTTAACGGACAAACCTTTATCTACGATGAATAAATGCGGTAATTCTCCTTTAATGAAAATTTCCCTTTGCCTGACGCGGTTTTCTTTGTCGATGACAAACACAAACTTTTTACTCAGGATTTCAAAAGTGGCCTTTTGCGGTATTATCAGGGCGTCTTTGTAAGGAACATCCATAAGAATACTACCTGTTTCTCCATATCTCAAAAGCCCTTTGGGATTAGGGAAAGTGGCACGAAACGGAATATTACCGGTGGTGTTATCAAAGTCTGCTTCTATGGTTTCGACAACCCCGGGGTTGTCGAAAATGCGGTTGTTGGCCATGAGGAGATTGACCCGGGTGGGAGTATCTTCTTTAGCCTTGGACATATAGTCCAGGTACTCGGCTTCGGGAACGTTGTAATACACCCACATGTTACTGTTATCGGACAGGCTGGTGAGTAATTCTCCTTCTTCGAGATAACTGCCCTGCCTTACGCGAAAGCGATCGATGATTCCGTCAAAAGGAGCCCGGATCTCGGTAAACTGCAGGTGCACCTTGTTGAGTTGCATTTCTGCCCTGGCTTTGTCCAGCCTGGCTTTGGCCATGGCCAGTTCGTTCGGCGCCACAACGTTACTGTCTGCCAGTTTCTTGGTATTCTGGTATTCGATTTCCGCAAATTCGGCTTCGGCCCGGGCTTTTTGTAGTTCGGCCTGGTAAAGATTTGGCATAATGCGGAATAACAACTGTCCCTTTTTAACAAATTGTCCTTCGTCCACATAAATGTTTTGCAGATAACCCTTTTCCTGTGCTCTCAGTTCTATATGTTGTATAGATTGTATCTGGGCCACATAATCTTTGGTGATCAACGTATCCTTTTTTATAGGATTGGTAACAAGGAACTCTGTAATCTCTTCTTTTTTTTCTTTTTTGGTACTGCAACTCGTATGGCACAACAGGGCACACAAGCTTGTGAGCATGAGAATTTTCTTCATCACAACTTTAGTTTTTTAGTAATACAGTTTTAGGTAGATGATTTTAGTAGTAGGATATAAAGATGGCATGGAAAGTACCGGTCTTACAGCAAATAAATAACTGCAGAACGTTTCCGTACCGAAATATATACAAAAGGAAAGTACAGGCAGATCTTACCTACTCCGGAATGCCTGTAAAAAGATAAATCATATCCGGAATACGCGAAACCGGATGTACAAAGGTGTTAAGGATAAAAAGTGGGAAAAATGCCTGGAAAAGAATAAACGTTTTTTGGCGGGGTAAAGAAAATTGCCAAAAATAAGGGCATAAAAAAGAGCAGTAATATGTACATTACCGCTCCCCGAATGTTTTTTTAACGAAATTAACTCGTTATATTCTTCTTCGATATTTCTTTCTTCGGTTTCGTGTCCCCGTTTTTCCCTGTGGAGGGAAGCAGGCCGGATGACGAAGTCCGGATGGTCATGTGCCGTTTCCAAGCCGGCAAATTCATAACTCTCCAGGTTGGATACCGGCGCCACGCCTTCATCGTGGTCCATATGAGCGTAGAGCAGATGATGTCCACTCAAAAGAAAAACGCTCAACGATATAAAAAACCGGATTACTAATTTCATATCGGGGCCAAAACTAAAGAAAGTTAATTAGCCAGACAAGGGGTCACTCGTTAAATAATGTTAGATTTTCGTGAAGCTTATTTTAAAAAGGTGTTTTTTGATTTTATTGAAGTTTTTTCCTCCAATTTTCCGATGTTTTCAAAGGAAGGAACATGGTTATCTTAGTATTTTTCATGTTATCCCCAAGGAAAGGAGGGGTAATAAGGCAATTTACGGTAAGAATGTTCCCTGTCCTTATGAGCCCGTAATAAAAGTAAAGAGACTACAATAATTATTGCAGCCTCTTTACTGTAAAATACTTTTTTAACGGAAGAATGTTATTCCGTTATTTCTGGATCCATTCTCCGTTTTCGTTAGCATAAAGAACACTGGCTTCTTCACCGATGGTTACTTCCAGTTTGTATTCTTTAGCTTCGTTTACAGACGCCTTGTCTATAGTAGCTCCGGCATAATCTCTCTCTAAAGCCTCTGTAATGGCAGCAGGAACCTCATCTGCAGAAATTTCTGTAAACTCTTCCTGGTTAACTGTAATTACCAGATTCTCGTTAGCATCTGTAGTAGTTGCTGCCTGGGTAGCAAATCCTCCTAAAACTAATGCTGCTGCTAAAAATAAATTTTTCATGATCTTATATTTTTTAATTAAACTTAATTGTTTGTAGTTAGTATATAGAGATTTTCGTGCCATAGAAGCCATTACTTGTTAATTGTCTGATTTTTATCTGGTTATGGTTTTTTAGATATGTGTAATAAGTGTGTAACTTTTGATGTATGGGATATTTATGTATAGATAATATACATTTTACAGGTATCGTAATAATATAAATATCTATAATACAGTAGATAATGCCTTTGGAATAAAATAAACCGGGGTGTATCTTTTTCCGGTTTTAAAAGAGAAAAGTCAGGAGAGAATAAGATCTGTCGGCCATGTAAATAATGTATATATGGGAATTTTATTAATTTGCCGCATTATTCCTAACCAATCATTACGATAATCTACATGAGACGTGCTTTACAAAATGAAGATACCTGGTCTATAATCATCGGCCTTTTTCTCATACTTACCGGACTTATGGTCTTTTTTATAAGTCCGTATCCCGAAATAAAGCAGGAGAATAGCAGTTTTCAGGAAGCATTAGAACAGCAGAAATCGTTCCCTTATAAGACGGTAGAATGGTACCGGCTATCGGAAGAAATATCTGCTTCTTCATCTGCAGAGACTCCGGCGGGGAAGGCTGTACATAAGTTATTGCAAACCCCCGGCAAATGGGAGTATAATCCTGTAAGGTCGTTGTATAAAGACCAGGCCCTTGCCAAAACGACAATTGCAGCGGCAGAAGATAGTCTTTCCCTACTGGAAAAAGAAGCCCTTGCACTTCATCGTCAATTTATTCGCCAGGGAGAGTCCGGTTCGCAGGCTGCCCATAATGCCGGTGAGGCTGCGGCAACATGGTATGAAGCCAGTAAAGCATGGGACAAAGTGCAGAAAAGTAATTCATCCTATAATTTAATGGGGACAATACCTGCTTTAGCTTTGGTTCTGGGGCTGTTGTTTTCGGTGGGAGGCTATTTTATGGGCTATGGTTTCCGGTCGTTTTTCATTGCTTTTCTCGGGGTTTTTGCCCTGGCGCTGATCTCCTTTATTTTGGGAAAACAAGAAGATGTAAGCTCCATGGGGTTCGGCTATCCTTTATGGGGAATTGTTCTGGGCATGCTTATTTCCAATACCGTGGGAACGCCATCGTGGTTGCTTCCGGCAGTCAAAACGGAATTTTATATTAAAACGGGACTGGTGCTGCTCGGGGCAGAAATTCTTTTCAGCAAGGTACTTTCCATAGGCCTTCCCGGCATATTTGTGGCATGGGTAGTTACCCCGCTGGTACTGGTACTGACCTATTGGTTTGGGCAGAAAGTATTGAAGATGGCCAGTAAATCGCTTAATATAACCATTAGTGCGGATATGTCCGTATGCGGTGTTTCCGCTGCCATTGCCGCGGCGGCGGCATCGAAGGCCAGTAAAGAAGAACTGACTCTTGCCGTAGGCCTTTCTATGGTGTTCACTTCCGTGATGATGGTGCTTTTACCGGCTTTTATCAATATGGCAGGGATGCCCGAGGTACTTGGTGGCGCCTGGATAGGAGGTACTATAGATGCTACGGGTGCGGTAGTGGCAGCGGGGGCATTCCTGGGAGAAACGGCTCTGCAGGTAGCGGCCACTATAAAGATGATCCAGAATATGCTGATTGGGTTGATTGCCTTTTTCGTAGCGTATTATTTTGCACGGAAATCCGAAGATACACCGAAAACTAAGGGGACGGCCAATGAACTTTGGCTGCGTTTCCCGAAATTTATCCTCGGTTTCGTAGGTGCGTCCGTACTCATTTCCTTACTGTATCACTGGAGCGGGACAACGCTTGGCGAAGCGCTTATAGACCGTGGGCTCATACGGGGTTTTACCAAAAATATCCGGAGCTGGTTGTTTTGCCTGGCATTTGTAAGCATTGGCCTGTCTGTTAATTTTAAGGAACTGAGATCTCACTTTAGCGGAGGAAAACCTTTGATACTTTATGCCTGCGGACAACTCTTTAACCTGTTGCTGACCCTTGGAATGGCATACCTTATGTTTTATATCGTATTTCCGGAAATCACAGAAAGCCTGTAAGAATGAAAAAAGTAAAAAAACTGATCGGTGCCGTTATTATTATTCTGCTGGTGCAGCTTGCTTTGCTCTGTGTACACCGTAACCTGCCTGGTTATAAAAAGTTCAGGGATGGCGTGGAAAAGACGGATGTGGATATGAATGCCTTGTTCTATTCCGAAGAAAAACATACCAGCAATGCAGCACGCTACCTGCGGGATAAAGTCCGGGAAAGGAACAGGTCAAACGGGATGAAAGAAGATTGAATAAAGTCCCCGGGGCTTTGATACCCCCCTTCGCTGCGCCCGGGCACTCAGCCACCTCCGTTTTAGCTTTTTCGATATCGTAAAAATAAACTTTTACAGCCCGGGCAAAGGCGGCTGAGTGTTCCGGGCTATGCCCGGAATGTATCGAAGCCCCGGCGGGAAAGCATAAAACCAAATAATTTTTCGGATATTCGTATATACAAGGATACAGGAACAATAGCCATAACCACCGGGTAACATGCAAACGGAATACGATGCCATAGTGGTAGGGTCGGGGCCGAATGGCCTTGCCGCCGCAATAAAACTCCAGTCCGAAGGGCTGAAGGTTTTGCTGGTGGAAGGAAAAGATACAATAGGTGGGGGAATGCGGACTATGGAACTGACCCTGCCCGGGTTCCGTCACGATGTCTGTTCCGCCATTCATCCTACGGCAATTGCTTCTCCTTATTTATCGCAACTTCCGCTTCACGAACACGGCCTGGAATACATTCTGCCCGAAGTGGACTGCGCACATCCTTTTGACGATGGCTCGGCGGCTCACCTGGAACGTTCGGTGGAGCGGACAGCAAATTCACTAGGTTCCGATAAAGAAGTCTACCTGGATACATACAAACCGTTTAAAAAATACTGGAAACAGATAGCCCCGGATGTACTGGGGCCTTTGTCCATACCTTCACACCCGGTAAAAATGTTGAAATTCGGGTGGAAAGCCCTGCAACCGGCCACAAGGTTTGCCAATCGCTTTGCCACGGAGAAGGGCAGGGGACTATGGGCCGGTATGGCGGCCCACTCGTTACAGCCTTTGACGAACTGGACCACATCGGCCACAGCGCTTGTCCTTTCCGTATCCGGGCACATGGGAGGGTGGCCCATAGCAAAAGGAGGTTCGCAAAGCATCGCCAATGCCCTTGCTTCTTATTTCTCCTCGTTGGGAGGAACTGTCCGGACCGGGTTGCATGTGAGATCGTTAGAACAATTGCCATCTGCCCGTGCCGTTCTTTTTGACGTTACGCCCCGGCAATTACTGGAAATTGCCGGGCATACATTTTCTTCGGTCTACAAGTGGCAGTTAAAACGCTATCGTTACGGAATGGGCGTATTTAAAATAGACTGGGCCCTCGATGGCCCCATACCCTTTACGGCGGAAGTCTGCAGAAAGGCAGGAACGGTGCACCTGGGGAATACGATGGAAGAGATAGTGCATTCCGAAAGGGAAGCGGGAAAAGGCAGGTTAACCGATAAACCTTTTGTACTGCTGGCCCAGCAAAGTTTGTTTGACACGACCAGGGCGCCGAAAGGAAAACATACCGCCTGGGCTTATTGCCATGTACCTCACGGTTCTGCGGCAGACCGCACCGCCGTTATTGAAAACCAGGTAGAACGTTTTGCCCCCGGGTTCAAAGACCTTATCCTTGCCCGGAATACGATGAATACCGGGGAGATGCAGGCGTATAACCCTAACTATATAGGAGGAGATATTAATGGCGGACTTATGGATATCCGCCAGCTTTTTACCCGTCCCGCCCTCAGGAGTTCTCCATACCGCACCTCTGCAAAAGGCTTGTATCTCTGTTCATCCTCCACACCGCCCGGAGGAGGGGTACACGGCATGTGTGGGTATCATGCTGCTGTCAGGGTATTGAAGGACATGGGAATCCGGACAGAGAGCCCGACCCCGAAACAATAAAAGTACAGATACCCCCCGGCAAACCTATTTCACCACAGTTTCCGGTTCTTTCTCCCGGTACACCGTAGGGGTTACCCCGTAAAATTCCTTAAAACCGGAGGAGAACTTCGACACATTGGAAAAGCCTGTGGCATAAGCCACTTCCGTTACACTCAGGTTTTTTGAAGTTAACAGTTCACCGGCCTGTTTCAGGCGGATGTTCCGGATAAAATCGCGGGGGGACTGGTTGGTGAGTTCTTTTAACTTCCGGAACAGGTGAACACGGCTGATACCGATTTCCGTTGCCATCATTTCCACATGGAGGTCCGGGTTACTGATATTATCGTTAATGAGGCAGGTTACTTTTTGTAATAGTTTTTCGTCTGCCGATTTAATATCGATTTTATACAGGTTATCTTCTTTGACCTGATTTCCGCTGTATATGTTTTTTAATAATTCCCTGTTTTGTATGAGGTTGCGTACCGTTTTTTTCAGGATCTCCATATTAAAAGGTTTGGAGAGGTAGGCATCCGCTCCCGTGGCCAGTCCTTCGATATTATCGTTTACTGTTGTTTTTGCCGTGAGCAGTATCACAGGGATATGATTGATATTCACATTTTGTTTAATTCTTTTACAAAGCGTAATGCCATCTATCTCCGGCATTTTTACATCGCTGATAATAAGGTCCGGATTTTTTTGCAGGATACGGACAATGGCCTGTTTGCCGTTACAGCATTCCGCAACATGGTACAAAGGGGCCAGTTCTTTGTGAAGGTAATTGCGAATGTCCTCGTCATCATCTACGATAAGTACGTTGTACTTGGTTCTGGACCGTACGTGCCTGTCTTCGGTATCCGGGTAAAAATTGGTGATATAAGGCTCTCGTTTAGGCTCGTATTCCGGCAGCAAAGTATTCGGTTGCGATGAAGATTCCATCCCGAAATGATGTGCTTCCAGGGGAATTTCTATAACAAAAGTAGCGCCTTCGGAAGTCGGGTCGCTTTCCGCCCGGATGGTACCGTGATGCAGGTTTACGATAGATCGGGTAAAATGCAGGCCTATCCCGGTGCCCTCCGCAGGTTTGTCGGCATTCGGGTTTTGGTAAAAACGGTTAAATATGCGTTCGGTCTCCTCCGGTTTAATGCCGATGCCGTTATCTTTTACGGTTATCCTGGCATAGTCTTCACCATTACTGTGCCTTACCGTTTCCAGAGCCAGCAGAATAGTGCCGTTGTCCGGGGTAAATTTAAAAGCATTGGAAAGTACGTTCTGGATCACCTTGTCAAAATATGCAGGGTCCGCGAACATGTATAGCGAAGGTAGGCTGTGACGGAATTCGAAACGTATGTTTTTGGTTTGTATCTGGTCTTCAAAAATGGTACATACCTTATGAATAAAACCGATGATCTCCGTTTTCTGGAATTTCAGGGCTATTTGTCCTTTGTCTATTTTCCGCACATCGATCAGCTGGTTGATAAGGTGGAGGATGCGTTCGGAGTTCCGCTGCATAAGTTTGTAACTCCTCTGCCGGTCCGGGTCACCGTCGGAACGAATAAGCTTGTTCAGCGGGTTGATGATTAAGGAAATAGGAGTCTTTATTTCATGCGAAATATTGATGAAAAACTGTAGCTTGGCTTCATTTATCTGGTTGTGATATTGCTGTTTCCGGATCTTTTGCCGGGTTCTGTACCGCTGGTGTATTTGATGGTAGATCAGGATACCGATGAGTATGGCAAGCACGACATAGCATATTTTTGCCAGTACGGATGCGTACCACGGAGGGTGAATGATTATGGTTATCTCCTGGGGTACGGAAAAAGTCTTGTTTTCCCTGGCTTTTACCCGGAATGTATACGTTCCGGGAGACAGGTCGTTAAAGGTTACATTATTGCCCGTTTGTCTCAGGCTCACCCAATCGTTCCGGTTCAGGGAATAGTAATAGGTGATCTTTTCCGGGGCGGTGAAGTCGGCAGTGGCGAACTCAATACTGAACGTATTGTCTTGATGAGCCAGTTGTACGGTGTCGGATTCCGAAATATTTTTATCGATAATAGCATAGTTCCCGGATTTCGTTCCCTTTTTTACTTCCTTGTTCTGCACATAAAAAGCGGTAATTTTTACATCGGGAGTTTTTCCGCCGTCTTTTATAAGTTCCGGGGCAAAAAAGGTTACGCCATTGGTTCCCCCGAAGATAATTTCTCCCGAATGACCGGAGTAGGCGGCTCCTTTGCTGAACTCGTTTCCCTGGAGACCGTCGTTGATGTAATAATTGGTAAAATGCTGTTTTTTAATGTCTAATCGGGATATACCGTAATGTGTACTTATCCACAGGTTCCCTTTTTCATCGCCCCGGACTGCGCAGATAAAATCGCTGGACAAACCGTCGGCATTGGTGAATTTTTTAAGATTTCCCGGGTTGGAGGATTTGCGGTACAATCCTTCGGAAGTACCTATCCAGATGTTTTTATCCTTGTCTTTATAAAGCGTATAAACAATATTGTTACCGAGTATATGATTGGTGTTTTCTTTGTTTATAAAGGACATGGTATTGAGATCGAGGAAACCGAGCCCGTCATAGGTGCCGATATACAATTGGTTATCGTCCGTATATAATAAGCAGTTTATCCATTTGTTGTTCAGCCGGTCACCTGCTTTACCGTTGGATGCCCGGCAGTGCCTTGTTACCTTGTTGGTTTTCAGGTTAATAGAAAACAGCCCGGCGCCCATAGAACCGATCCAAAGGTTTTTGTCCCTGTCTTCCGTAATGGCATATATACTCTCCACCTTGTGCGACTGATCGTCGACAATCCGGTCTACATAATCAAACTTCCCTGTTTTGCGGTTTACTTTTGCCAGGCCTTTGAGATAAGAACCTACCCATAAATTATGTTCGGAATCTTCGAAAACCGACATAATGGTAGCAGGGGCATGCGGAGGGGCAAAATGGGCTATCTGCCTGCCATCCGGGGCTACACCATACAGGCCGTCCCCGTCCGTCCCCACCCATAATACACCCTGGTGGTCTTTAAGTACCGACATGACACAATTGGAACCAATGGCGTTGTTTTGCGCGGATTGGTATCCTATATATTTAAAATTATTGGAGGTGGAAGGGATTAACATAACCCCTTTCTGATAAATACCCAGCCAAAGGTTCCCGGACCGATCTTCTGTAATGGAGTGCACTTTTGCCCTGGAGAAGTCAAATTTGTCTACCCCGGGGTTCAGGTCGCTTATTTGCCGGTTTTGAGTGTTGAACAGTTTAATGCCTTCCCCGTCCGTTCCGATAAGAATTTCGTTTTCCCCGCTTACATATAGCGTTTTTACGGATAGTTGTTTCCGGTTTTTCCCGGCAACGGGGCGGAAAGACTTTTGCTCTTTATCGTATTTAAAAAGTCCTTGATTGAGGTTCGCGGCATAAATATCCCCGTTTTGAACCTGGCAAATGCTGGAAATATTTCCGTCTCCCGTATTGGCAGTAAAAAAATTGTTTGTTTTCTTATCTGGAGAAACCCGGAAAAGTCCCTGGTCATGGGTCAGTATCCATAAATTTTCGGAATCATCTTCAAAAAGTTTAGTGATAAAGTCCGATGAAATTAACGGGTCCATGCGTATTCCGGAATACTGCCGGTTTTCCTTTTTCAATATAAAAATCCCGAACCCGGAAGTGCCGATCAGAATATCTCCGTTCTTCCGCTGCGTAATCGATGTTATATGGGGGTGCAGCCTGGTCTTGTCCCGGTTATAGATAGGAATTTCGGTAAAAGACTGCGTATCGTAGTCATACATTTGCAGTCCGTTGAAAAAACCGAATAGCAGGCGGTTTTTATTGTCTTCAAAAATAACGCGGATGTAGTTGTTTAAAATCGAGGAAGTATCCCGTTCATCGTGTTTTATTTTTCGGAATTTGGCCCCGTCATAGCGGTTCACCCCGTCTTCTGTAGCTACCCAGATAAAACCCCTGGAATCCGAATAGACCTGGTTGACAAGACTGCTTGACAGTTCGGCATCGGTGGAGTATAATTTCCCCGATTGGCCCCATGCCATCGGGATAAAAAGCAGGCAACTTATGGCCACACACAAAAACGGACCTGTAAAAGTGATTAGGGACTTAAAATACCTGGATACTATGTTCTTTATCATGGTGGTCGCTCTGAAATTAAACTAAAACAGGGTACTGGTATATAATTTCTATTGATCCTCCGAAACAGTTGTTATATACTAAAAACAAAACGGTTTTCCGGCTCCGCAGACCTCGCTCTAAAACCGGTATAGTGTATTGTATATACACCATATAGTTTTAATGACTACAATGTATTGTTATTTTTTGATATTCTCAATTTTTATGCTAAAAAAATATTAACAGTGTCCGTGTAGTGTGGTTTTTTAAAGTATTTAAATAATGAAAAGTATTTGTCAATACAGGTGTGCGGTAAAATCATATTTTTTAATTGATTATCAGGTGTTTATCCTTGTAAGGAGAGGGATTTGGATTTGATGGTAATAGGATATTGATTTTTGAATAGACATTTATATGAGGATTTGTTACTAAAAAAGATTAAAAAATACTGTTTTTATATCTGATGTAGGTTAATTATTGTTAAATGTGTTGCGGTTTTAAAATGTTGTAACGTACCGGAAAAAAATTGTAACCTGGCGAATACCCTTATTGTACCCGAAGAAATAATTTTATAACCGGTGAAATGATAAAGTCAATCACCTCCGGACGGAGCATAAATCTCACTTAGGGAGTAACCCGGTATCCGTACCATGCTGTTTTATTGTTACGGCACAACTAATAAAACCAAAGTATCCCGGTATTAGTTAGCGGGAAGCTTTCATCACTCATTTAATATTAAAACATATCAGAAAACCAGCCATGCCAGAATTCACGACCTGTTCGTTACGATTAAAAAACCTGTTCCTTATAATTCTATGTGTGCAATTAGCTGCCTGCGGACGGAAAGAGAAGGAGGGAGAAAAGGAGCAATGGAATGCCCGGACGGCATACTTTGATTATTTTCATTACAAGGGTGAAGACGATTTTTACAAGGAGAATCCCCTGCCGGATGCCGCATCTTTTTACAATCCCATTCTTCCCGGATGGTATTCGGATCCCAGTATTTGCCGTAACGGGGACGATTATTTTCTGGTAACAAGTACCTTCTCCTATTTTCCCGGGGTTCCCATCTTTCACAGCAAAGACCTGGTAAACTGGGAGCAGATCGGAAATATACTGGAACGCCCTTCTCAACTGAAACTGGACGGGCAACGGACCAGCCAGGGGATTTTTGCTCCCGCCATTAGCTATAATCCGCATAATAAGACCTATTATATGATAACCACCAATATTGGTGGAGGAAACTTTTTTGTAAAGACCAAAGACCCTTTCGGCGAATGGTCCGATCCTGTATGGCTTCCGGATGTTCACGGTATTGACCCTTCTTTCTTTTTCGATGATGACGGAAAGGCGTATATAGTAAACAATGACGAACCCGACGGAGGGTCTACTTACGATGGCCACCGTGCCATCCGTATCCTGGAATTTGACGTGGAAAGCGAAAAAACGACAGGTGTCAGTAAAATGCTTATCAACGGGGGCGTGGATTTAAAAGAAAAGCCGATCTGGATAGAAGGCCCGCATGTTTATAAGATAGACGGCAAATACTTTTTGATGTGCGCCGAAGGAGGGACCTCCGTGAATCACCGGGAGGTGATATTTTCTTCGGAAACTGCCATGGGGCCGTATAAGCCTTGGGATAAAAATCCCATTCTTACCCAAAAACACCTCGATCCGGAACGGCCCTTGCCCATTACCTGTGCCGGCCATGCCGATCTCATTCAAAAACAGGACGGCGAATGGTGGGCCGTATTCCTGGCATGCCGGCCCATAGAAAACGAATTTGAAAACCTGGGCAGGGAAACATTTTTAATGCCGGTACACTGGAGCGAAGACGGATTCCCTTATATGACCCGGGAAGATGAAGTTGTGCCCAGGATACTGAAAATGGATGGGACGACAAGAAAAGATAAGGTGACCTTCGGAAATTTTTCGGTAAAAGAGGAGTTTAATACCGGACAACTACCCCCGGAATGGATGACCTTACGCGGACCGGCAGATAGCCTGTATTCCTTAAAGGACAAACCGGACTACCTGGCCCTTAAATGTACGGATGTAAATACCACCGAATTAAAAGAACCGGCTTTTGTATCCAGAAGAGTACAACACCACAAGTTTCAATGTGAGACCGCATTGCATTTTGTTCCGGAAACAGAAAATGACCGGGCCGGATTGTTATTGTTTAAGGATGAAAAACATCAATACGGATTACTGGTGCGAAAAAAAGGAGAAGGAACGGAAGTATCCGTTCAGAAGATCAGTCCCGAAGGGACGGAAATACTCGGAAGCCGGGATATTCCGGCAAGTGAAGCCTCCGTACCCGTTGCACTGAAAATAATCTCATCCGGTAAATACTTTGATTTTTTCTGTAAACAGGGAGAAAATGATTGGAGCAGGGTGGCAGGCCGGGTACCTGCAAGGCATTTATCCACCGCCAATGCATCCGGCTTTACAGGTACCACCGTAGGGATGTATGCCAGTTCCAAAGAGTTTTAAAACACAATAAGAGTTTCACGTGCCAATACATACCGTGGAACCTTTGCGCCCCCCAATATCTTTTCGGACATACCGGCTTATGTTGATAATGGTATATGAAGTTTAACCAATCAAAAAATTAAAAACCAGGTCTGTAAACAAAGAGAATGTCTTCGTGGAATGCCGCTGTTCTTTTATAGTTGCCTTCCGCATACGCCTTGGTTTTTAATTAACCTTTAAAATCAAATTCTATGCAAAGTGTAATTCTACGATCTTTTTTGCAATGGAGGTGTTCATGGTTTCTCCGGATTGCCTGCCCCCTGATATTCCTGCTGTTTTTTACGGTCGGTGCCAACGCGCAGCAAACCGTAACCGGGCAGACCCTGGACGAATCCGGAAGGGAACTCCCGGGAGTGAGTGTCCGGGTAAAAGATAGCAATACCGGAACTGTGAGCGACTTCGACGGTAATTATTCTATTGAAGTACCCGGAGAAAATACCGTGCTCGTATTTTCCTATATCGGGTTTAAAACTACGGAAGTAACCGTTGGAGGACAATCCACCGTGAATGTTACTATGGAAGAAGACTTACAGCTACTTGATGAAGTGGTGGTTGTAGGCTACGGAACCCAGCGAAAAGAAGCAGTAACCGGATCGGTGGTTTCCGTAAGCGGGGATATGATGCGCGAAGTAGCCACACCCAATATCACGCAGTCCCTGCAGGGGCGTATGCCCGGGGTAGAGATATCGCAAACATCGTCCCAGCCGGGGGCCACCATGCAGATACGTATACGTGGTACCCGCTCACTTACGGCCAGTAATGATCCGCTGGTGGTACTGAATGGTATTCCGTTTACAGGATCTATCGCAGATATAAACCCTGCGGACATCAAGAGTATCGATATCCTGAAAGATGCCTCCGCTACGGCCATTTACGGCTCCCGCGGGGCCAATGGCGTTGTCCTGGTGACAACCAACCAGGGGTACAGGGGTGAGGAAGCCAAAATAAGTTACAACGGTTATTTCGGAACACGGTCCGTTTTTGCCAAATATCCCATGATGAACGGCCCCGAATTCGTAGCGCTCCGCGAAGCAGCCGGTCTGTATGAGAACGGCCCGGATGAATTTAACGATGTAGATACCGATTGGCAGGACCTGTTGTACAGAACGGGGATACTGACCAGTCACGATGTTACGGTTACGGGAGGGAGCGAAAAAGGAAGCTTTAACTTTGGCGTGGGATACCTTAAAGACGAAGGCGTAATCCCGACACAGCAATACGAACGTATTTCCATGCGGACCACCATAGACCAGCAGATCGGGGAACACCTTCGCGTAGGTTTAAGCTCAAATAACAACTACAATGTTAGCAAGGGCAACCAGATCGGTGTCGGAGGCCCGCTGGGCATGTCCCCGCTTATCAATCCGTATAATGAAGACGGTACGTTGAAACGGACCGTAAGTTCGGCCCTGGATGATTCCTGGGTATATACCCGGGATGTAGTAGAAGGATTGGGAGACCGGTGGCTGAGTGAGACCAGGGGGTTTGCCACGTACAATTCTCTTTACGGGGAAGTAAGTATTCCCTGGGTAGAAGGCTTGAAATACCGTATGAATGTCGGACTGGATTATCGCCAGTCCAACGGAGGGGCTTTTCAGGGAAGAGGAGTAAACAGTGTCAATGAAAATACGCCTTCAACAGCTTCTGTCAGCAATTCGCATACGTTTCACTGGCTGGTCGAACACCTGTTGACTTACGACCGCACCTTTGCCAAAAAACACAATATCAATGTAACGGCTCTGTATTCTACCGAGCAGAATAAATTTACCAGGTCACGCATGGCAGCAAGAGACATCCCTGCCGAGCATTTTCAGTTCTACAACCTGGGGCATGCCGACGGAGAGATCACCATAAACCCGGAAGATCAGGTTTATGAACTCTGGGGGCTGATGTCGTGGATGGGCCGTGTTATGTATTCCTACGATGACCGCTATATGCTGTCGGCCACTGTGCGTTCCGATGGTTCTTCCAGGCTCGCACCGGGGCACAAATGGCATACGTATCCTGCGGTGTCGGCAGGATGGAATATCAAAAAGGAATCTTTTATGGACAATGTATCCTTTGTGGATATGCTGAAACTGCGTGTTGGTTACGGGCAAACGTCCAACCAGGCCATTTCCCCCTATGCCACGCTTGGACGTCTGGCCACCAGGCCTTACAACTTCGGTGATGACGACTACGCAACAGGGTACTTTGTGTCTACGCTACCCAATGCCAATCTGGGATGGGAATACTCCGAGACCTGGAATTACGGACTCGACTTTTCCTTATTGAACAATCGCCTGTCCGGTACCATCGAGTATTATGTGACGAACACCAAAGACCTTCTTCTCGGCGTTGGCCTGCCCGCCACCTCCGGAGTGGGCAGTTATACGGCCAATATAGGGGAAACCCAGAACAAAGGCCTGGAATTCTCCCTCAACGGTTTGATCCTCGACACCCCCGGTGGCTGGACATGGGAGGCCGGGATCAATATATACGGCAACCGGAACAAACTGGTGTCGCTCGCTTCCGGAACGGACAGGGACGAAGGAAACTGGTGGTTTGTAGGACATCCTATTAATGTGGTTTATGACTACGAATACACAGGGCTCTGGCAGGAAGGGGATCCCTACCTGGATATCCTGGAACCGGGCGGGAATGTAGGGATGATCAAGGCAAAATATGCCGGTGATTACAACGAGGACGGTTCGCCCACAAGGGAAATCGGCCCTGAGGACCGGCAGATCATTAACATGCAACCCGATTTCCAGGGAGGTTTCAATACCCGTGTAGCCTATAAAAATTTTGATCTCATTACGGTAGGAGCCTTCAGGAGCGGAGGTACACTCATCAGTACACTTCACACGGCATCCGGGTACCTCAATATGCTGAGCGGAAGGCGCAACAACGTAAAAGTAGACTACTGGACCCCGGAGAATACCGATGCCAAATATCCCGCACCCGGGGGCATTATGAGTGGGGACAATCCCAAGTACGGAAGTACCCTGGGGTATTTCGATGCCTCATACCTCAAGATACGTACCATAACCCTGGGCTATAATTTTGATCAGAACGACTGGCTGAAAAAAGCCGGTATCGGAAACCTGAGACTTTACGCCACCGTGCAAAACCCTTTTGTTGTGTTTTCGCCTTTCCACAGGGAAACCGGTATGGACCCCGAAACCAACTCATATGCAGATCAAAATGCGGCAGTGACGGGGACATACCCCAGCCGTTTGCTTACCATAGGCACCAACGCACCGGCAACACGCAATTATATGTTAGGGCTTAATGTAACATTCTAAAAAAATCTATAATGAAGAGGATATATATAAAAACATTTATGGGAGCGGCCTTGATGGCGTTGTTCCTGACATCGTGCTCCGATATTCTGGATGAAGAGCCGCGCAGCATTTATGAACCCAGCTTTTTTGCTACCGAAGCCGGGGTCCGTGGCGGATTGACATCCATGTATGCCCACCTGCGTTACATATACGGCCAGGCGTATTATTACAATACCTGCCTTACCGGTACCGATGAAGTGACCTATGCGCAGAGTGCGGACCAGAATTTTCAGGTCATGGACCTCAGTGGTGTAGGAGGAAGCATAACTTCCACGACTAGCCGGGCCGATGTATTGTGGGGAACCGCATATTCCAACATCAATACCGCCAGCGGTATCATTGAAAATGCTGCCGAAGTGGGAATTTCGGATGACCTGATCGCGGAAGCCAGGTTTTTCCGCGCGTTCGATTATTTTATGCTGGTACAGACGTTCGGAGGTGTATCTTTAGACCTGGGAGCGGGCGAACTGACGTTCAATACCAACCCTTCGAGGACTTCCGAACGCAATACCGTACCCGAAGTCTATACCAGGGCCATATTTCCGGACCTTCTCACAGCCGTTAACGATCTGCCGGATGCCGGCCGCGTTACCGGCGGCGCAACCAAAACACTGGCACGCCTTTACCTGGCCAAAGCCTATCTCACCTACGGGTGGTGGCTGGAAAACCCGAACAATATCCCCACCTACCCGGAAACAGGCCGGACCGATCCGGACGGGCACGATGCACAGTGGTATTTTCAGCAGGCATACGATGTGGCTATAGAGGCCATCAACAACCCGGGCCCTTTTGGTTTGCAGGAAACTTTTTATGACGTAAACCTGGCGCCGAACGACCGCAATAATGAAATACTGCTGTATGCCGACCATACCGAAACCAGCGAGTTTTATAATGGCGGAAGCCTTACCTGGGGTAATGGCGGCGCCCCCGATAACTTTGCGGGCTGGATGATGACCTGGAACTATACGGTGATCAACAGCAGTTCATCGAGCTCAGGCTGGGAGCCTGTAAGTTCCGTTCAAAGAGAAGCGGTACAGGCCCTGGGCCGCCCCTGGACCCGTATGTGCCCCACCATAGGAGCTATTACCAATACATTTGCCGATAAGGAAAACGATTCCCGCTACGACGGGACCTTTACCACCGTGTACCGTGGTAACTGGGACAAGGCAGGCATTAGCGGTTCTTTGTATAATGCCAATTCCATGGAAGTCCATCCGGGCGACGCGATCCTAACTTTCCTGAACGAAGAACCGGCCGAAAGCATAGATTACATTACCCCGGTGAGCGAGGGCGCCAATGTAGGTGCGGGCGTATTACCCGGAAGATCCGATTTTGTCATATCGCCCGAAGGGATAAGCAGGATCGTTTATCCCGGCCTTTGGAAGCTTGGCCCGTATCGTACGGACAGCGGTAGTGGATTAGGAGAACCCAATGCCGGAAGTACGCGCCCTTTTAACATTGCCAAATTTTCGGAACTGTATTTCATTGCTGCCGAAGCGGCCGTAAAAGGCGCATCCGGCGGACAAAGCGCATACGACCTTATTAATGTTATCCGTGAACGTGCCGGAAAATGGCGTTGGGACAACAACGGGAACATGGAAAAAACAGAGGACAATAGTGCCGCAATGGTCGCCGCTACCCCGACGGATATAGATATCGACTATATTCTTGCCGAGCGTTCGCGCGAATACTACGGCGAGGGTTATCGCTGGTACGATCTGATACGTACGCAAAAATGGGAAGAGCTTGCCGCTACTTACGAAATCGGCGGAAGGAATTACGGAGACCATACCCCCGAGACCGTTACACGTAACATTCAGCCATATCACTATTTGCGCCCCATTCCGCAAGGTCAGCTGGATGCCATGGAAGGGGACAAGAGTAATTATCAGAACCCCGGGTATTAAATCCCGTATGGTGCTGTGAAGGATCCCCCGGCGAAGTTTCCCGGAGTTCCGGAACAGAAAAAAGAAAACTCTGTTGAACTTAGCTATGGAGTTTGTTTATGGAACAGGGACTGCTTTATACAGAAGTCCCTGTTTCTTGGCATATATCCTGAAGAATAGTCAGGACCGGATTGGAGATGATAAAGAACTCGTCGTTAAAAACGGAAATATTACATAAAATATGAAAAGAAAAAAACGGATAGTAAGCTTGCTTTGTATTGGTGGCTTTATTGCCGGAGTAACAGCTCATAAAGGAATGGATCATATAGCGGGAAAGAGTACGTTAAAAGATGCCTATGCCGGTAAATTTCACATAGGCACCGCACTTAATGAGAGCCAGATAGCAGGAAAGAGTGCAGATGAAATGGCCCTGGTAAAAAAACAGTTTAACGCTGTTGTAGCGGAGAATTGCATGAAAAGCGAACGGATACATCCTGCGGAAGACATCTATAATTTTACCCTGCCCGATAAATTTGTAGCATTCGGCGAACAAAACGGAATGCAGATCAACGGGCATACCCTGATTTGGCATTCACAGGCACCTGAATGGTTTTTTGAAGACGAAAACGGAAACACAGTAAACAGGGAAGTGCTTATTCAACGGATGAAAGAACACATCCATACCGTGGTAGGGCGTTACAAAGGCAGGGTCCATACCTGGGATGTGGTGAATGAAGCCGTACTGGATAATGGTGAATTGCGGAAAAGTAAATTCTATCAGATTATAGGAGAAGATTACCTGAAACTGGCCTTTGAATTTGCCCGTGAAGCCGATCCGGAAGCAGAATTGTATTATAACGATTATTCCACGGCCATACCGGAAAAGCGGGAAGGGATCGTGAGGCTTGTAAAAAAGCTTCGGGAAGAAGGCATAACTATAGATGGTATTGGTATGCAGGGACACGTGGGACTGAACGAACCTGCTATTGAAGAACTGGAAAAAACGATCCTGGCATTTTCCGGCCTGGGAGCAAAAGTAATGATAACAGAACTCGATCTTACCGTATTGCCTTCTCCGTGGGAGAGAACAGGAGCTGAGGTCTCGGCAAATTTTAAATACAGTAAGGAAATGGATCCCTATGCCGAAGGACTAACGGATAGTATCCGCCGTCAGTTTGACGAGCGTTATACCCGGTTATTCAAACTTTTTTTAAAACATGCAGACAAGATTACACGCGTGACCTTCTGGGGAGTAAACGATGGCAATTCCTGGCGCAATAACTGGCCGGTACCCGGAAGAACGGACTATCCGCTGCTGTTTGACCGTAATAATCAACCCAAACCGGCCATGGATTCTATTCTGGGGCTGATCCGTAACAGCAGGTAATCATGTATGATGAAATAAACTGTCCGAACGTTTCCCGGAATAGCGTTCTTTGTAAATAATCGTAACTTCGGAAGAGCAGGAGCCCCCGGTTAAAAATTAAAAGTATCCGGATAAGAAGAAAACAAAACCTAAACCTGGTAAGCATGTATTATCGTTGTATAAATATTATCCTGGGAATCATTATTTTGTATGGTCACAGCCTTCGGGCGCAATCTCATTCCGCACATAATCCCATAATACATGCCGACGTTCCGGACATGTCCGTGATACGGGTGGGAGATACCTATTACATGAGCAGTACCACCATGCACATGAATCCGGGGGTACCGGTTATGAAATCCGAAGACCTGTCCAACTGGGAGATCGTAAACTATGCCTATGATATCCTGGACCCGGACAACGAAGCTCTTAACCTGGCCGATGGTAAAAGTGCATATGGCAAAGGATCCTGGGCCAGTTGTTTGCGTTATCACAACGGAACCTATTACGTGAGTACCTTTGCACAGACTACCGATAAAACGTATATATACAGTACCGGAGATATTGAAAAGGGCCCCTGGAAAACTATTTCTTTTAGTCCTTCTTATCACGATCATACCCTGTTTTTTGACGATGACGGAAAGGTATATATGATATGGGGAGGAGGGAACCTGCGTA
This sequence comes from Sinomicrobium endophyticum, assembly GCF_052983315.1. Taxonomy (NCBI): domain Bacteria; kingdom Pseudomonadati; phylum Bacteroidota; class Flavobacteriia; order Flavobacteriales; family Flavobacteriaceae; genus Sinomicrobium; species Sinomicrobium endophyticum. Next base: position 39,652 of record NZ_JBRKIS010000053.1, read on the forward strand.
TGGCAGAACTCAAAGAAGATCTTACCGGGGTCAAAGAAGGTACGGAACGCGTACTCATTGAAAATGCCAGCGCGCCGGCCGGGACGGATATAGCGCTTCCGGCAGAAGGTTCGCAATTGTTTAAGGTAAACGGTAAATACTATCTTTTTAATATAACCTGGCCCCGGGATGGTATGCGGACCGTACTCGTACATCGTGCCGATAAAATTACCGGGCCATATGAAGGCAAAGTGGTTTTACAGGACAAAGGAGTGGCCCAGGGAGGGCTCGTGGATACCCCCGATGGCGATTGGTATGCTTACCTGTTTCGCGATTACGGGGCTGTAGGCCGTATTCCTTATCTCGTTCCGCTAACCTGGAAAGATGGCTGGCCTGTATTGGGGATAGGTGGTAAAGTACCGGATACCCTGAAAGGACTTCCGGCAAACAAATCGCTGATTCCCGGAATTGTAGCTTCGGACGATTTTAAAAGAAAAAAAGGAGAAGCAGCTTTGCCTCTGGTATGGCAATGGAACCATAATCCCGATCCGGAACACTGGTCCCTGAACGGAAAAAAAGGATTTCTGCGTATCATTACAGGCAGAGTGGATAAAACTCTCGAACAAGCACGTAATACCCTCACACAGCGCACTATCGGCCCTGAATGTACGGGAAGTACAGGTATTGATGTTTCCGGAATGAAAGAAGGCGACGTTGCCGGGCTGGCTTTACTACAGGAATTCTATGGCATGGTAGGAGTGCAATATGCCGATGGTAAAAAGAGTGTGGTTATGATCAATACCGGACCAGGAGAACCGGAAATCGTACAACAAATTCCTTTGGAACAGGATGTCGTACATCTCAGGGCAGTTTGTGACTTCCGGAATAAAAAGGACGAAGCTCGTTTTTACTACAGCCTTAATGGTAAAGAATGGCAGCCTATCGGAAATGTGTTGCACATGAAATACACCCTTTCTCACTTTATGGGATACCGGTTTGCCCTCTTCAACTATGCGACCCAAAACCCTGGCGGACATGTGGATTTTGATTATTTTGATATAAAAGAATAACCGGAGTATAGCAGGGTAAACGCATTATATTAAGAGAGGAACCTGGAACCTGAAACCTGGAACCTGGAACCATTAAACGTTTCAATTATAGTTTTTTTAATGCGTTTGCCCTGGGAGATATGCCTTTTTCCTGTGCGAATGAAAAAGAATTACTAAATTGGTTAGCGGAAATTAAAGATAGCCACTCAGGATATTCGTATCCCGGGGTGTTATTGCTAAGTCCCCTGACAGATGACAACCGTCCTTTTTATCTTTTATATCCTTATAACGCTGGTTTCCCTGGTAACGCTTATCTTATACGGTACCAGGCCATCCAAGTCCTTTAGCTGGTTACTGGTTATTGTTATGCTGCCTTACATAGGGGTATTGCTATATGTACTTTTCGGCATTAACCGAAGGAAGATAAAATTCTTTAAGCTTAAGAGAATTGATGAAATGAAGACCTATGCCTTGTTCCATACCAACGGCAGGACTTCGGTTGCGGAATTTTCATCCGACAAGGAAAAAAAGATATCGGAACTGGTAAAAGGCAGTACGGGAGCTTTACCGAAAAAGGGAAATGCAGTAACCGTTCTGAATGACGGGATAAAAACCTTCGAAGCAATTTTTACAGCCCTGGAAAAAGCGGAAAGCTTTATTCATATACAGTTCTATATTTTTGAGGATGGGGAATTGCTGGAAAGGCTTTTTCAGTTATTCCGCAGGAAAATAAAAGAGGGCGTGGAAGTACGGGTTATTTACGACGCTGTCGGCAGCTTTGCTTTAAGCAGAAAACACATTAAACGTTTCCGGAAAACAGGAGTTAAAATATACTCTACCATGCCTTTGCGGTTCGGTAGCATACTCTTTACCATCAATTACAGAAATCACAGGAAGATCATTGTTATTGATGGTAAAACAGGTTTTACCGGTGGCGTTAATATTTCGGATAAATATATACACCCTTCACGCTATCTCGGCATATGGAACGATATGCACCTTTGCATTCAAGGGCCTGCCGTTGGAAGCCTTCACCGGGTTTTTGTAAAGGATTACTATTTTGCCAGTAGCGGAGAAGACCTCTGGCAACCCGGTTATTTCCCGGAAAACGGCGAAGTGGGAAAAACTACGATACAAGTGGTCGCCGGCGGACCGGATTCCGATTTTTCTTCCGTAATGTATCAATATGCTGTGATGATAGGCCAGGCAGAACGGTCCGTATGTATTGCAAATCCGTATTTTATTCCGAGTATCACCATACTGGAAAACCTGAAAATAGCGGCCCTGGGTGGAGTAAAAGTAAAACTGCTGGTCCCGAAAAAGTCAGACACCTCCCTGGTGAAATACGGTATGCACTCCTATTTTGAAGAGTTGCTTCATGCCGGAGTGGAAATATACGAACATCCCGTTAAGTTTTTGCACAGTAAAATAATTATCGTCGATGATGAAATAGCTTCCGTAGGTTCCGGAAATTTTGACAACCGTAGTTTCGATCAGAATTTCGAGGTGAATGCTCTTCTTTTTGACAAAGGGATTGCCATGCAGCTCCGGGAGGATTTTGACAGGGATTGCTCCGAAGCAAAAAAGCTGGAACTTGCCGTATTCCGGCAAAGATCTTTCCTGAACAAAATGCTCGAAGGTATTGCCAGGATATTCAGTCCGCTTTTGTAATGCTCTTACCTGTTCCGGTCTCGTTCACTAAGTGAAGTTTATGACCCTTCCCGATAACGATCTGGATACTCCGAGGGTTAACTTTCCGTATGATAAATATCATTTCGCGAGGAGAAGATATGGTGTAAACTTACATTTTAAAAATAACTTTAATCTGTAAGATAATGAAAGCATTGGTTTATTACGGCGAACATAACATCGCCCTGGAAGAAAGGCCGAAACCTGTAATCCAAAAACCTACGGATGTCATCGTAAAGGTTTTGAAAACCACCATTTGTGGTACGGATCTGGGGATCTACAAAGGCAAAAATCCCGAAATAGAGAGCGGACGCATACTCGGGCACGAAGGTATAGGTATTATCGAAGAAACGGGGAGCGGTGTATCGCAATTTAAAAAAGGAGATAAAGTTCTTATTTCCTGCATAACATCCTGCGGTTCCTGTGAATACTGTAAAAAACAAATGTATGCCCATTGCAAGGACGGGGGATGGATACTGGGGTACATGATAGACGGCGTACAGGCCGAATACGTACGTATACCCCATGCCGATAACAGTTTGCACAGGATTCCGGAGACTATAGACGACGAGATAGCGGTATTGTTAAGCGATATTTTACCAACCGGTCATGAAATAGGGGTGCAATACGGTAATGTAAAACCCGGAGATGCCATAGCGATAGTAGGGGCTGGTCCGGTGGGAATGTCCGTGCTTCTAACTTCCCAGTTCTATTCGCCATCTGTTATAATTATGATAGACGTGGATGAAAACCGGCTGGCATTGGCAGGAGAACTGGGAGCAACACATACTGTAAATTCCGCTGAAGAGAATGCAGAAGAAGCTGTAAAGAAAATTGTAGGAGAAGAGGGAGTAGATGTCGCTATTGAAGCCGTTGGCCTCCCGGTAACGTGGGATATATGTCAGGGTATTGTAAAGCCCGGAGCTCATCTTGCCAATGTTGGGGTACATGGTAAAAAAGTAGATTTTGATATCCAGAAACTGTGGATTAAAAATCTAACCATTACCACCGGCCTTGTAAATACGAATACCACCCCGATGCTTTTAAAAGCGGTATCCACCAATCGTTTTGACCTGAAAAAACTGATCACACATCATTTTCGACTGGATGAACTGGAACATGCCTACCAGGTATTCTTAAACGGAGCGAGGGAAAAAGCGCTGAAAATTATCATTTCCAATGATTGAGATTGTTTGAAACGAATATTCCGAAAATACGTTTGTCCGGTTTGTTTTCGCTGGCCCCAACATCGTAAACTCACGGATATCTATGCTTTTTTTACCATAAAGATGGAAAAAAGTGTATATTGGTATGCTTAAGTCCGTAAAGGCTGGCTTAAATAAGAATCTTTCAACTCCAATATAATTACAAGATGAAAAGACGAGATTTCGTGAAAAATACTGGGCTCCTTACCGTCGGGGCCTTTGCTATGGGGCATACCGATATGGTGGCCAATGTTTTAAAAAATAAAACTATAGACCCGTTTGGGGTACAACTTTACAGTGTACGGGATGTATTGCCCGGCGATCCTAAGGGAGTGATGACCAAACTGGCCGGTATGGGATACAAACAGTTTGAGAGTTATGCCGGTTCCGAAGGTTTTCTGTGGGGATTGTCGCCCCGGGAAATGAAAGCTTTCCTCGCGGATATAGGCGTGGATATGGTGAGTACGCACTTTAACTACATGGGAGTGGCGGATAAACCGGACGAATTAAAGAAAAATATTGAGATGGCCGAGGGCGCAGGCCTCAAATACCTGCTATGCCCGTATCTCGGCGCACAGAAGAGCTGGGACGATTGGAAAAGAATTGCCGAAAACCTGAATAGAGCCGGGAAAGAAGCAGGCAAAGCCGGATTGAAGTTCGGTTATCACAATCACGATTATTCGTTTAAGCCATTGGAAGGAAAACTCCCCCAGGAATATCTGCTGGAAAATACCGATCCCGATCATGTGATGTTTGAACTCGATCTTTGCTGGATAGATGTAGCCGGAGTGGATACGGCAGCACACCTTAAGAAATATGGTGACCGGTACGAATTGTGCCACATAAAGGACTATAATATAGAGAATAGAAAACCCGTTCAGTGCGACCTGGGAAAAGGAAGTGTAGATATGAAAAATACCCTGAAAAATGCGCTGAAAAGCAGTATTAAATATTATATCGTAGAACAGGAGGAATATCCGGTATCTTCCCTGGAAAGTCTGAAGAACGATGCGGCATATATGAAGGCTTTGAAAGTGTGAGCGGACGGACTTTGATTTCTGTTCCGCCGGTAAAGACAGGACATCTTAAAGCCTTGAACTGCTATCAAACCACAAAGGGCGCATAAAGCAGATACAACGAAATAAAAGGTGTCCATACCTTGTAATTAATTGCTTATTTGTTTGATTACCTTTTCCGTTAAATATCTTTTTAAGACCTCTTTTACAACGAACTCGTTTAAACTTTTTCCATCACGATAATTATCGGCAAGCAGGTTCGCTTCAATCAAAAAAGTTTAAACGAGTTCAATTCATAAAATTGTAGAAGCTGCAAACATCTAACTGTTTGCCCCCTGTAATCTTAAACCATGAAAATAAATAACTGCCCGCTTTTATTTATCATTATACCATTTACCATTAGTCTTTGTTTTATCTCATGCCGGGATAAACCTGGCGATGGCGTAGTTTCAATCGCTGAAACACCTACCGATGTCTTGCAGTTTCATATCGATCCGAACACTACCTACCAGACCATAGATAATTTTGGAGCCTCGGATGCCTGGTCCTGCCAGTTTGTCGGACAATGGCCTTCAGCCAAAAAGCAAAAAATAGCCGACCTGCTTTTTAGTAAACAAACGGATTCGAACGGAAATCCTGAAGGTATCGGCCTGTCATTATGGAGGTTTAACCTCGGAGCGGGAAGTGCACGGCAAGGTAAAGCCAGCGGAATAAAAGACGAATGGCGAAGAACAGAATCCTTTTTACGGGAAGATGGTACTTATGACTGGAGCAGGCAGAAAGGGCAGGTGTGGTTTGCCCGTGCTGCCAAAGAATATGATGTAGAGAATTTCCTGGTATTTTCCAACAGCCCGCCGGTTAACCTGACCAGGAATGGTAAAGCCTATGCCGATAACGGAAATCATTCCAACCTCTCCCCGGATAATTATGATGAATTTGCACGCTATTTAGCCCAGACTGCCGGGGGACTCAAAAACATGGGATTGACCGTCGATGTCATCAGCCCTGTTAATGAACCGCAATGGGATTGGGACGAGGGAGGACAGGAAGGAACACCTTTCCGGAATAACGAGATAGCCGCGATCACCAGGCTATTGGATAAAGAACTTAGTAAAAAAGACCTGGATATTAAGATCGATATCGCCGAAGCAGGTCAGATCAATTACTTATACGAAACTGCCGGTAAAGTGCGAAGAGGTTCCCAGATAGAAGCCTTTTTCCGGGAAGGTTCGGAAAACTATTTAGGAGACCTGCCACATTTGAGCCGGGCTATATCCGGGCATAGTTATTTTACTACTTCGCCCCGGTCCGAGTTAGTCCGGCAAAGAGAAAAACTAGCCGAAAATCTGAAAAAATATCCCGATCTCAAATTTTGGATGTCGGAATATTGTATTTTAGGAGATAATAACAATGAAATAAAAGGTAACGGCAGAGACCTTGGTATAGGTCCGGCCCTTTATATGGCCGGGGTTATACATCACGATCTCGTTATAGCAAACGCTTCCGCATGGCATTGGTGGCTGGCCGTTTCTCCATACGATTACAAAGACGGGTTGCTATATATAGACAAAAATAAAACCGACGGAAACATTTACGAAAGCAAAATGCTCTGGGCTTTGGGAAATTACAGTCGTTTTATAAGACCCGGGTTTCAACGTATCAAAGTAACGAAAACCAGTGCCGGCAATACCGGTGATCTGTTGGTGTCCGGATACAGGGACGTCGAAAATAAAGAACTGATACTGGTAGCAATAAATTCGGGACAGGAGGATGTAAAAGTGAATTTTATCCCGACCGAGAAGTTTCCGGGCCCCGTCCGGTCCTATGTGACCTCGGCAGAGAAAAACCTGGGACAGGCAGACATCCGGAAAGAAAAGGAGCTGGTGATTCCGGGAAGTTCAATAGTTACCCTTGTATATAGCCAGGGCAAACGCATTAAAGAATAATAAGCAGTTCAACATCTTCGTGAACCTCTGTGTATCTCTGCGTTATAGCTATTACACAAAGTTTCACGGAGAAGCACGAAGTTGCACAGAGCAAAAAAACGATATTAAATAGTATTGATAATCAGGAATTTGATTTTTAATGCGTTTGCCTGTGTATATAACTATTAAAAAAGATCAATTAATAAATCTATCTATCTTAACAGACTAAACCTATCCCATACCATTATGAAAAAGACCGTTTTACCCTTTCTCTTTGCTCTGCTTTTCACGACAATTTATGCCCAGAAACGTAATGAATGGGAAAACCCTACTGTGGTTGACCGTAACAAAATTGAAGGACGAAGTGATTTTGTGTTGTATGAGTCGGCTTCAAAAGCGTTAAAGAAAAATCCCGAATCATCCCGTTTTTACAAGAGCCTTAACGGCACCTGGAAATTTCATATCGTAAAGCACCCTAACCAGCGTCCGAAGGACTTTTATAAGACAGACCTGGACGACGAGGACTGGAATGATATTCCCGTGCCTTCCAATTGGGAGTTAGAAGGATTTGATATTCCCATCTATACCAATATCACCTATCCGTTCCCGAAAAATCCGCCCTATATCGGTTACCCGGCCCAGCCCTCTAATAAAGAATTGTCGTCCGCCGGGTCCACCAGCCTGAACCTGGCCGGCAGAAAGGACAGTGAAGAAATTTACAATCCCGTAGGCTCCTATAGGCGTACGTTTACAATTCCGGACGATTGGAAAGGCAGGGAGATCATCCTGAGGTTCGGTTCGGTTTCCGGGTATGCGAGAGTATTTGTAAACGGGAAAGAGGCCGGAATGACCAAGGCATCCAAAACCCCGGCGGAATTCGATATTACTTCTTTGCTAAAAGACGGCGAAAACCTGTTGGCTGTCCAGGTTTTTCGCTGGCATGACGGCAGTTATCTCGAAGACCAGGATTTCTGGCGTTTAAGCGGTATAGAACGCGATGTTTATCTACAGGCTATGCCTAAAACCACCCTTTGGGATTACTTTTTGACCAGCGGGCTTACCCGTGATTATACCGATGGAAATTTCAACGTAAATGTAAAACTGAAAGAATTCGGAAAAAGCAATATCAAAAAAGCAAAAGTAAAAGTAACCCTGTTCGATCCGAAAGGAAAAGAAATTTATACAGAAACCAAGGAGGCAGGTAAACCTGCCGGGGAAGTACGCTTCCAAAAGATAATCCCGGAAGTCGAACAATGGAACGGGGAATATCCTAACCTTTATGCATATACTATAAGTCTTTTAGATCAAAACAATAAAGAAGTTGCCGCATTGGCCGGAAGAACCGGGTTCAGGGAAGTCGAGATCAAAGATGCCCGGTTGACCATCAATGGGGAGCCCGTTACCGTCAAAGGAGTAAACCTGCACGAACATCATGAAATAAAAGGACATGTGCCTGATCGTGAGATGATGCGTAAGGATATGGAAGTGATGAAGCAGAACAATATCAATGCCATCCGGATGAGCCATTATCCGCACGATACCTATATCTACGACCTGGCAGACGAATACGGTATGTATGTCGTTGACGAAGCCAACATCGAGACACACGGTATGGGTGCGGAATGGCAGGCGAACTTTGATAAATCAAAACATCCGGCTTATCTCGAAGAATGGGCGCCGGCACATATGGACCGTATGCAGCGTATGGTGGAATTTCACAAAAACCACCCGTCCGTTATCATCTGGTCGCTCGGTAACGAAAGCGGGAACGGACCGGTTTTCTATGATGGTTACGATTGGATTAAAAAACGCGACACCACGAGAATGGTACAGTTTGAACAAGCCGGAGAAAACCGCAATACCGATATTGTTTGCCCCATGTATCCTTCGATGGCCCACATGAAAGCATATGCGGAAGACAATACCAAAAAACGCCCGTTTATCATGTGTGAATACGCCCATGCTATGGGAAACAGTACCGGGAATTTTCAGGAATACTGGGATATTATAGACAGCAGCCCCCATATGCAGGGCGGCTTTATATGGGACTGGGTAGACCAGGGATTGAAAGCAGAAACTGCGGATGGAAAAGAGTTTTGGGCCTATGGAGGTGATCTCGGAGGAGAAGATCTGCAAAACGACGAGAATTTTAATGCCAACGGACTGGTAACTGCCGACCGGGAACCACATCCCGGGCTCATGGAAGTTAAGAAAGTATATCAGAATATCCGGTTTACTTTGGAAGGCAATACCATAGGTATACAAAATGAGTTCGATTTTACTAACCTCGACAATTTTGATTTCCAATGGAAACTGATGGCCGACGGGGAAATGGTAAAAACGGGAACCTTTAATGTCGAAGCGGCTCCGAATACCTCCGCAACCGTACATATCGATCTTCCGGAGCAGGAGGATAAAGAATATTTTTTGCAGGTATTCGCCCATACCAAAACGGCAGACGAGATAATCCCTGCCGGGCATGAAGTTGCCAGGGAGGAGTTTAAAGTGGGAAAGAATTCTTTCTTTGACCATCCCCGTGGCAATACCGCAGGTACACTGAAGATAAAACAGCAAGGAAATCTTCTTGCCTTTACCACCGGCCGGGTAGAAGGAACTTTCAATACGGAAACAGGAACATTTGAAAGTTATCATACCACCGGTAGTTCGGAAGGCCCCATATCGGCATTCCCGCAACCCTATTTCTGGCGGGCTCCTACCGATAATGATTTCGGAAACAGGATGCCGGAAAAACTGAAAGCCTGGAAAACGGCAACAAATCAATCCGAAGTAGTTAAGGTGGAAGTCGGTAAGAAAACGGAAAAAGGCCAGCCCATTACCGTTACCTACCAATTAGCCGGAGTAGAGGTACCCTATACCGTACATTATCTGTTGGAAAACAATGGGGATATCAAGGTGACTGCCAGTCTGGATTCGGACAAGGAACTTCCCGAACTCCCGCGTTTCGGGATGCGTATGATCTTGCCGGGAGCCTATGATGCCCTGGAATATTACGGCAGAGGCCCCTGGGAAAATTATGCCGATCGGAATACGGCTTCCTTCGTCGGAACGTATAAAGACAAAGTAGCAAACCAGTTTAGCTGGGGATATATCCGTCCGCAGGAGTCCGGGTATAAGACCGATGTTCGCTGGCTGCGGCTGAAAAATAAAACGGGAAATGGAGTTCAGATTACCGGGGAGCAGCCTTTAGGGTTCAGCGCCATGAACATTGCTACCGAAGATCTGGACCCGGGAGAACGCAAGTCTCAGCGCCATCCTGCCGACCTGAATGTACAGGACAAGGTATTCCTGCATGTAGATTACAAGCAACGCGGCCTGGGCGGCGATGACAGCTGGGGTAGATATCCGCATAAACCATATCGCCTGGAAGACAATTCCTATAGCTATTCCTATACGGTTACTTTGTTGAAATAATAACGGATAAAGGGCGGATTGAAAAAAATCAATGGGGTACAACAGTATATTTTTTAATCGTATATTTGACACTTAAAACCAGCGAAAACCAAAAAACATTTGATTATGAACAAGACTTTACGTTCCTGCATGAAGTTTGTCCTGTCCGCCTTTCTTCTTTTAAATTTTATTTCCTGCCAGACTGATAAAGAAGCCGATGGGTATTCGGCTTACTTGTTTACGTATTTTACAGGTAATGGCGGAAAAGAGGAGGCCATCCGCTATGCTATAAGCAAAGACGGTTACAACTATTACGCCTTGAACAATAACGAACCCATCATTGCTTCCGAAAAAATAAGTACTACAGGAGGTGTACGCGATCCGCACATTCTTCGCAAAGATGATAACAGTGGCTTTTATATGGTAGTTACGGACCTGCTGACCAAAAACGGCTGGAGCAATACCGCTATGGTTTTAATGAAGTCCGATGATCTCATGGATTGGTCTGCCACCGTAATTGATATTCCGGAAACCTATCCGGAATTTTCGGAAGTCCACCGGGTTTGGGCACCCCAGACCATCTATGATGAGGCCAAAGGAAAATACATGGTCTATTTTTCCATGCTGGAGCCGGATAGCTATGACAAGATCTATTACGCCTATGTCAATGAAGATTTCACCGCTTTGGAAGAAGCCCCGAAACAATTGTTTTTCAATCCTGCCGAAAAAGCGTGTATTGACGGGGATATCATTAAAAAAGATGGGAAGTTTTACCTGTTCTACAAGACCGAAGGAGATACGGATAAAGGAATAAAAGTTGCTATTTCCGATTCGCTGACCTCCGGGTATAAGCCGGAACCGGGCAATGTGGACCAGACGGATAAAGCGGTGGAAGGTTCCGGGGTATTTAAACTGATCGGTTCCGATGCCTATATTTTAATGTATGATGTCTATACCAGCGGGGAGTACCAGTTTACCAAAAGTACAGATCTTAAAGAATTCGAAGTCGTGGACGAGCAGGTATCCATGAATTTCCATCCCCGGCATGGTACCGTTATCCGGATCACACAGGCGGAGTTGGAACACTTGCTTCAAAAATTTCCGTCCCGTGATGTTTCCCCGGTTTTAACTGCTTCAAACCCGGCGATCAAAACCAATAATATAGTAGTAAATAGCGAAGAAAAAAGCATTTATCTGCCGGTAAAGGCGGGGCAGGACGTGTCCGCATTCGACCCCGGTTTTGTAACACTTCCTGGTACGGAAATACAGCCCGGAGGGCCCCGGGATTTTACCAATGGAAGCGTGGATTACCAATTGGGTTTCGGCGGTACGACCGAAGTTTATAAAGTTATCGCGGAGATAGCTAATAATCCTGTAGTAGAAGGCTATTATGCCGATCCCGAGATCATATATTCCGAAAAAAACGGGAAGTTTTACCTCTATCCCACCAGTGACGGATTCAACAGTTGGTCCGGAACTTATTTTAAAACATTCTCTTCCGAAGACCTGGTAAACTGGAAAGACGAAGGAACAATCCTCGATCTCCGAAAAGATGTTTCCTGGACCGATCGTAATGCCTGGGCTCCCGCGATGATAGAGAAAAAAGTTGACGGGGCTTATACATACTATTACTATTATACCGCAGGGCAACAGATTGGCGTTGCCGTAAACGATGAACCTTTCGGTACGTTTAGGGATAAGGGAGAAGCTTTGATCTCCGAATTCCCCGAAGGAGTAAAGAACGGTCAGAATATAGACCCGGATGTTTTTGCAGATCCGAAAACCGGAAAGAATTATCTGTACTGGGGGAACGGTTTTATGGCCGTAGCAGAATTGAATGAAGATATGATGTCCGTAAAAAAGGAGACTGTAAAAGTCATAACACCCGATGAAACATTTCGTGAAGGAACCGAAGTGTTTTTCCGGAATGGCAAATATTACTTCCTGTGGTCCGAAGACGATACCCGTAGCCCGGATTACAAGGTGAGATACGCTACGGCCAACAGTCCGTCGGGGCCATTGGAAATACCGAAAAACAATATTGTCATCCGGAAAGACGAAAAAAACAGGATACTCGCTACCGGGCATAACTCGGTGATACAGGTTCCCGGAAAAGACGAGTGGTATATTGTTTACCATCGTTTCACCAGGCCCGGCGGAGAGCGAATGGGAAGAGCGGCAGGTTTTCACCGGGAAGTATGTATAGACAGCCTGACGTTTAACGAAGACGGTTCTGTAAATGAAGTAATACCAAGCCTGAAAGGAATTTCAGGTGTGGAAATGGAATAGCTGAGAATACAGTATATAAATTCTTGAGATACAGGTAAGAGCCGGGGCAATGGGAAGCAGCAGTAGTTATTCTTTCCTCTCATGCCGGAATTTCCGTCTGCTATACGATTTCAAAACTAAAGTACAGGATGTCCCCGAAATACATAGGGTGCAATTCGAATCTGTTTTTCTATGGAGTTACCGATTTAGCTGGTTGGAATGCCTACTCTTATACGGGGCATGCCGACTTTTGCAGGAGAGATGCCAGCTTTTATACGGGGGATGCCAACTTTTGCAGGAGGGATGTCAACTTTTGTACGGGGGATGCCAACTTTTGCAGGAGGGATGTCAACTTTTGTACGGGGGATGCCGACTTTTGCATGAGGGATGTCAACTTTTGTATGGGGGATGCCGACTTTTGCAGGAAGGATGTCAACTTTTGTGCGGGGGGTGCCAACTTTTGTACGGGGAACGTCAACTTTTGTACGGGGGATGCTAACTTTATCTATAAGCATCCCGACATTACGAACTATTTGAGATTTGAAACAATTCGCCCTGGGTTATCAGGATGGCCCGCCGGGGGTATTAATCAACCATCCTTTTACCCCCTTAACCATTGCTTGAATTCCGAAGCCTTATTTTTACTTATAACAATATCGATCGGGGACCTGGGGCTGACTTCTATCTTCAACTGATTGTTCCCGTATTTGTAGATTTTGTCAATGCTGTTAATAGAGAGGATGAAACGTCGGTTTGCCCGGAAAAACAGGGCACTGTCCAGGTCGGAGAAGACTTCTTCAAGGCTGTTGTTACTGTGAAAGATCCTGCCGTCCCCGCAGCAAATATGGGTAACGGTATTCTCCATGTATATAAAGGCTATATTATCCGGTTCTATGGAGACGATTTCATCTTTCACATACGTCAACAATCTCTTTTTAACAAAATTATTCTCCGCGCCCTCTTCCGGATCGTTTTCCTTTGTATTTTCTTTATCTTCCACTTTTTGTTTGTACAGGATGAGATCGTGATTCAGTTTGGAAAGGGTGACGATTTCCCTGGACAGTCCTTCGTTCTTTATTTCCAATCTCTTTTCATAACGCCCGCTGATAAGGCGCACCATAAACAGGGACATCAGTACGATCAGCATACCGGACACGGCATAAGCAAGGATAAAATTGCTCTTGAGCGTCTGCATTCGCCCTTTAATATGGTTGATGTTGGCATGGGCGGCGATAATCCAGTCCGTATTTTTCACCGGATAGAGGTAAATAATCTCCGAATCCCTTCCTTCATCCGAAAATTCCCGGATACCGCCTGTTTCTTTTTTTTCCTTCAGGAGATTGTACAGGTCATAAGAGTCCGGTTCGGCATACACAGCAGGTTGAACAAAGGATTCTTCAGGAATTATCTGCTGTCCTATTTTTTCCGGGTCAGGGTGGCAGATCTCAACTCCCGACCAGTTGAACATACAAACAAAGCCCGATTCCATACTCGTATTCTCCAGGCTCCTTTGCAGGTTGTCTATCACCTGCTCCTTAGACAGGCCGTTCTCCAGTTGATACTGTACCAGGGAGGAAACCTCACTCGCTTCCCGTTTGCTAGATTCTATCTGGGTCTGCAAAAAATGATTGGTAGATATTTCCAGCAGGTAGTTCATGCTAAAATAGCCTACGATAAAGGTTACGATAGCCAGGCCTAAGAAAGTAAAAAAGTAAACTTGATCTTTTTTCATATAAAGGGTAGTATTTTACGGCGTGCAAAATACGGATTTTAAGAAATTATTAACAAATTAAACCAAAAGATTATTTACATCGGGTTTTTTAATCGGGTTTTTTCCTTTTTATCGGCTATTTTTTCCCTCTCGTTCAAATTTATTATATGTAATACATTTGATTTCAGTTAATTTGATGTGTCGAATTTAAAACAAATTTACACCATGAAAAAAACCTTATTTTTGTTTGCAACTGCAATTTCAGCCCTTTATTCCTGTAGCAGTGATGATGATTCCCCTTCCACACCGGATCCGGAACCTACGGGGAACACTATTGAACTGACAGAAAATTCCGAACATGGAACGATGCTTACCGACAGCGAGGGGATGACCTTGTATTTCTTCTCCGATGATTCCCGGGCGGCTTCAACCTGTACGGGAGGATGCCTGAGTGTCTGGCCCGTATTTTATACCGAAGACATTACCGTGGATGAAGGATTGGATGCAGATGACTTTGCAACCATAACACGGGAAGACGGGACAAAACAGACCACATACAAGGGATGGCCGTTATATTATTTTGCGAATGACAGTGACGCCGGAGATGTTAACGGAGACGGGGTAGGCGATATATGGTATGTTGCCAAACCCGATTATTCGCTGATGTACGTTCACGCTCAACTGGTAGGTCATGACGGCAAAAACTACATTATAAACGAAAACGGAGCATATGTGGAAGGCAATGGCGATTCTTTTTACATAACCGATGCCGAAGGGAACACGCTTTACGCATTTGCGCCGGATACCAGGGATAATAATACCTATACGAACGAGGATTTCTCCAATGATGCCGTGTGGCCGATCTTTCATATAGACCTGGACAGGCTTCCCAGTATATTGAATGCTGACGATTTTAACACGATCAGTGTCCACGGAGAGCGCGATCAATTGACTTATAAAGGATGGCCCCTGTATTATTTCGGACAAGATGAAACCAAAGGCGATAACAAGGGAATCAGCTTTCCTGGTCCGGGAGTATGGCCCATAGTGAACACGGAATCCGGCGAAGCCCCGGAAGCAACCGACGAAGGATAGAACAAATAATTTTAAAAAAGGGGGAATGGAAACAATTTCCTTTCCCCTTCATTTTATTTTAATGACCCATGATACCAGAAATTATAAAAAGAAACCGTGTGTCGGCCTTTGTTCTGCTTGCCGTTGGTATGATTTCCTGCGAGTATAATGTAGAGAATGAGGATATGGAACAGTTTCCATGCGATCCCGATATCTCTTTCACCACCGCGATCAGGCCTGTAATAGACAATAGCTGCATACAATGCCACAACGGTTCGGGGCATCCGCTCGATTTCCGCGATTTTACCGTGGTACAGAACAATGCCGAAAAGATTAAGGAGCTTACCCAGGCGAGGATAATGCCATTGCAGGGATCATTGACTTCGGAGGAAATTGCCATGATAGGCTGTTGGGTAGACAACGGAGCTCCGGACAATTAAAACTGGAAATTTATGAATAAAGTAAAACGTTCTGTCTATATCTCGGGCATAATTATAGCTGCGGGCGCTTTAATAGGTTCCCTGGTCTTTATGAAACTGTATAACAAACCCCATACCGATGTACATAGGGCTGATCCGGACTATACCCTTACGGCAACCACCCTGATAGAAGCATTTAAAACCGATGAAACAGGTGCCAATAGTTTGTACCTGGACAAGATTATACAGGTAGAAGGAGTTATAAAAGACATCAGTGCAACCGATGGCAACAGTGTTATCACCCTCGGGTTGGAAAATTCCGTAGAGAACATCATATGCAATATGTATCCTACGGAAAATAAAAAGGTACTTGGCCTGCATAAGGGACAAAAGATAGAGGTCAAAGGAATATGCACCGGCTTCCTGCTCGATGTTATCCTGGTCAGAGTAGTGATCAGCAGTTAAAACTAATAAATAAACAAAATGTATATCAGATTCATAATACTACTGGTTTTTATAAGTTGTAATTCCGTGTTGTTTTCCCAGGAAAAATATCTTACCAGGCAGGGAGAGATCTCTTTTTATTCCCACACCCCGGTAGAAGATATCCAGGCGGAGAATAAACAGGTGCTGAGTATAATAGATCTTTCTTCCGGAGAAGTCGCCATAAGCATACTGATGAAATCTTTCGTTTTTGAAAAAGCCCTGATGCAGGAACACTTCAATGAGAATTATGTAGAGTCCGATAAGTTTCCCAAAGCGACTTTTACAGGAAAGATATACAACCTAAAGGAAGTCCTTTCCGGAGACAATCACGTGGCAGAGGTAAAGGGAAAACTGACGATTCACGGTATTACAAAACCCGTGGAAATCGAAGCTAAAACCGATATGGAAGGCGATACGGTGACCCTGAAAGGAAAGTTTATGATAACCGTTGCAGACTACGACATAAAAATACCGGCCATTGTACGCAACAATATAGCCAGGGAAGTAGAGGTTTCTTTTAAGCTTAAACACCTGCCGTATAATTAATGTGCCAATTAGTCAATGAGCCAATGGGGCAATTAATGATCGAATTAAGGGTCAGATTTTTGTTTTGGCTAAAGATCAATTAATTGCGGTTTTTCAATCCGGTTATTAGGTTATTGAGTTACTAAATCTATAGGTATTGCCCAAATAACCCAATAACCAATAACTAAATCATAACAACGTATACCCTCTGAAGGCTATAAAGGTTTAATATCAATCCTTAATTCGCATTATTAACCGGTTGACCGATTTGCACGGCACATTATCGCATAGGCACATTAAATAAAAACTTTTAACCTATTTGAAATCAATGAAAAAAACAATATTCATATTGCTCTTCCTGTGTGTTTATACCCAGGTATCTGCCCAGGACCTTATGGAGATACTGGACGAAGAAACTCCGGAAAATAAAGAATACGTAAGTGCTGCATTCAAAGGCACCCGGATCATTAACGGCCATTCCATAGAAAACCGGAAAAAAGGCGTTTTGGAATTTCTCATTTCCCACCGCTTCGGCCGGATCAATGACGGTATAGACGAATTGTTCGGCCTGGATGATTCCAATATCCGCTTTGCCCTGGAATACGCCTTAACCGATGATCTGATGTTCGGTATAGGAAGGAGTTCTTTTGAGAAGACTTATGACGGCTTTGCGAAATACAAACTTCTCAAGCAGGCCACGGGAGAAAAACCGTTTCCGTTAAGTGTGTCCCTGTTCGGCAGTGTTGCCTGGAAAACACTAAAGGATTACGACCCGGAAGACAAGCCCGATTTCAGTGACCGTTTGTTTTATACCACCCAGGTACTCATCGCCCGGAAATTTAACGAAAACCTGTCGCTGCAACTTTCTCCGACATACGTACACCGCAATTCGGTAAAAACAGATGCCGATCCTCATGATATATTTGCCGTAGGTACAGGTGGCCGTTATAAACTGAGCAAAAGAGTGTCTGTCAACGCCGAATATTTTTACACGATTAACCCCTTAAAGTCCGTGGACACCAAAAATGCCTTTGCTTTGAGTGTGGACATAGAAACAGGCGGACACGTATTCCAGCTCATGGTCTCCAATGCCATTACCATGATCGAAAAGTCGTTTATCACGGAGACGACAGATGATTTCTTTAAAGGAGATATCCACTTCGGATTTAATATATCCCGGGCCTTTCAAATTGGTAACAAACGCCGGAAAATTCCGGGGGATGAAGAAAAGGAATGGTAGAAATATAAAAGGGAAGCTGAAGTAAAGAAACAAATAAAAATTCTCCGGATAATGCCTGGTCCTAAATAATCGATACAGATTATTTAGGACCAGGCATTATTTGTGATAGTAGTCATGGCGGATAACTTCAACAAACTTATACGGAATAGTGCGTGGTAACATCCCTTTATATACCAGCCCCTTAATAACCAGGTAACCGAATAACCAATACCTTAAATTCACTATTTTACATTTTCTTAAAGTTGGCTTAGTACAAATTTTTATTCCTTTGTGGAATGAAAAGGGAGTCTGCTATAATCAGTACTTATGTAGAGCAGATTAAAGCTTCTGATGAAAAGGCTTTTAATAAGCTTTTCGGACAACTTTGGGAGCCGTTGTATAATTATGCCTTTTCCTTACTTGAAGATAAAACCCTGGCTAAAGATATGGTCCAGGATGTCTGGATGAACTTCTGGGAGAGGAGACAGGACATCGAAAACAACAATATACAAGCCTATTTGTATAAAGCGGTGAGGTTCCGGGTATTCAAAGAACTGCGGGATTCCAAACTGAAAAAGTCTCACCTGGAGGCTTTACAAACCGTTTACAATGAAGATGGTGCCGAGGACAGCCCTGTCCTGAGTTTGGAGGAAACGAAAGAACTTCTGGACAAAAAACTAGCTGTACTGCCCGATAAGTGCAGGGAAGTTTTTAAACTGAGCCGGTTGGACGGCCTGAAGAACAAAGAAATCGCCGAAGAACTGGGAATTTCCGAAAATACGGTCGAAAATCATATTACCCGGGCTTTTAAACTACTCAAAAAAAGGCCTGCCTTTCCATTATCCGTTTTATTTGCAGCCATTCTCGAATACTTCACAACGTAAACATAAAACGCAACGATCGTTAAGATAACGTAAACAGGAAAAGGGCTTTTGGCTCTCCTGTGTTATGTAATGATTAACAATTTTATATGCGTAGGGGTAAATTGAAACTCCCGGTATATATACACAACAAAGAATACCTGATGACAGAAAAACAGTTTAAAACACTATTGAACAGATTCCTTGAAGGAAAGGCCACAGAGCAGGAAATAAACGATATCGAAAAGTTCGAAGATTTCTTTTTGGATAAAAACAAGGGGAAGGTGGCCCATATCAGGGATAAACATATAATAGGAAATGAAATTTATACCGGTATTAAAAAACGCATCTCCCCGGTTCGTTTCTCCTGGACACGAATTGCAGCTTCCGTAGTGTTTTTAATAGGTATGGGATATGGCATATTTTACCTGGCCGGAACTCCCGAAAGCATTGTAGTATATAACGAATCATCACAACCGAAAGAGATCACCTTACAAGACGGCTCGGTAATTACCTTGAACCGGAACAGCCGGATAGTGTATACCGATGAATTCGGGAAGGCTGACAGGAATGTAGAATTAACCGGGGAGGCTTTTTTTAAGGTAGCTAAGGATCCTCTGAAACCATTTCTCATAAAAACAGGAGAACTAAATACAAGAGTGGTAGGTACCCGGTTCAATATTAAGCAAAACAGTGCATCGGTAAGCGTTACCGTATCCGAAGGGAAGGTTAAGGTGTATCACGCAAAAGATACGGTCAACCTTACGGCAGGCAGGCAGGGAGTGTATAGGCTTAAATCCGGAGAATTGGAAGAAAAACAGGTAAACGCTTCACTGTATACATTGTGGCAAAAGGATAAAATAGAACTGAACGGTGTTACCATAGAAGATCTATGCATAGTGCTGCATGCATTATACGATATCGAAACGGTTTTTGAAAACCAGGAATCTAAAAAAGTATTGATATCCATAACATTAAATAAAAACGAACAACCGGAAGATATCATGAGCCGGGTAAACCTGATCAATGAAGTCAAACTAACTAAAACACAAAACAATATGATAATGGTAGAAAAAAACAAATGATCCGAAGGTATAAAGAGCCTGCGTCAACAGGCTCTTTTCAGAAAGCGTCGAAGTAAATAGTCAAAAAACAACAACACTTAATTTTATGAGCTTAAAAAAACTCAGGTATAAAATAGCATATACCATTACTTTTCTATTGATGTTCTCCACATCACATGCTATAAAGCAGAAAAACACCGAAGAAGCAAAAATAAGCATTAATCTGCACGATGTTACCCTTGTCCGGATTTTTTCCGAGATCAGTAAAAAAACGGATGCGCAGTTTTCCTATGGCGAATTTGTGATAAAGAACAGGAAAAAGTATAACACTGTTTATAAAAACCAACCGTTAAAGACCATCCTGACACAACTTGGCAAAGAAGCCGGGTTTGAATTTACGGTAAAGGGAAACAATATTATTATTCACAATGCCGTGACTTCCGGAACAACACCGCCCGGCAATACACTTCAGCAAATGGATGTAACCGGTACGGTAACCGATGATACCGGTACACCGTTACCCGGAGCTACCGTATTGGAAAAAGGGACAAGCAACGGGGTAACAGCCGATTTTGACGGTAATTTTTCTATCCGGGTTTCCGGACCGGATGCCGTATTGCAGGTTTCTTATCTGGGGTATCAGTCGCAGGAGATAAAGGTGAATAACCAGCCCGTCCTGGAGATCGTTTTAAAAGAAAACAACACGGCCCTGGACGAAGTGGTCGTTGTAGGCTACGGTACACAACGTAAAGTAAATCTCACCGGCGCCGTAGACCAGGTGGGGAGCGAAGTATTCCAGAATCGTCCCATTCCGAATATAACACAAGGGTTGGTAGGAGTAGTTCCCAACCTCAATATCCGGATGCTGGACGGAAAACCCACACAATCCCCCAGTTTCAATATCCGGGGTACAACCTCTATTGGACAGGGAGGAAACGCTCTCGTTCTCATTGACGGTGTGGAAGGAGACCCGCGAATGCTGAATCCTAACGATATAGAAAGTGTATCCGTATTGAAAGATGCAGCCTCGGCCTCTATCTACGGTGCCCGGGCGGCATTTGGAGTGGTATTGATTACCACCAAATCTGTTAAAGAAGGAAAAACTTCTATCAGTTATTCCACCAATTACTCCATCAAATCGCCTACAACCGTCCCGGACAATATTACGGAATCCTATCCCTGGGCCAAGAATTTCAACGATGCCTGGTCCAACTGGAATGATAACGGCAACACTCCTACGGCAATAAACAAAACGCTGGCTTTTTCTCCCGAGTATTTAGAAGAGATCAAGCGCCGGTGGGAAGATCCCTCCCTGCCACGCGTTGACATCGATCCGGAAACGGGAGAATACATCTATTTCTACAATACGGACTGGTATGATGTATTGATGAAAGATCAGTTTATGGCCCAGGACCACAACCTGACGTTCTCCGGCGGGAACGACAAGGCTGCCTTTTACCTCAGTGGCCGGTATAACGGGCAGGACGGATTGTTCGAATACAATTCCGATAACTATAAAATGTACAACCTGAGAGCTAAGGGAAATATCCAGCTCAATGATTGGCTTTCCATGGAGAACAACATGGAATTTTCAAAGATGGATTACCACCAGCCCCTGAACGTAGGGGAGGGGAGCGGTATCTGGCGGAACATGGCCGATGAAGGCCACCCTTTGGCCCCTCTTCAGAATCCTGACGGTACGCTTACGTTCCCCGCAGCCTATACGGTGGGAGATTATTTCATAGGCCGTAACGGGATCGATACAGAACGCCGGTTTTTAAAGAACCAGATAGCCGCGAAGGCCGAATTCCTGGATAAGAGCCTTATTCTCAGAGGAAATTTCACCTACCAGACCACAGATGTCGGGACCAATCAGAACCGGGTACAGGTGCCTTACAGCCGTTACGAAGGGGTTATAGGATACACAGGTACCAATACCAATGACATACAGGAACGCAGGCAGACCACGGAATATATTGCTACCAATATGTATGCCGATTATACCCGGTCGTTCTCCGATATACACAATTTTCACCTGTTGGTCGGGTTTAATTACGAACAATCCGAGTATAAGAACCTTACGGCCCGTCGTAACGGGATCGTTTATGAAGATGCGGATGACATTAATCTCGCATTGGGACAAAGTATAACTACCCAAGGAGGCTTCCAGAAATGGCGGATTGCAGGAGGTTTTTTCCGGGTGAACTATAACTTTAAAGAGCGTTATTTGCTCGAAGTTAACGGGCGTTATGACGGTTCCTCCAAATTCCCTACCGATGAGCAATGGGCTTTTTTCCCTTCGGCTTCCGTGGGCTGGAGGCTCTCCGAAGAACCGTTCTGGAAACCGGACCCGAAGATACTGTCCAATGTAAAGATACGGGCTTCTTACGGCTCCCTGGGTAACGGGAATATCGATGCCTATTCGTTTACGGAAAACTTTTCCATTTCCCAGTCAGGCCGTATTATTAACGGCGTACGTCCGCAGCAGACCGGCCAGCCGGGAGTAGTGCCTGCGGGACTCACCTGGGAAACTTCCACCACAGGTAATATTGGCCTGGACTTTGCCATGCTCAACAATCGCCTGACGTTTACCGGGGACCTGTATCGCAGATGGACCAAAGACATGTTTACTACCGGGCCCACTTTGCCGGCGGTATTCGGTACGGGTGTACCCAAGGGTAATTATGCGGACCTGGAAACTACCGGGTGGGAGATCTCCGTGAACTGGAAAGACCGGTTTTATATGAGCGGCAAACCGTTCAACTATGGAATACGACTGATGATGTCGGATTCCTGGGCCGTCATTACCAAGTATAACAACGAACGCAAAATACTCACCGACTATTACGAAGGACAACGTATAGGTGAAATATGGGGCTATCAGGTAGAAGGGCTTTTTCGTTCGGAGGAAGAAATTGCCAATTCACCCAGTCAGTCCAATGTGCAGAGCACCAATACCAGGAGAAATTATGTAGGAGATATCAAGTATAAAAACCTGGATGGAGACGATGTGATCTACCACGGTGAAAATACGGTAGATAACCCCGGTGATAAAACCATTATCGGTAATTCCGAACCGCGTTACATTTATGGCATTAACCTGGATGGGGACTGGAACGGGATCTTCTTTTCAGCATTTTTTCAGGGTGTGCTTAAGCAGGACTGGTTCCCGTCAAGCGAATCGCGTTTCTGGGGGCAGTACAATCGTCCGTATAACCCGTACCCGAGCTGGCAGGAAAACAATATGTACCGCGAAGAACTGGGCAATTTCGATGCGTATCTGCCCCGCCTTGTCGGATACAGCCAGTTAAACGATCAACCTAATGACAGACACATACAGAATGTGGCATACATCCGTTTACGGAATATCCAGTTAGGGTATACTTTGCCGGCAGACTTCGTGTCCAGGTTCGGTGCCACGGATGTTAAGATCTATATGTCCGGCGAGAATTTGTGGACCTGGTCGCCGCTGTACAAATGGACAAAAGATACGGATGTAACCAATATTTATGGTTCGGACCGGGATCTGAGTGGCGGAACCAGTGGGGATGGTTATAATTACCCGATGCTGAAGGCCGTTTCTTTTGGATTATCCATAAACTTTTAATCATCTGATCATTGAAAAAATAAATAGAGTATATGAAACTATTTGATTACTTTTTAGCTGCTTTAATCCTGGTGTCTTTTTCCGCTTGTGACCTGGATGAGACTCCGGTGGCGACCGCTACACGAGATGCCGTATTCGGGTCCGAGAGCGGAATGGAACTGTACGTTAACTCGTTTTACGATATCCTGCCCGGGCCGGATCAGGGCGTGTTTGCCATAGACAACACCTCGGACTTTGTAGCCCGTAACGGAGTGGATACCTATCTTACTCCCAATGCGTTGAGCCCTGTTACCAGCGATGGATGGGATTGGACGAAGTTGCGAAATATCAATTATTTTATTGAAAACGCAGAGGAAAGCGAGGTAAACGAAAAAGAATATTACATCGGCGTGGCCCGTTTCTTCCGGGCGTTATTTTACTTTGATAAAGTAAAACGTTTTGGGGATGTACCCTGGGTAGATCGGACGATTGATGTCACTGATACCCTGACCTTAAATGCTCCCAGGGATAGCAGGTTTGAAGTGATGGATAAGGTATTGGAAGATTTAAACTATGCCATTGCAAATATTACCCTCACGAATGACCCTTCCTGCACACGTATTACGCAAAACGTAGCCCGGGCCTACAAGACCCGGATATGCCTGTACGAAGCTTCGTTCCGTAAGTATCACACGGATTACGGTATGCAGGGCACAGCTGGCGCCTGGTACAGGGAAGTGATAAATGAAGCTAATGACATCAGCGGATTTACCCTGCATGAGGGGACTAATAATGAACTGTCTTATAGAGAGTTGTTCATTACACGTACTCCTTATACCGATGAAACGCTGCTCGCCGTGGTATTAGATCCGTCCCTGCAGGTATTCAGTTCGGCAAACAGGCGTTTTATCAGTCCCACCTATGGCAGTCGCCCGGCGTTGACCCGTCAATTCGTGAATATTTATCTCAAACTGGATGGTACACCGTTTACGGCCGATCCTGACTATGAAACGATGCCTTTTGTAGAGGAGGTAAAAGATCGCGACCTGCGTTTGAAACAAACCGTCCGCCTGGGGGATTATCACCGTACTGAGAATGGTGTCCCTGTCATCGCTCCCCCGAACCTTAGTCAATCCTGGACAGGGTATCAACCTATCAAATGGTGTTATGACGAACGCTTTCCTTATGACGATGAAAGCCTTAACGATAATGCCCATATCATCATGCGCTGGGGAGAAGTATTACTCAACAAGGCAGAAGCCCTGGCCGAACTGGGAGAAATGAACGATGCGGAGTGGGCTTCCACCATTGGTGAATTGCGTCAACGTGCAGGTATTACCGGCCCTACGCTTACCACCATGCCAGCAGAGGCCGATCCGTACCTGGTAGATTATTACCTGGGGAAATTTACCGATCCGGTATTGCTGGAAGTCATGCGGGAGCGGACTATTGAACTGGCTTTTGAAGGATTGCGCCCGGACGATCTGAAACGCTGGCACATAGGAGAACTTTTTCAGGAAGCCCCGATGAACGGGATTTATGTTCCGCAATTAGGGGAACAGGATCTGAATGGCGACGGTGTTATGGATGTGTGTTTCTATCAGGGAAACCAGCCGGAACCTTCTAATTCTTCCGTAGTGATGATAGATGTTTCACCCAACACCGCTGCGGGGCGTCGCTGGCTTTCCAACGGCACTTCCGGGGAACTTATGTATAACCCGGGCGACCGGGAATGGCAGGATAGGAAATATCTTTATCCCATTCCCCAGGCAGATCTGGAGCAAAACCCGAAACTGGAGCAAAATCCAGGATGGTAAAAGTTTATATGAATTTTAGCTACGGATTCACGGATAATAGGATTATCTTTTCTGAAAATTATTCGTGTATCTGTGGCAAAACAGACTTCTGGTCTGCTATAAAAAACCTATGGATTTCTAACGATAGTAGTTTAGTTAAATATATTTGGAGATGAAAATCAGATTTTTAAAAATTATTGTTTGTCTTTTGACAATATCAGCATCTGCCCAAAGTAAACATGATGGAGAAATATGGGTGGCGAGT
The DNA here is from genome assembly GCF_052983315.1 of Sinomicrobium endophyticum. Taxonomy (NCBI): domain Bacteria; kingdom Pseudomonadati; phylum Bacteroidota; class Flavobacteriia; order Flavobacteriales; family Flavobacteriaceae; genus Sinomicrobium; species Sinomicrobium endophyticum. The sequence goes on from NZ_JBRKIS010000053.1 coordinate 65,199, forward strand.
TATAACCTACGAATGGATACCCCCGGGGATAGCCTCAATTCCTGGTCGCATCGCAAGGAAAATGTCAAGGGCCTGATCCGGTATCACGATTTTGATATTTTTGGTACACAGGAAGGGTTTTTACATCAATTGGAAGACCTGCTCGAATTACCGGGGTATACCTATTTCGGAGCCGGTCGTGACGATGGGAAGCAGGCCGGGGAACATTCGGCCATCTTTTACAGGAAAGACCGGTTTACCCTGACGGACTCCGGTAACTTCTGGTTAAGCGAAACGCCTGAAGAACCGGGTAAGGGCTGGGATGCCACCTGTTGCAACAGGATTTGTTCCTGGGTAAAATTAACCGATAAGCAAACCGATAAAACCTTTTATGTGTTCAATGTGCATTTTGATCACCAGGGGGTAATCGCACGGCGGGAATCGGGTAAATTGATGGTGAGCAAGATCAAAGAGATTGCCGGGGATGCCCCGGTAATATGTACCGGAGATTTTAACTCTACACCGGAAACGGAACAGATTATTGGTATGGAGGCTGTTGTGCGGGATTCCTATACGATAACAGAGACTCCTCCTTACGGCCCGGTGGGAACCAGTAACGGATTCCGCTTTGAAGCTCCTATGAAACATCGTATAGATTATGTATTTGTGAGTAAGCATTTCAAAGTGTCGGAGTACGCAGTGCTCACCGATGCAAAAGACCAACGATACCCTTCGGATCATCAGCCGGTAGTAGCCCGTATCCGTTTTGCAGAATAGCCCCATATCTTAGTTTGATTTCATACCGGAGCCGGCCGCAATTGGATTTGTGGCCGGTTTTTTATTGGTCGGGATTTCGGGTTTAAAACCCTGCTTCGGACAGTATTTTCAGCCACGGATGCACGGATAATTTTCAGACTATTATTCATGTATCCGTCGTAAGATAGTTTGTCGTTTAACGAAATCGAGGAATATTATTGTTAAACAGGTAATTCGGAATGGGAAAAGGATATTATTTTCCTTAAATTAGCACGTATATCAAGAATTTAAGCTTATGAACCCACGTCGTGACTTCCTGCAAAAAATAGCAGCTTCGGCTGTATCTTTACCGTTTTTATCCTTATACGGTTATTCAAACTATCTCGACTTTAGCAGTGATCCTTATGACAGGCCCGTATTACGTGTGGCCATTATGGGACTCGGAAGTTACGGAACCCGGGTAGCCAAAGCTATGCAATCCTGTAAACGGGCCAGGCTGGTCGGCGTGATCAGTGGAACGCCTGCCAAGATCAAAGACTGGCAGGCGAAGTACAATATCCCGGAAAAGAACTGTTACAATTACGAAAATTACGACAGTATCAAAGATAACCCGGATATTGATGCCGTATATGTTATTACACCGAATGCACTTCATCATGAGGGCGTGTTGCGGGTAGCCGCTGCCGGAAAACATGTTATATGTGAAAAACCTATGGCCTTAAATGCCAGGGAAGGGCAGGAAATGGTAGATGCCTGTGAGAAGGCGAATGTGAAACTACTGGTCGGTTATCGCATGCATTTTGAACCGAATACTCTCGAAATCATCCGGATGCGAAATGAAGGTGAATTTGGGAAGATACTTTTTTTCCAGGGACTGAGCGGTTTCCGTATCGGTGATCCCGGTCAGTGGCGGCTGAATAAAGAACTGGCAGGTGGTGGCGCTTTGATGGACATAGGTATTTATTCCATTAACGGCGCCCGTTATATGGTAGGCGAAGAACCCCTCTGGGTAACGGCACAGGAAAAAAAGACAGACCCGGTAAAATTCAAAGAAGGGGTAGACGAAACCATCCTGTTTCAGCTGGGTTTCCCCGGTGGAGCGGCCGTTTCCTGTTTGTCGACCTATAATATGAACAACCTGGACCACTTTTTCCTGAATGGCGAAAAAGGATTTGCCGAATTACAACCCTCCACCGGTTACGGCCCTATAAAAGGGCTTACACACAAAGGGGAATTAACAAAGCCACATGTAACTCACCAGACCGTACAAATGGAGGAAATGGCCGCGATTATCCTGGAAGACAAACAACCTGTTGTACCGGTTGACGGAGCAGAAGGTGTGAAAGACCTGAAGATCATCGATGCTATTTATAAGGCTTGTAAAACCGGGGAGAAACTGGAACTGGAATTATAGAAAATAAATTAGAACCTTTTAACATTACACACCCAAAGGTGTTTTTTGGCAGGAAATTCCGGGCTTGGTTTTTACCTTGAACACATAAATTATCCTTTATTTCCGTGTGTTGTATATTAGCAATAGCTCCGCTACCTTAGTACATGACAAAATTCAATTCTGCAGGATTTTCCTCTCCCGAAAGCTTTCGGGATTTGACCCCGGCCATTTCGACTGTCCCGATATTTATCGGGATCAATGCACCGCCTAAAGGGAGATCCCGATAAATATCGGGACGAGGAAAATCGGGTTCCCCTGCCTGCCGGCAGGCAGGCTTTAGGGGTAGGGTAAAACTGATTTTCCGACAAATAGTGCCAAAATCTAATTTTGTCATGTACTAAACTCCGCTACTTATCATTTTTACTTTCCCTTACACAAAAAACATACACGGCTTTTTATAAAAAAGACGGATAAACACCTAGGAAGGGTCGCCTCTTACGGTATTATAGTTCGTGAACTTTTTTAAATCTTAAAAAAAATACTAAAGAAAAGTTAAAATATTGAATTGAAAAATCATTAATTTTGAGGATTAACCAAAAAACAAGGATATGAAAACACTTAAAAAAATCCTTTTGGTGTTGGCAATTTTAATTGCCATTCCACTTATTGCGGCACTTTTTGTAAAAAAGGACTATACGGTAGAGCGTGATATTACGATCCAAAAACCCAAACAGGAGGTCTTTGACTATGTAAAATACCTTAAAAACCAGGATAATTACAGCACGTGGGCAATGATGGATCCCGATATGGAAAAAACGTATAGCGGAACAGACGGTACCGAAGGGTTTGTCTCGGCCTGGAACAGTGAGAAAGACGATGTGGGGGCGGGCGAGCAGGAGATCAAAAAAATAACGGAAGGAGAACGAATAGATTTCGAACTCCGCTTTTTTAAACCGTTCGAATCCGTTTCGCCGGCATACATGGCCACCGAAGCCACTACGGAAAACGAGACCAAAGTAACATGGGGTTTTGAAGGGCATATGAACTACCCGATGAACCTGACGATGGTATTCATGGATTTTGAAAAGATGATCGGCGACGACCTGGCAACCGGTTTAAACAATTTGAAGGAAATTCTGGAATCCCGTAAAACAATAGCCGTCGGCAGCAGGGAATTTTTGCTCGACTATTTTAAGCAAACTGCAGATAATCTGGCGGAAAGTGTGTCCGGTTTGAGTGAGACCCGGTTACAATTCAAGCCCGCAAAAGACAAATGGTCCGTAAGCCAGTGCCTGGAACACATTGTCACTACGGAAGGCATGCTGTTGGGCATGGCCCTGAAAGGTTTGGAAGGTCCCGCCAACCCGGAGGAAAAGGACGAAGTGAAATTTTCCGATGAAGAACTCATAGCATCCATTACCGACCGGAGCCAAAAGGCGGAAGCCCCGGCGGAACTCCAGGGAAAAGGCAAATATACCGATCCGGAGACCGCTATCCGGGACCTGGAAACGGGCCGTAAAGCCGTTTTGGAATACATAGAAAACGCTTCTATGGAAAATTTACGGGATCACGTCGTGGAATTCCCTTTCGGGAAAGTAGACGGTTACCAGTCTTTATTGTTCGTTGCCGCACATAGCGCAAGGCATACCCTGCAGATAGAAGAGGTAAAGGCCGATCCGGGTTTTCCTGAAAATTAGGAACAGGAAGCAGGCCACCGGGAAGTGAGAATAAGGTTACTGTCGATTTATATACAAGACTGTCCGGCTAAAAGGAATAACCGGACAGTTCTTAAGAATAATGAAATTTGACATAACCATAGATGAATTTGTATATTGGCAGCGGATTGACAATTTAACCCGATAATATTTTGAAGTACCTGTTTTTCATTATAGCAGCGTTTACCTGCATCCTTGATTCCTCCGGAAGCCGGCTGCCTACACAACCGCGTTTTTCCCATATTGACATTAATGAAGGATTGACACCGGGCTCTGTAAATTGCCTTTTTAAGGATAAAAACGGCTTTGTCTGGATTGGCACCGCCACCGGGCTTAATCGTTACGACGGATATCAAATGAAGGTCTTTCGTTTTGACCGGATGGATGCCACTGTATACAAAAACAATGATATAAAGCAGATTTTCGGAGATCCTTTAGGTAATATATGGGTTCAAACAACTGCGGGGATTAATATTTTAAACCCGGAAACAGAAAAATTCACCAGTGACCAAAGCGAAGTCCTCAGGCAACTCGGCATGCAAAAATTTCCCGAAGTCCTGGAGATCTACAACGACAAAAACAATAATTACTGGTTTATTCATGACCGGGGCACTTTAACAAAATACGAGAGCAGTACCCAAAAAGTCATACCCGTAACTATTCCACCGGAAGAGGGAAGAATTGTTTCTCAGGATATCTCTAATTTATCACAAGATTCCGAAGGTAACATCTGGTTTGTAGATCAGTCAGGCATTATAAAAAAAATTGACCATAAGACGAATAGGGTCAAATCTTTAAACCGGGCGGTAACCAACCTGCCGGAAGGCGCCAAACCTGCATTCAAACTATTTGTTGACGGGGATGATGATATCTGGATCTATTATACCGGCGACAACGGCTTGTTTTATTACGATGCGGATAAAGATAGTCTGTCCGTATTCCATAAACAACACCACGGAACCAGGCTTAATTCCGACCGGATCAGCGGCATTGTGGAGGAGGAAAAAGGCAGTATATGGGTTGGTACAGATCACGGGGGTATTAATATTATAGATAAAAGTGATTTCTCGGTTACCTATATAACCCAGAATAAGGAGATCAAAAGTACTATTTCCCACAATAGTATCACTTCGCTCTACAAGGATAATGAAGGGATCATTTGGGTGGGGACCTTCAAAACCGGGCTGGATTTCTACCACCCGAACCTGATCCGTTTTCCGCACTACAGGAAGCTCGCTTCAGATCCGAAAAGCATTCCTTTTGACGATGTAAATACTTTTACCGAAGACCGGTCCGGAAACCTCTGGATCGGGACCAATGGGGGAGGGCTGATTTATATGAACAGGTCCACAGGAGAATATACCCGGTATAAAAATGACCCGGATGATCCCGGCAGCCTTAGCAGCGATGTGGTGGTCTCTCTTTTGTTAGACGCATCCAACACCTTGTGGGTAGGTACCTATATGGGAGGTCTGAACCGGTTTAATGGCAAGACTTTTAAGCATTACAAACACGATCCGGATGATCCGGACTCTATAAATAGTGACAATATCTGGAAGATGTATGAAGATTCCAGGGGAAATTTCTGGATAGGGACATTGACCGGTGGGTTGGATTTGTTTGACAGGGATCGGGGAGTATTTCACCATTCGGTAGATCACGGCGGCCTGTACCCGCTGCACACCAATTTTGTTTCGGCAATTACCGAAGACAGGTATGGTAATCTTTGGGTTGGGACCGGAAACGGTATAGAGGTATTTAACCCGGAGACCGGTGCAAACAGGTATTATGAACATAACCCTCATAAATCCAATACTATAAATAGTAATTCTATACTGTCCATTCATATAGACAGCCGGGAAAACATCTGGGTAGGAACGAATAACGGGCTAAATTTATTCCGGGAACAGGAGGACGGTTTTTTGTCGTTTTCACGTAAAGACGGATTGTCCGGAAATGATATCCTGGGAATCATGGAGGACAATGAGGGAGATTTATGGCTCACAAGTTCCTTCGGACTTTCCCAGATGGTGAGAAAATGCTGGGAAGAAGGCAGGTTTTTTGTGCGGAATTACGATCAGAGCGATGGGCTCCAGGGAAATGTGTTCAATGTTAATTCCTATTACAAAACAAGTAATGGCGATATCATAGTTGGCGGTGCTAACGGGTTTAATATGTTCAACCCGTCAAACATCGGCCAGAACACCGATGTGCCGAAAGTTGTTTTCACTTCTTTTTATCTCTTTAACAAGCCTGTGGAGCAGGACCAATATCTCAATGGCCGGGTTTTACTGAAAGGGCCCTTGTCCGTTACCGAAAACATTACGCTTAAACACGATGAAAATCTTTTTTCACTGGAATTTTCAGCACTGAATTATATCCATCCGTCTAAGAACAAATACAAATACAAACTGGAAGGATTTGACCAGGAATGGCAGGAAGGAAATTCGGAGATGAGACGGGTAACCTATACCAACCTGGATCCCGGAACGTACCAGTTTAAGGTACTCGCTTCCAACAACGATCTGAAATGGACGCCGGAAGATCAGTTTGCAACTATGGAGATCACCGTCCTGGCCCCTTTTTATAAAACCCCCATAGCTTATTTCCTGTATTTCGTGTGTATTGCCTGTTTGTTATACGCTTCCAGGTACAGGACCCTGAAAAAGCAAAAAATGCGTTTTCAGCTGGACCAGGAAAGACGGGAAGCCAATTATTTACACAATCTGGACCTGATGAAGATCCGGTTCCTGACCAATATCAGCCATGAGTTTAAAACCCCGCTGGCCCTTATATTATCCCCGGTGGAAAAACTCCTTAAAAATTCGCAGGAAAACAGTGATCAGCACAAACACCTTGAACTTATACACCGAAATGCACGGCGTTTGCTGAATATGGTGAACCAGCTGTTGGATTTCAGGAAAATCGAACACAATTCACTCGATCTGTGCCTTTCACAGGGAAACCTGATCAAGTTTATAGAACAATCTGTCAATTCTTTCCAGGTAATTTCCGAAAATAAACAAATAGATCTCAGCTTCCATGCCGGGAGAAAAGAGTTTCACGCCTCTTTTGACATGGACAAAATGGAAAAAATATTATTCAACCTGTTGTCCAATGCATTTAAGTTTACCCCCGAAAAAGGGAAAGTGGTCGTAGAGGTGGAAATAGTGGATGATCCGGCGTTACAGAAACCGTTCAAAAGCATGGTACTGAGTGTTAAAGATAACGGTGTCGGGATATCACCAAAAGATCAGGAAGTGATATTCGACCGTTTTTACAGGTCAGAAACCCCGGAAACCCTGGTAAACCAGGGGAATGGAATAGGACTGTCCATCGTAAGGGAATTTGTTGAAATACACGGAGGGACTATTAGTGTCGAAAGCGAAGTAGGAAAAGGAAGTACTTTTACATTAAAATTACCATTGCAGGAGTTAGAGGCCGATTCCAACTGTAAACTTACCGGGGTGGATTGCAAGGACCCGGAAACCGCAATTTTATATCTAAACGATGAAGACATTAAAAATCCAAGTATCTTCCCGGCTATGGGAGATTCCCCGAAATCCAGGATACTGATCATCGAAGACAACGAAGACTTTTTGTTCTACCTGAAAGACAGCCTCACCCCGTATTTCCAGGTGGATGTGGCAAAAAACGGCAAAGAAGGATGGCAAAAAACCCTTTCTACATTACCCGATCTTATTGTCAGTGATGTGATGATGCCTGTCATGAATGGCGTGGAACTCTGCCAGAAAGTAAGAAAAGATTCCAGGACCCGGCACATCCCATTTGTCTTACTTACTGCCCAGGATTCGGAAAGGCATCAGCTCAACGGACTCAAAATCGGGGCGAGTGATTATGTTACCAAGCCGTTCAGTTTTGAACTCTTGCTGTCCAGGGTCAATAACCTCATAAAACAAAGAAAATCCTTCCAGAAGGAGTATGAAAAGAAAATAACCATCCAAACCAGTGAGATTGAACTGGTATCCATGGATGACAAATTCATCCGGGATGCTGTCCGGATCATTGAAGACAACATCAGTAATCCCGATTTTTCCGTAGAGGAGCTGGCAGGGAAATTGGCAGTGAGCCGTACTTATCTTTACAACAAGACCGTAACCTTACTGGAAAAGTCTCCTTTGGAATTCATCAGGAAGATACGCCTGGAAAGAGGAGCCGAATTATTGAAGAAAAGCCAGATGACCATTGCCGAAGTCGCTTTTGCGGTAGGCTTTAATCACCCTAAATACTTCTCCAAATACTTCAAACAGGAATACCATATGCTACCTTCGGAATTTATCAGCAAAAAACAGGGAACCAGGAACCATCACGTAACATAGACAGGTTTTCCCTGTTGGAGTCCGCCGCCTGCCTTCGTGCCTTTTGAGGTGTTTTATCCATTTCTCCTTTACTTTGACGGAAGGGATCTATGGGGTGAATTTTACGGTCCCGGGCTTTTCGAAATACCCTTTGCTTTTTATAAAACTACCGCAACCATATTAAAAACAATTACTTACCGTTTACTTCCGCAATGATAATCCCGGGCATCCGGCTTCTTCTTCAGGCTACAGCGCGCTGGTGTGAACAAATGATCTATCATTATGATGATTTGATGCACCCCCTATTCCCTTAACTCACATACTTTGCGATTGCTAATTACTCATTAAATAAGCACTAAAAATAGTTTTTAAATAATTTAATGAGAAATCAATTATTAAATCAACAATCAATCAAGTTAAAAACTTATGACAAAAACTAATCTCAAACTAAAGTTGGGAAAAAACAGTGTCACATCCCTGTTTTTTATCCTTGCTTGCACATGGTTCGGTTTTGCACAGGAAATTACGGTAAAAGGGACGGTTACTTCCGCTTCGGATAACATGCCTCTGCCGGGTGCGAGTGTATTCATAATCGGAACCAACACCGGTGTGACTACCGATTTTGACGGTAATTTTGAACTTTCCGCTCCTCCCGAAGCCTCGCTCCGGGTGAGCTATATCGGTTTTACCGCCCAGACCATCAGCATAAATAACAGGACAGTCATAGATGTTGCACTAAGCGAAGACGTTGACATTCTGGATGAAGTCGTGGTTATTGGTTACGGGACACAGAAAAAGGCCCTGGTGACCGGGGCAAATGTACAGGTAGGTGGCGAACAACTGCAAAAGCAGAGTACCACCAACGCTTTGCAGGCCCTGCAGGGGCAAACTCCGGGGGTTCAGATAACTTCTACTTCCGGGCAACCGGGATCGGGTTTGAATGTGGTTATCCGCGGATTGGGATCCACGGGAGGTAATGCACCGCTTTATGTAGTGGACGGCGTACTGACCGGGGACATATCGTACCTGAACAACTCCGATATCGAATCGATCTCTATTTTAAAAGATGCCGCTTCGGCAGCTATTTACGGTTCACAGGCTTCCAATGGAGTGGTCCTGGTTACTACAAGAGGTGGCAAAAAAGGAGATTTACAAATGACCTTCGACCAATATTACGGTGTACAGAAGGTAGCCAATAAAATAGATATGCTCAACGCCGGGCAATACGCCAGTATACTCAATGAAGCTGCCGTAAATTCCGGAAAACTGCCTTACTTCAGCAATAGCGATATCGATGCCATGGGAAGCGGTACGGATTGGATGGGCGCCATGTTTAAAGACAATGCGGTAACCCAGAATTACACCCTGGGTGTTTCCGGGGGCTCAGAAAACTCCGTGTTTTCATCTTCACTTTCCTATACTTCAGAAGAAGGTATTGTTGGCGGTAGGGACCTCTCCAATTACGAACGCTATAACTTCAGGATAAATTCCGAACACAAACTCTACGACGGCAGGGTGACATTCGGGGAGAACCTGAGTTTCGCCTACATTAAAAACAATGGTGTCGGTGTAGGGAACCAGTATAACAATTCATTAAGAGGTGCATTCAATACAAACCCGTTGGTGCCTTTTTATGACGAAAACGGCAACTATTATAATACTTCCGATGATACCGAAGGCTGGTTGGCCGGACAATCAAATCCGTATGCTTCCATGGTTTACGGAAACCAGAACAGGAACAACAGCCAAAAACTTGTCGGTAATGTTTACCTGGAATTCGAATTGCTGAAAAACCTTAAATTCAGAACAAGCCTGGGGATCGATTATACGGCTAACGAAGGGCATGCATTCAGTCCCATCTATCAATTATCCGTCTATAATTTCAATAACTATACTACGGCCAGCCAGTCCACGAACAAAGGACACTCTCTCTTATGGGATAACCTGCTGACCTATAAGTTCAATATCGCGGAAAACCACAATTTCGAAGCTATGGTGGGGACTTCCTCATTCAAGTACGAAGACAACTATATGTTCGGAAGCAATGTTAACCTGGTTTTTGACGATCTGAAGCGCGCATGGCTGGACAATGCCCTGAACACCGACGGTGCGCAGATAACATTAAATGGCGGACCGAGGAACAGCAACAAAAGGATGTCGTATTTCGGAAGGCTGAATTATACCTACAAAGACAAATACCTTTTAAACGCCACCTTCAGGGCAGATGGCTCTTCGCAGTTCCACCAGGACAACCGCTGGGGCTATTTTCCTTCGGTTTCGGCGGGATGGATAGTAACAGAAGAAGAATTCCTCGGCAATACCAACTGGCTGGATTTCTTTAAGCTGAGAGGAAGCTGGGGGCAGGTAGGCAACCAGAACGCAGGTAACTTTCAATATCTGTCGCCCGTAACATTTGCATATACCAATTACATTTTCGGAAATGAAGAAGGTGTTCTGAGGCCCGGAGCCTATCCGAGCAGATATGCCAATCCTGACCTGAAATGGGAGGCTTCCGAGCAGATAGATATCGGTTTTGATGCCCGCTTGTTCCGCAACAGTCTTACGGTTAATTTCGATTGGTACAAGAAGACCACCAAGGATTGGCTGATCAAGCCTCCTATCCTTGCTACAGCAGGTGCCGATGCGCCCTGGATCAATGGTGGAGATGTAGTAAACAAAGGGGTAGAGCTGGCCTTAAGTTACCGTGGTAATATTAAAGACCTGAATTTCACGGTAGGAGTTAACGGCGCTTACAACAAAAATACCGTGGGTAACATCCCTACGGAAGACGGTATTATTCACGGGGAAACTCAACAGTTGTTTGATAATTCCTCAGAATTTTACCGGGCGCAGAGCGGGTATCCCCTGGGATATTTCTGGGGACTCGAAACCGCAGGTATTTTTCAAACCGAACAGGACGTGCTGAACCACACCTCAAACGGAACCTTGATACAACCTTCGGCACAACCGGGAGATGTTATTTATGTAGACCAGAACGGGGATGGAGTTATTAACGACCTGGACAAGATAAACATCGGGGACCCCAATCCCGATCTCAATTTCGGTTTTAACATTGCTTTGGACTATAAAGCCTTCGATTTCTCCCTGCAGGCCAATGGTGTAGCGGGCAATCAGATCGTACAATCGTACAGAAACCAGTCCAGCCAGTATGCCAACCACACTACGGCAATCCTGGACCGCTGGCACGGTCCCGGTTCGTCCAACAGTGTGCCGAGAGTTACCGAAGACAACAGGAACTGGGTAAACTTTTCCGACCTCTATGTACAGGACGGGGATTTTCTGAGGATCAGCAACGTGACCGTTGGTTTTGATATAGCCAAATTAAAGTTGAACAAAAAATTCTTCGCCAGCCAGTTCCGGGTTTACGCTTCTGTGCTAAACCTTTACACATTTACCAATTATAATGGTATGGATCCCGAGATCGGATATGGAATTTCGAATGACGATTATAACTTTTCCTCGGGCGTAGATCTTGGGTATTATCCCAGGCCGAGGACATTTATGATGGGGTTAAATGTTAAATTCTAAAAAACTTTGAAAAGATGAAAAATTCCTTGAAATATATATGGATACTTGGCATTTTGGCGTTGGGGGCCTGTTCGAAAGACTTTCTGGATGTAGAACCACAGGAGGGTACGGACGAGAATTTTTACGATAATCCTACCAGTGCTTCTTATGCGCTTGTAGGATGTTATGACGGCATGCAGATCGCTTCCGGGGGGATTGGCGGATTGAGTTTCCCTGTAGCAAGCGAAGTACTTTCGGATAACTGCTTTGGCGGTACGGGTAATTCCGACGGATATGGCTTCCAGGCTGTAGATGAATTCGATATTTCCAGGTCGCCTGCCGATGCCAACCTGTACGAAAATAACTGGATACAATATTACAAGGCGCTATATCGCTGTAATGTGTTGATACAGAAGATGGCCGATATTGATTGGGGCGATGATGCCGATATAAAAGTACAATACGAGTCGGAAGCCCGGTTTATAAGGGCACACCTGTATTTTGAAATGGTACGCCTTTGGGGCCATATCCCGCTTATTATCGAACCGACCACCGAAAATGTCCCCCAGGCAGATCCTGATGAGGTGTATAAGCTGATAGCTGAAGACCTGGTTTTTGCCGCGGAAAACCTTCCGGAAGAACCTTACACCGAGGTAGAAAGCGGAAGGGTTACCAAATGGGCCGCCGAGGCTATGGTAGCCAGGGTATTTTTGTACTACACGGGGTATTATAACGCTTCTGATCTTGTAGGGATAGTAAGTAAACCCCAGGCCCTTGCTTACCTGGAAGATGTAATTGCCAACAGCGGACATAGCCTGGTGGATGATTTTTCAACACTTTGGCCTGCAGCTTCCGTAGAAGATTATGCCGGTGAAGACAACCCGGAAGTAGTGTTTTCCGTAAAACATACCTACACCAGCGATTATGATGGAAACACGGATGGCAATCACTGGATGGTGATGTTTGGTATGCGGGACTATGACCACTATCCCTACGGACGAGGTTGGGGGATAACAATAAACCCTAAATTGTGGAATGCTTATAATGAGAATGATACTCGCCGGGGAGCCAGTGTCATTGCTATTGATGAAGAGGAGATCCCCTATGACAAACAAGATGGTCACAGGGAATATACGGGGTACTATAACAAAAAATACAGCCCTATGATTGATGAAGATGGAAACAGTGTTACCGACGAAGTAGGAGGAGAGAGTTTCCAGATCGGTCAGTTCCAGGACTATTTTGTTATGAGATATGCCGATGTGCTGTTGATGGCCGCGGAGTTGGGCAGTTCCAATGCCCAGGCGTATTTTAACCAGGTACGGCAGAGGGCCTATAAAGAAAATTTTACGGCCATCCCGGCAAATCCACAAAACATTTTGAGGGAACGGCAATTGGAATTTGCATTGGAAGGTATCCGGTATTGGGACCTGCTTCGCCAGGGGATCAGTACCGCGGCGGCCGAACTGGCCGAGAACACCCCCCTCCTGAGCGGAGGTGTAGCGACCAACAAGGTGATTTCGGCTCAGAATGTGGAGAGTACCGGCGGATTGCAACAAATACCGAACAACCAGATAACGCTGTCCAATGGTGTGTTACAGCAAAATACCGGGTGGTAACAGTTAATTTAAAAAGATAAGACATGAAAATTTTCAGATATACTTTATCCGTGTTATTGCTGACGGGGCTACTCGCAACATCCTGTCAGAATAACGATTACGAATTGGGAGAAAAACTGGATACATCGGATATTCACTTCGAAGTTATACAGGATTTCGATGCCGATGCAGGGGGAAATACGGTGATCCTGATAAACAATACGCCGGAGACCGTTTCCATATGGGATTACGGCACCGGGCGTTCCAACCGTGCCGTAGATACCGTACGATATGCTTTTAAAGGTGATTATACCATCAAATTCTCGGCGTCGACAGCCGGTGGAGTAGTGGAAATGGATCCTGTGGATATAACCGTTACGGATGATAACCTCAACTATGTAAGCGATCCGCTTTGGGAAGCGCTCTCCGGAGGAGTAGGCAAGTCCAAAACCTGGTACCTGGACCTGGATGCGGATGGGATTTCCAAATATTTTGAGGGTCCCCAATATTTCTATGGTTCGGATATGGGATGGTTGGAAGGCGGTGGTTCCTGGGATGGAGGTGATACCGGTTGTTACGGTGGTGATAATACTACTTGCTGGAATTGGAACCCGGATTGGGCCGGAAATCAATGGCTCGCTCCTGCTGGAGATTACGGTTCCATAACCTTTAGCCTGGACGGAGGACCGTTTGTCACTGCCGAGCATTTGATGATCCCTTCAAGAGGTACCGAATCCGGGACCTATTTCCTGGATCAGGATGCCAAGACACTCAACCTGGTCGATGTTGGAATATTGCACCAGGAAGGAAACGAAAATTGCGTGGATAACTGGGGAAGTATCAGGATTTTTTCGCTGACCGAAGACTACATGCAGCTCGGTGTTGTAAGAAAAACCAGTTGCGATCCTAATCCCGCTTACCTGGTATACAACTTCATCTCTAAAGAATACAGCGACAACTGGGTGCCCGAAGAAACCATTCCTGAGCCTGACGAAGGTTTCGACCCTTCCTTTGCTCCCGGAGAATTACTGGGTATGCTTACAGGTGGCGCCGGGTCCGGAAGAACCTGGACGGTGGATGCCACAGGTAACCCTATAGATTGGATTGCAGGAGGCAACGGGTGGACCACTTCACACGCAGATACGCGCGACTGGGGCTGGAACGATAGCTGGGATGCTGCCGTAGACGGGGCATGGATCAGGTTTGACCAGTTTGGGGGAACCTTAAACTATGTCCGTTACCAAAACGGTGTAGAAACTACCGGAACATTCAGCATTGACGAAGAGACCAACGAAATTACATTGGAAGGGGAAACCCTGTTGCAAAATCCTGATAGCGGAATAAATTCCACAGCCAATGTCATCACAGTAGTAAAAGCCTATGGCGATGAATATGCGGAAAAAGGCATCTGGTTCGGGACAAGTTATGACGAATCCAAAGATGAATGGTTTGCCTTTCATTATGTAATACCAATACCATAAACTGTAGATTGTTGATGATGAGGCCGTTTCCGGTGCTGGTGAATTTTCATTTTTTGGAGGCGGCCCATCTTTTTAACCCTTAGTCCACCCGATGAATAAAACATATTCTCTATATATATCCACGCTCATTCTTGTCTTGTTTGCAACATCCTGTAATCCCGATCGGGCGCCGCAGGATGTAAAGCGCAAACAACTGTTCACCGGAAACTGGAATTTCCAGCTTTCGGATCCGGTCAAAAAAGATACCCTTGCCAATAACTGGAGATCACTGGACCTCCCGCACGACTGGAGCATAGAAGGGAAGTTTGATGAAAAACACCCGGCTACCTTTGGTGGCGGTGCACTACCAGGAGGTGTCGGTTACTATAAAAAGACCTTCGACATTCCTTCGGAATACACCGGCAAACAGATGTACATACGGTTTGATGGAGTTTACATGAACAGCGAGGTATATCTCAATGGAAAATTACTCGGAAAACGTCCCAACGGCTATATCGGTTTTGAATACGACATGACGCCTTATCTCAGTTTGGGATCGGAAAACACCCTGACGGTAAAGGTAGATAATTCGCAACAGCCCAATTCCCGTTGGTATTCCGGTTCGGGAATCTACCGCAATGTATGGCTTATCACAACCGGCAAAGTACATGTGAAAAACCGGGGGACCTATATCACCACACCGAAGATCGATGAAAACCGGGCGGATGTTCATATGGAGGTGGAAGTAGAAAACAACCACTCCGAAAACAGGGAAGGAGTTATTAAAATCTCGGTGCTTTTCCAGGGCGAAAAAATATCCGAAAGAGAACAAACAGTAACACTGAAAACGGGAGAAGTCAATCGGATTGTCGACGACCACCAGGTGGAAAACCCTGAACTCTGGTCGGTAGAAACGCCAAACATATACACACTGAAAACGGACATTTATATAAGCGGTAAACTGGCAGACAGTCACGAAACGCCGTTTGGTATCCGCAGCTTCACTTTTGACCTTGACAAAGGCTTTATCCTGAACGGAAAACAGGTAAAAATAAAAGGGGTTTGCAATCACCATGATCTCGGCGCCCTGGGAGCCGCCATCAATACGCGGGCATTGGAAAGACAATTGGAAATACTAAAGGGAATGGGAGTAAACGGCATAAGGACATCCCACAATCCGCCCGCCCCGGAACTGCTGGAGCTTTGCGATAAGATGGGCTTTATTGTGATGGATGAAATTTTCGATATGTGGGAAAAAGGTAAATCCAAGTACGATTACAGCCTGTATTGGGAGGAGTGGCATGAGCGGGACCTTATTGATTTCGTTAAACGCGACCGCAACCACCCCAGTGTTTTTATGTGGAGTATCGGTAATGAGATCCCGGAACAATGGGAAGAACGGGGTGCCGAGATCGGCAGAAAACTATCCAAAATGGTCAAAAGCCTGGACAGTACCCGCCCGGTAACCGCCGGGATGAACCCACCCATTCACACCAATAAAAAGGATGTTACCTTACAGTTTGCCGAACCGGCAAAACCAAATGCCCTCGCAGGATCGGGAGCTTTGGACCTCATCGGGTATAATTATGCCCATCAGACCTATACGCAACATCAGATCAATTTTCCGGATACCCCGTTTATCGCTACCGAAACTACTTCGGCGCTGGCGACAAGGGGATATTACGATCAAAGGTCCGATTCGGTAAAAAGATGGCCTTACCGCTGGGACCGGCTTTTCCTGGACGGGAATCCGGACAATACCGTTTCGGCTTACGACCAGGTAAGCGCCCCATGGGGTTCCACCCATGAAGAGACCTGGAAGGTGATCAAAAAACACGATTTTATGTCCGGGATGTTCATCTGGACCGGTTTCGATTACCTGGGCGAACCTACCCCATATATATGGCCCTCCAGGAGCTCTTATTTTGGTGTGATCGACCTGGCCGGTTTCCCGAAAGATGCGTACTACATGTACAAAAGCGAATGGACGGACGAAACCGTACTCCACGTATTCCCGCACTGGAACTGGGAACCCGGAAGGGAAGTCGATATCTGGGCGTATTATTCCAATGCGGATGAAGTAGAATTGTACCTCAACGGCGAATCGCTCGGAAAACGCTCCAAAAAAGGTGATGACCTTCATGTCATGTGGCGTGTCCCTTTCAAACCCGGAACGCTGAAAGCCGTTTCCAGAAAAAACGGTAAGGAAGTGTCGGTCAAAGAAATTAAAACTGCCGGAGAACCTGCTCAAATAGAACTGGAAGCCGACAGGAGTACCATATCGGCAGATGGCAGAGACCTCGCTTTTGTCACCGTTTCCATTGTCGATGCGGACGGGAATTTGGTCCCAACGGCAACCGACAGGGTCGAATTTGAAATATCCGGGCCCGGAAAAATTATCGGGGTGGACAACGGCGATCCCACCAGTCACGAATCCTTTAAAGCTAAAAACAGGAAGGCCTTTTACGGCAAATGCCTGGTTATTGTACAATCGTCCGAAACAGAAGGAGAAATACAACTGACAGCTAAAAGCAACGATTTAAAGTCCGGAACACTGGCTGTAAGTGCCATAAAAAAGCGTGGAGAAGGTCTTAACTAAAACATAAGAAATCAAAAAAATAAAAATGATCAGAAAGCTGACATCGATAGTACTCACAGCTCTTGTATTTGGTTGTGGGACACCTGAAAACAAAGACACAAAGATTGCCGTCAATTCCCCGAACGGAAAAAACATTATCACTTTTGAGTTAAAAGAGGGAAAACCCTCATACTCGGTAAAACACGGAAAAACCGGGGTTATCAACACATCCGGTATGGGCTTTGTCTTTAAGAACGGGGACTCCCTGTATAACAACCTTACCGTACTGGATACGAACATTACCGAGCATGACGAAACCTGGGAGCAGGTCTGGGGAGAAAAACAGTTTGTACAGGACCGTTACCAACAATTGGAAGTCGTCCTTCAGGAAGAATCGGAACAAAAACGACAACTTAAAATACAGTTCAGGGCGTTTGACGACGGCATTGCTTTCCGATATCAATATCCCGGCAACGGCAGCGGGGACAGCCTGGTGGTCATGGACGAACTCACCCGTTTTAACCTCAACAGTGACGGGGATGCGTGGTGGATCCCGGCTTACCAGGATAACCGTTATGAATACTTGTTTACCAAATCGGCGGTAAGCACTTTAGATACGGTTCATACCCCGCTCACCATTAAAAGCAGGGACGGATTGTTTTTAAGCTTCCACGAAGCAAAACTCATCGATTACGCGAGTATGACACTGGTACGTGAAAATGACACCGATCTCAAATGTGACCTCGTGCCCTGGGCCGATGGCGACCGGGTAAAGACCGGCGGTTCGTTTACCACGCCGTGGCGTACCCTTCAGATCGCGGAAACCCCGGGCGACCTTATCACCTCTTACATGATACTGAACCTGAACGACCCCAACAAACTGGAAGATACCAGCTGGATAGAACCACACAAATACCTCGGTATCTGGTGGGGGATGCACATCGGTAAATATTCGTTTTGGGAAAGCCCCATTCAGGGAGCCACTACCGAAAATGCCGAAATGTATATCGATTACTGTGAAAAACTGGGTATAGATCATCTCCTTATCGAAGGGTGGAACAAGGGCTGGACCCCGCAATGGTACGAAAACGCCATGCACATGTTCAGTTTCACCGAGGATGCCGATAGGTTCAGCCTTAAAGAAGTGACCGATTATGCCAGATCGAAAGGAGTGCATGTTATCGGGTACCACGAAACCGGGTCCAACATAATCAATTACCTGGAACAGATCGATGCCGGGATGGGGCTTTACCAAAAATACGGCATGCACGATATAAAGATCGGCCAGGTAGGTTCAAAGCTGAATATGAAAGAATGGCACCACGGGCAATTCGGGGTGGACTACTACAGGTTTGTACTGGATAAGGCCGTGGAATACCAGCTTGCCGTGAACTTCCACGAACCTATTAAAGATACCGGCGAACGCAGGACCTATCCCAATATGATGGCACGCGAAGGGGCCAGAGGGCAGGAATACAACGCCTGGAGCGAGGGCAATCCGCCTTCACATGAAGTCATTCTGCCGTTTACCAGGATGCTGTCCGGACCTATGGATTTCACCCCCGGAATACTGGATGTGGAGATTGAGCAAGGACATGAAGGGCGTGACGTTCACACCACAGCCGCCAAACAACTGGCGCTGTATGTGGTGCTGTATTCGCCTATTCAAATGCTGGCCGATTTGCCTGAGAATTATGACGGCAACCCGGCATTTCAGTTTTTGAAGGATGTGCCTGTTGACTGGTTTGACACTAAAGTGCTGCATGCGGAGATCGGTGAATATATTACTACGGTCAGGAAAGACAAGAACAGCGACGACTGGTATTTGGGAAGTATCACTAACGAAAAGGAACGCTCCTTAGAAGTAACCCTCGATTTTCTTGAGGAAGGAGTGACCTATGAGGCCCAAATCTATGCCGATCCCGAAGGAACCGGGTATGAAACCAATCCTTCCGGGGTAGAGATCAGTACCAGGGAAGTGACCTCAAAAGATCACCTGGAGCTGCATTTGGGAAAAGGTGGCGGAACCGCTATCCGGTTCGTGAAAAAATAATATTCGACGCCCGAGAATCGGGTATACGGGTGTTCGGGTATACGGGTATGTGGATGGATGTTGATAACTCGTACACTCGGCCACAGGCGTACTCGTATGACGAAATTAATTTTTGTCATGTGCTAAATGTAAAGGAATATGTGGCTGATTACAGGAGACCGGAGATCCATCCGTCACCGGTCTCCTGTTCAAAAAATGAAAATCAATTTTTTAACTAAGAGCTTGTTTAAACTGAATTCAATTGGCTAAAAAAATGCCCTTTTTGCCCCATATTCGTCTTTTTCTCGTCCCATAGCTATGGCTATGCGGCTCAAAAAGCCTTCATATGGAACAGGGCGGAGCGTATAAAAATAACCCTGTGGGTTATTTTAGCGAACGAGCCAGCCGGCGCAAGGGTGTTTTTCGCTACAATCAATCCAGTTTAAACAAACTCTAAAACCCAATATCTTATGAAAACAAAAACCAACATTACAGCAGGAATTTTAGCCCTGGTACTGGCAGTTTCCTGTAACCAGGAAGAAGATCAGGTAGCGAATCTCTCCGAACCCGAGTTTTCCACTGCTCAAACCACTGGGGAAGAAGCATCGGCAGCTGCTCAGGCAGTAGCCTGGTCTACGGATGAACGGTACGGTTCATGGAATAACGGCGGTTATACCCTTTACAACAATATCTGGGGTATGGTAAACGGCAGTGTACAGGTGATGTGGGCCAACAGTTATAGCAACTGGGGCGTATGGGCCGATCATCCCGATACGGATGGCATAAAATCCTATCCCAACAGCAGCAGGAATGTGAATATCAATATCAATACCCTGAACAGCTGTACTTCCGGTTTTAATATAAACGTGCCATCCGGCGGACATTATGTGGCAGCTTATGATATATGGTGCAATAATCACGACTATGAGATCATGTTGTGGATGCACAAAGAAGGTGGGGTAAAACCTATCTCCTACGAGTGGTCCGGTACCGGAAATCCCATTCCCGTCGCTACCAATGTTTATATAGGCGGCCATACCTGGAATATATATAACGGCCATAACGGCAACGAAAATCAGGGTATAGGCAACCGGGTATTCTCCTTTGTAAGAACAGGAAATACCTCGGCAGCTACAGTAGACATAAAAGCGATCCTTAACTGGATAAAGAACCGGACAGCCCAGACCCCGAACGAGAAATGGTTTAAAAATGAAGCTATTACCCTGAGTACCGTACAACTCGGATACGAGATTAGTGCATCTCCCGGAGGTAAGGATTTCATTACCAATAGTTATTGGGTATCCTATAATTAGAATGGAGAATGTGCCAATTAGCAAATTGGATAATGAACTAATGAGTTTTATCTTGTTTCCTGTTCATTATCCAGTTAAGCACATGGATTGCTAATTGGCACATTAAACATACTCAATAAACCACTTTAGACAGACAGGCCTTTAACATAGTTACAAAAAACTTCCTGAGGCCAATCCGACAGTTGTATCTATTACCGGAAAGGATGTAACGGCCAATGATGTTCCGGTTAAATGGTAGCAAAAACAATTTTTGTCATGCACTAAACCAAATACTTTAAAAATGAAAAATATAAAGAGTAAAGTCGTTATCGGCCTTTTGGTTTGTTTTATCTCTATGGGATTTTGGTCCTGCAGCAAAGACAACACCATGGAGGAAGACAGCACGGAACTAAAAGGAGAGGGCGATAAAACCCTTACTGCAAGTACTGCGAATATAGCATTTGAAGGTGCGGAAAGCAGTTATGACCTGACCATTACCACAAATGTAGATAAATGGGTGATAAGCAGTTCCGGAACCGATTGGATAACTTTCAGTGAAACCTCCGGCACTGCCGGCACTACTACCGTAACCATAACAGCCTCAAAACAGGCCGGTTTGGAGGAGCGCTCTACGGTTCTCACTATAAATGCCAATAAAATAAAGCCGGTAAAAATTCCGGTTACTCAAACGGGAGTTGCATCATCATCCGGTATATATCCGGATTACAACACCAATCCTATCCCTGCGGATGCAACAGGGATGAGCAGCACTGCTACAGGGCTGGCTGCTCAGATAAACCTGGGATGGAACCTGGGAAACAGCCTGGAAGCCACTGGTGGTGAAACAGCCTGGGGAAATCCGATAGTTACCAAAGCGCTGATTGACCGGGTAAAACAAAGTGGTTTTAACGCAGTAAGAATACCGTGTTCCTGGAATCAGCACGCCAATAATAATACTGCAGAAATTAGCATAGACTGGCTCAACAGGGTAAAAGAGGTGGTGCAGTATTGTATAGATAACAATATGTACACCATTCTGAATATCCACTGGGATGGCGGATGGCTTGAAGATAATGTCACCGAGGACAAACAGGAGCAAAACAACGCGAAACAAAAAGCCTTTTGGGAACAGATAGCAACGCATTTCCGGGATTATGACGAGCATTTGTTATTTGCCGGTACCAACGAACCGGCTGTCGAAGATGCAACGCAAATGGCCGTACTGGCATCCTATCACCAAACATTTATTGATGCCGTCCGGTCCACGGGAGGTAAAAATGCGTATCGTACGTTAATTGTCCAGGGGCCGACTACGAATATTCAAAAGACGAATGACCTGATGACCACATTGCCTGCGGATACGGTATCCGATCGTATGATGGTAGAAGTGCATTATTACGATCCATGGCAATTTTGCGGTCTTACCGAAGATGCAAGCTGGGGAACTATGTTCTATTACTGGGGAGACGGACATCACTCTACAACCGATACTTCCCGAAATTCGACATGGGGAGAAGAAAGCGCGTTAGATGCCAGTTTCGAACTGATGAAAACCCGGTTTGTAGATCAGGGTATCCCTGTTGTCCTGGGAGAGTTCGGAACTATCAGGCGCACTACATTGACCGGGGACGATCTTACCTTGCACCTGGCATCGCGGGCGTATTATTCGGAATACGTGGTAAGGCAGGCGAAAGCAAATGGCCTGTTGCCTTTTTACTGGGATGAAGGAAGTACAGGGAATAATGGTTTCGGCATCATTAACCGTGCAGATAATACGGTTTATGATACCCAGGTACTGGATGCTTTGCTGGCCGGATTAAATTAACAGGTCTTTTAGTGCATGACAAAAATTGATTTTGTCATACGAGTATACCCGAATACCCGTATACCCGTATACCAAAGATCAAGATACGTTTTGCCTTGTGGTAAAAAAGATTTCAGGAGATATTAATCAACCACAAAGAGCACAAAGTTCTGGACAAAACCCTAAAAGAAGTAAAAGTTCAATTTTAAATCAAAAAAGCTGCCGGAATTTTTAAATCCGGCAGCTTTTTCAAAACCAACCTTAAATTATAAATTACTATGCCTGTCCGCGTACAAGTTTCTTATCGCTAAGAAAATCGTGATTTAAGATCTGTCCTTTTTTAGCATTGTTAACCATGTTCAATACTTTATCCAAAAGATCAGTTTCGTTTTTAAACAACGATTTTTTCAGCGCCTGCATCTCCGTTTCCATATTGTGTCTTACCTGTTTTTTAAGCTCTTCGGTAAAGGAGAGATTAAAAACTTTTTCATATAGAAACTTATGATTGGAAAGTGAGAAATTACCATTTCCGATACAAATGTATATTTGATTCTCATCGTCAATAAGAAAGTACTCTTCGGAAATCGGAGAAATCAATTTCTTCACACTGTCGTTCTCGGAAAAATACTGTATGATCTCCTTGATGTATTTTTCGTCTTCTGTCAATTCTCTTTTTTTAAATCCAAACATATCTCTCGAATTTTGAAGAAGCGGCCTAAAGTCTGAAAAGTCTTTAGGGACTGTAAGCTTCTTCTGTTCTATATATTTGGACACAGAAGAGATCAAAAAGTCACATTTGGAATAAAATATTATTTAGTATGTTGATATACAGTACTTTATTAATGGTGTTTGCAATTGTGGGAATCCGGTTTCGTTCGGTACTACGGATTATCATGAAGTATTTCGATGTTTCTATTGGTAATATTTTTTATGGGGAACACTATTTTTTTATCTTCCATAGCTACAACAAGGCTTAGGTTATCGATCAGAACAATTATTCCTTCCACGCCGTCTACGCGGATTCTCATTCCCGCTTCAAAATTTTTACGGGTGTAAAAACCAAGTATAAGCCGGTATACGATATCTTTTGAACCCAATCCGAGTGCAATGGTAAAAGCCGCGAGGAAGGCGCCCAGAAGAATGAGAATGTTATTGGTAATGATATCGGTGTTTACCCCGATCTGGTTAAGGGCTGTAATGGCTGTTATTATTAAGATAACGTAGAAGGCCAGTCCCGCTATAAACTTAGAGCCACTCATGTCAAAGGATTTTAGCATCCCTTGTATAGCGTTTTTGACAAAAGTTGCAATTACAATTCCTATGGCTAATATAACCACTCCACTTAAAAAGCGGGGCAAATACGTGATTAACTGGCCGGCAACGTCCGATACTGCCGTAAGTCCCAGCATGTCGGCCCCCATTATAAGCAGGATAAGGATTGCAAAACACTTGATGAAAAACAGTATTACCTTGCGCAGGTCGATTTTAAAAGAAGACTTCTCCAGAAAATCCGCCTCGTTGATTTTTGCCGAGAGCTTATCGATTTTAGATAATTTTAATATGCCGCCAATCAAAAGTACGATCAGAACTCGTTTAAACTTTTTTTAAAAATAAAAAAGGGTTGAAGATATTTGTGTTGCGAAACATACAATTATCTAAACCAACCCTTTATGTACTCTGTACTTGACAAAGATACGATAGAATTGGAAATAGTTCCTTACATACCTAAAACTCATCGAGGATTTGCCCCGACCGTTCCATTGGTTGAGATTGTTAACGCCATCCTCTACAAGCTCAAGACCGGTGTGCAGTGGCATCAAGTGCCTGTAAAAGCCCTTTTTGACAGTAAAGTGCTAAGTTGGCAATCGGTTTACTACCATTACCGGAAATGGTGCTTGTGCGGTTTTTGGAAAGACTGTTGGGTGAGCTTCCTCAACCGCCATAAATCAAAACTTGACCTTTCCAGTGTGGACCTGGATGGCAGTCACACCTCGGCCATCAGGGGCGGGGAACAAGTGGAATACCAAGGCCGTAAGAAGCGCAAAACCACCAATGCCCTATACCTTAGCGAAAGGCAGGGACTACCTTTAGCTATGTCTGAACCTGTTGCCGGCAATCATAACGACCTGTATAACATTGAGGTGCAGTTCGAAGTAGTCACTGGTACTCTGGAAGATGCTGACCTCCGTGTGGATGGGTTGTTCCTCAATGCTGATGCGGGCTTTGATTCCAAGGATTTCCGACAGGCTTGTGCCCAAAAGGAAATCAATGCCAATATCTGTTTCAACAGGCGTAACAGTGACAAGGACAGAGATGACTATTTTGACAAAGAACTTTATGACCAGCGATATGCCATCGAGCGAACCAATGCCTGGATGGACAGTTTCCGGTCATTACTAAACAGGTTTGACACCACCGTGGCAAGCTGGACAGGGTTTAACTATCTTGCTTTTATTGTGTTAGCTTTGAAAAAGTTCAAACCCATCAAAAAGAAAAAAGTTTAAACGAATTC
>NZ_JBRKIS010000054.1:0-22428 GCF_052983315.1 Sinomicrobium endophyticum
TTTAATGCATATGATAGTTATGGTGAAGCCTTATTGATGGCAAACAAAAAAGAAGAAGCCATTAAAATGTATGAGAAATCAATTGAATTGAATCCAGAAAATGAAAATGGAAAAACAGTATTACGGCAAATGAAACAAGAATAACTATGTACAACAATGGTAGCCGTTGCACAAGCCCATAATATTATACCCACTGGTGCTCGTTTTTAACGAATGTCATTTTACCCGGCATCCCGATGATCCTGATAATTATCGGGACCGGGGAGTAATGCCCTTTCGTGCGCGTTATACCTGTGCTGAGCTTATCGAAGTAAACGCATTATAGAATGAGTCCTCGCTTCCGCCAGGCTCAAACGAGGACCAGTTGGGGTAAAGGAAATAGTTTTGGAAACCCCTCTGAGAGGAGCGCAACGTATTGGCCTGTCATGGATGTGCAATGGACTGCGAAGTCAGAGACATTCGCATAGCATATGACACTTCGGAGAGCGGGGTAGTTGGTTTATGGGTAAATCATGAAACCCGTCTTACCGATAAAATGACATTGAAAAGTGAAGTAGGCATGGAGCTCCCGGGTTTTTCCAGGGATTTCTTCTATGATACTTATTTCGAAGATAAAATTAACGAAGCTACATGTTCTCCTACTATTGCTTTGGAACCCCGTTATTATTACAGTTTCCGGGACAGGGAACTCAAAGGGAAGAGCACGAAAGGTAATAAGGCCAATTTCCTTGCCCTGGAGCTAAAATATTTCCCGAACTGGTTTTTATTGACCGGGGATAGAGACATAAAACTTATGGAACAAATTGCGATCACCCCTAAATGGGGGATTCGGAGGACTTTGGGAGATCATTTTAATTATGAAGCAGGAGCAGGTTTCCGGTGGTATGCTAATTTGAATAAAGAGAAATATTCTCATATACTCGATAATGAAATTTACCTGCATTTGCATCTAAGGATCGGGTATACGTTTTAACCCTTTTCCTGTTTGAAGACCACCCAAGACTTTTGTCCTATGATCTTATATATCATAAGATAAAATTTCCATATCAGGATTTTTTTTGGATAATACGTTCATATGTAATATCTTGTGCACTGTATATAACTCAATATTTGATTTGGTATTTTTTATTTTTTAACCTTAATCTTTAAATTTTACGTATTATGTCATTTAAAGCAACATTATCTGTTGGCGGAAAGAAAGTGAACATTCTGAGCGCTAACTACGACCTGGCACAAGAAGTAGATGCCACAGGACGTCCCTCTTCTGTTACACGTGGAGGACGAATTTACCTTACCGTAGAATCCACCGGAGACTCTTTCTTTTTTGAGTGGATGACCAACAATTTCGAACGTAAAAACGGGGTGATCACGTACATCAAACGTGACACCGATGCTAAACTTCGTGAAGTAAACTTCACCGAAGGTTACCTGGTGAAGTACAAAGAAAACTTTGACCATAGGGGAGACAATCCTTTAACAGAGACTTTCACTATTTCCTGCCGTATGCTTTCCAGCGGTGGCGGAGAGCATATTAACGAATGGGTATAACCCCCATTCCTGATTTATGGTAATAAGCGATCAAATCAAATAAATTATAAAGGGGGAGTTACTCCCCCTTTATTTACCCTACCCCCCCCAAGCCAATCCTGATTTTTCCGTATGAATACATACGGAAGAAATTGTTTTTTGTGTGTTGAATGAAGAACAGGAGATATATAATGAATTCGTCTTGAGTTGTTCTATTACCTACAAAATCATCATTTTGCCCCCTAATTTCGTAATTTTCTCGAACCGTAGCGCTGCTATGCTTCTCCAAAATTACTTCATTAGTGGACAAAAGCATGACTTTTCGCTCAAATACAACAACTCAAGACGAGTTCAATTTAAAATTAGTTTTTAATTGGCAAAAATCACAAAAGAAAATCTGCGAAAGGCAGAAGAAAATTATGGGAATACAGCATCTTTCCAGCGATTAAAAGGTATCTGGAAAAGGAGAAAGGTAATCCCGGATAAATACCTGGAAATGCAGGGGTGGAATTATGTTGGCGAAGAGAAGGCACAAGGTTTGCGCCGTGTACTTTGTTTTCCCGAAATCAATTACTGCAAACTGGTAGATAAACAGTATATATTTACCTCGGTAATGGCAGACATAAAATTGGGGAAAAGAGCGGTTTACGAGTGGGAGTATAAATTGATAAAGGAAGAATTGTCCGTGTTGGGGAGTAAAATAAAGCATTTTGCCAGGAAGAAAGTGCAGCCTTCCGTAGCCTATTTTGAATCCTTAAACCAATTGCTGGATGATGACCGATTGGTAAAACGAACACTACATCAGGCAGTGGCCGTTGAAGTTAAACCGATGCTCTTTAAATTTTTTCCGTATCACCGCAAAAAGTACGGAGCTTACGCTCCTAAGCTCATTCAAAATTACCGGCCTTTTTTCGAGGGGCTTCGCAAAGAACTCCGAGTATTATCGGAAAAATTAATTTTGGAATAAGAAGCATGTACTCAATAAAAATACTGGTTTTCAGTGATGTATAATGCAAGTAGAAAGATATAATTTAATAAGATGTAAGAATGCTATAACAGAGATAAGGATATGAGTTTCCTAGCCAAATTAACAATAGACAATGAAGAAATGGTTGTACTACGGTACCGAATGTCCATGTTGCAGGACACGGACCATAGCGACCGCCCGGCTGCCGACCCCAGGGGCGGACGTATCCGGGTACTGGTGGAACTAACCAAAAGTACTTCCCTTTTTGACTGGATGCGCAATCCGAGCCAGGTAAGGGATGGGGAATTTCTATTTTACCGGAGAGACGGCCTGTCCAAGATGCGGGGATTGAAGTTTAAGAAGGCCTATTGCGTAGCCTATGAAGAAGCCTTTGATTCTGATGATTCCCTCCCCATGCGGGCAGAGATTACCATAGTAGCCCAGGAGATCGAAATCAACGGGTCCCGGTTTGATAAGAACTGGCCTAAAACCATATAAGTAATTATCATGGATATAAAAGTACATTCCGTAGAAGATGCAATGGATTGGACTGACCTTTTTGCAGGTATAGGTTATCGGGGGGAGTTGAATTTTTTCGTTGAGGATAATACAAGTAGCGAATCCCTGGTAGGAGGTGAGCGTTTTATCGAAAGCAACCTCATAGAACCGGAAGGAGCCAATATTGTCGTCTTATCTATGGACGGGGAAGAATTAAGACGTGTGCCTACCCCGGGAGAAAACAAATATATACGTGTAGACAAAACTGCTTTTAGCCAGGCGAGTTCGCGTTTTACCCAAAATAACATGGAGTATAATACCATGTTGTCCATATGGGCTTTGAGAAACCGGGAAAGCAGTACGGGAATCACTGATCTAATATCTGAACAGACCGGCATTGGTTTAAGTATCACCGGAGATATGAGGGAAGGCAATAATCTGATAGGTGATATTTCAGTCAATTTCCAGGTGATTTTCGACGACGGAGGCACCTATATTTTGGACTCTTATGACGGGGTTGCCGGAGGGTTTGGTAATGGGGCACCGGAAAACGGCTCTTATACCGTTAGCAATTACCTGGACAGAAGTCCTTCAGGATGGCATAATAAAGGAATGAATCGTGATGGTGTCGGGTTTAGCTACAATCTCGATCCCAAATTTAATACGGGAAGGAGCCTGCTCAGGATACATCCGGACGGCAATAACGAAGGCACTCTGGGATGTATAGGTTTATCCGGTAATGCCAGGGAATTGAATGCATTTAAAGATACACTAAATGGATATTTGGAAAACCAAAACTCTATCCAGGTCAATATAAATATTACCAATAACCCCAACAATAATGGTAGAAGCGGAAAGAAAATCCCAAATGTTAATGAGTAAAAAAATGATAGTTCCTGTTTTGCTCGCTCTATTATTAGGATGTCAGCCCAACACTAAAAAGAAAGATACCTTTTCCGAAAGCGTAATATCAGATACCCTAAAAAAGGACAGTATATCTTCTTCGCATTGGGAAAAGGACAAGATCGTGTCCGATAAAAAGTATGTAGAAATTGTACCCGATACCACTATAAACCAAAAATTGTTTTTGGAAAATGAGAATTCTCTTTCTGATTTTTACCATAGTCCGAGATCATTAGCGCTCATAGAACGGATAAGAGAAAGCCCGGTGATTATTTTTGGTAATAAAAACAACTCGGAGTACCTGTTGGCCTATCAATATGAAGGGAATACGGAAAATGCCTTTAGTTGTTTTGAGATTGGATATTTCAACGATCAAATTACATTACGAGAGAAAACTAACCCCACGGAGAGTTCCGATTTTAAGACCGAATCAGGTATAGGTTTGGGAATTTCCATGGAAGACGTTATTCAAATCAAAGGAGAAAACTATAAGGTTGAGGAATCGGAAGGATATAGGATTATGACCTATAGGATGGATGACTATGGAAACTCATCTTTTTTAAAACGATATAATATGCCAGGATATTTCATCAGGATTGCCTTAAAGGATGATATTGTAAGAAGAATTACATTTGGATTCGACTATCCCTAGAAGCAGGGTCAGACATATCCTTACTGAGCTTTGAAATTAGGGTGTAAATATCCCTGATGATGCCAAATTCACTATAATTCAAAAAACAAACCATTATGCCAATCCAGACTAGTATTAGAATTTCCATAGAAGGAGAAACACTTAATAAATTCTCTAAGGTTGGTATTGTCCAAAATGTGCTTTCTCACCACACATTTTCGATAAAACAACCCCTTCCTAAACAATTTATTTCCCTGGCTATAGATAAAGCACAGGAATATATAGGGAAGGCCATTCATATAGAAATAGAACCCAAAAACCTGAAAGACCAATCATTGTCAATGAAGTTTAAAGGGTTAGTGACGGATGTTGATGTAGACCGCAGTCGTGGCGCCGCCGGCGAAATAGTGATCTCCGGTACAAGTCTTACCATGAAAATGGATGGAATACCCAATACCCGTTCCTATATCCATAAGGAATTGTCTTCTATTGTTCAAGACACTTTAGGCCCACACAAAGGAAGCATGGATCTTCATGTTCAGATAAACAAAGACACTGCCCTGGATTATACCGTGCAATACAAGGAGAGCGATTTTGGCTTCTTATGTCGTATGGCACAAAAAAAAGGGGAGTGGTTTTATTATGACGGTACAGGGTTGGTTTTTGGAAAGCCAAAATCCCAATCTTTTTCTTTGATATACGGGCAGAATATTACCAAGTTTAATCGGCATATGAGTGTAAAGCCTATGGGTTTTCAGTATATGGGATATGACTCGGAGTATGCAGAAAATCAAAAAATGAGTTCGGGAGAAGTGGGCTATGAAACACAAGGACTTGCCCAGGTAATGCTTCAAAATTCCAAAAGGGTTTTCCCCGATAATGGAGCAATGATGTATTATCACCACCCCATAAGCGCAGGCAATGCCCAAAGCCACCTGCACGACAGGGTAAGGACACAGTTACGCGGAAAGGCAGCAGGACTGGTTACGGCCAAAGGAATTTCTACCGAAACCGGCTTGCGCATTGGAGATATAGTGAATATTAAGGAGCCTACTTTTTCTTTGACAGGTGATCTGGCCGATGGTGTGAAAGAAGAATCCTTTGGTAGTTATTACATTACTTCAGTAGTCCATGCCTGTGACGAAACCGGAAATTACAGTAATCAATTTACTGCAATACCGGACACTGTAGAGGCTCCGCCTTATACCAATGTGCTTATGCCTCCGTTTGCCGAAACACAGTCTGCAATAGTTTCTGATAATAATGATCCGAAGGGTCTGGGTAGAATAAAAGTAAAGTTCCATTGGGGCTATGAAAGCCCCTGGATACGAATGACACATCCCTATGCGGGAGGTAATAAAGGCATCTATTTTATCCCGGAGACGAATGAAGAGGTACAAGTGGCTTTTGAAGGAGGAAATGCAGAAAAGCCTTATATTGTTGGAGCTTTATACAATGGGAATCAAAAAAGCGGGTATCACGATGCAGAGAATAGTCAAAAAGTTATAGAAACCAGGAGTGGTTGCCGGGTCATTTTTAATGATAAAAATGGTAGTGTTACCATTTATGATGGTGGAGGAAATGAGGTGCTTATGGACGGTGGAGGTAATGTTAAAATAACCTCGGCTAAATCTATAACCTTATGTACCGATAAAATGTCCGTAGAATGCAATGAATATCAATTGAATGCCAAGGTCAAGGCAACGGTAGATACCCCTGAGAAGATAGAAAATGCCACAAATAGTTTTGCCCTGAATAGTTCAAATATTGATGTCAAAGACGGAAAAATCACTATTAAGGGAGACATTAATATGAATTAATAATCGAAACGATTCATGAATAAAATAAAATTCGCCTATGATAGACCAGGAGAAAGTCATAAATATGCGTTTACGTATAAATCCATTGTTAGGATTAATGGGCATATTATAAGTGATATAACGTATGAGAATGAATTTAACCTAATCCTTCAAGGCAAAGGAACTGATTATGTGTTTGAAGTAGATACACTATCATCGAAAAGAAATGCCGGATTTGATTATTTTAAAGACTTTAGTTCTTTATTGGAAGATATGATGGCTATAAAAAATCACCTGGTTCTGAAAACTACCCTGGAAGGTGAACTAAAGGAAGTGTTGAATACCGATGAATTGAAAAGTAAATGGGAGGAATTAAAGCGTAATTTATCTTCTTATAAAGGCTATGACAAAATGAGTCAGGAACAAATAGCCGAACTCATTAATTCCGGGGATTTAGAATATTCTGATAAATACGATATAGCAAAGGACCTTAAAAACGGGTCTTTTTGGACGTTGATGTTTAACGGGATCCACAACAAGGACTTTTTCATAGAAAAAAGAACTCCTTTAGAAAATTTTGAACAATATTCCGGAGTGTTCGAAAAATCAAAAATCCCTGTTCAATCCTATGGGGAAATTGATATGGACACGGATGATGAAAACATTGTTCGTTTGGTACTTAACGGGAACCTTGATATATCAAGATTTGATGAACAAAAAATAAAGGAGCTATTTGAAAAAAATTATGAGTTTACCCAGGAACCTTACAAAAGATACCAATACGATTATTTTGCTTCCTACGAGATAGATAACAGGAATGGTTGGATAAAATCGGTTAAAAACAGCACATATGAAGCTGTAAATGCCGCTGTTGAGGCAGAAATTGAATCAACCATTGAACAAATAGTATAGTTTATGAAAAGATTGGTTTTCGGTATATGCAGTTTTATTGTCGTATTTGGCACTTTTATATTAGTCAATGTTTTAGGGTATAACAACCGAATGGAGGAAGCCGAAAAATTAACAGAAGCTGATTTCACCACTTTGGACTTAACGGTTGATTCAATAAAACCTGTAATACATACGGCTTTTCCTCGTTTTATTTTTAAAAAACCTAAATACATCCAGTTTCTGATATATACCAAAGAAAAAAAATATCCTTTTCGTACAGATGATTTCCAGCATTTTACCTATGATCTCTACGATAATATTAATATAGACTGGCGGGAGTTTCAGGATGTTTATGAGAAAGTAAAAAGAGGGGACCGGATTGCTATTAAAGTAAAAAACAAGGATTTGCAACAAATAGAAAATTCATTTGGATTTGGTGGAATTCTGAATCAAGGCCTGGAAAGAAGAAAGTCACTATTCATATTTGGAGTGAGTAGGAACGACGAACTACTCTATTATAGAGAAATAAATATAGCACATCATGGACATACGGATATAAACCGTAACAAATTAAATTGGATTATTGTAATTATAGGTGTAATAGGAGTATTTCTGATTGGTTGGAAATTAAAAATCCTAAAAGTGTAATACCATGAAGCCAAATAACCCTTTTGTTCCTCATGGAACCAAGTCGGTATGTACCAACGGTCTTAAACCTTCAGGTTCTGAAATAGTTGTTTCCCCGGCGAATAATATGCAAGTAAAATTAGCCGGAGGCAAATTGATGGCTACCGAATTGGATAAACCTATGAATTTTGCCTGTAAATGGGCTGGTATCATAGTGGCAGCCATTGTGGCCTTATGTGTTTCTATGCCTTTTATTGTAGGAATATTGGTTGCGGCACTGGCAGGAATCGCAGCATCTTTTTCAATCGGGAATGCTATGTGTTATATAGCTACAAGAAATTCCCCCTGGACTCATACACATCCACAAGTTAAGATTGAGGGAAAGAAGGTTATTACCTCAAAGTCCACCATGAACTGTATGTTCGGAGGTCAAATAAAAATATTTATGAAT
The DNA here is from genome assembly GCF_052983315.1 of Sinomicrobium endophyticum. Lineage (NCBI taxonomy): Bacteria > Pseudomonadati > Bacteroidota > Flavobacteriia > Flavobacteriales > Flavobacteriaceae > Sinomicrobium > Sinomicrobium endophyticum. Next base: position 8,295 of record NZ_JBRKIS010000054.1, read on the forward strand.
CCTGCTGTAGCTAATGCTATGGCCAGGGCAAATGCCACTGGAAATGTCTTTGAAATTTTTATGGGAGCTGTTGGTGGTGGTGGAGTACGAGGCTTAGTTGGATTGGGAAGGACCTTGTGGGGAGTGCATTGGAGTTTGGGAATAGGCGGCCCTGCCGTTACCGTTATGGCTGGAATTGGAATAAATGAAACCCTGGCTCCACAGGTAGATAATCTAACAGACAAAACTTCCGGATGGATTACCAATGAAAATGATCAAGTATCAGCAGGTGTCCCAAGTGTTGTAGACCAATCAACAAGTGCTGATATTGCTAACATTACCACAGATGCGGAACGGAATGCACAGGGTGTCCGGAACAATCCGGAACTTATGGACGAGCAGACAAGAGCTGCAAGAAACTATAACGAGGAAACAAGAAGGGGCACTTTTAATGAAGCCCATGAACGTGCACGACAGGCTCGAATTAATGGAGATCGCAGGCCTTATCGCGAAATTTTTAACGAAGAATTGCGTAATGAACATCAAAGGAGAATACATCAGGCGGAACAGACAGCCAGGGAAAATGTAACCCGAATGTCCAGGGCCGAAAGATTAAGAACTTGGAGGACTAGTATCGGAAGTGCTTTAAGTGGTTTTGGTTTTGTTCTGGCAACGGATATAATTGCGAATACTGCCTATAAAGCCCAACTCAATATGTTGGATAATTGGGGGAATAATGAAGAAGCCCTTTCCAAAGCCAACGCTGGGGTTTATGCAACTGATATTTGATTTTTTATGAAGTCTTAATTAAATACCCATATTTACCAGTGTTATTAATTCATTTTAGGTATAAGGTCTGTCCACTTTGCAAGGATAAGTATTAACCAAACAGCACCAAAAGCAATCCATAAAACACCTTCACCTATACCAATTTTCCTAAGTCTTTTATTTGGTATATGATCCCTGAACTGTTTTAAAATGAGCTTACGAAAGAAATAAACAGTGACGCAAAAGGTACCAGCAAGTATTATCAAAAAAAAGTATCATGATCCTATTATTTTATTAGGGCCTGTTAACACTACACACTCAAAGCGGCTTTTTGGCCTATTTTCTGCCTCTCTTCGTTATTTTTTCCTTATTTGGCGCTACCAAACTCGTCAAACATGCCTCGATAGACAAAAAATATACTCAAAAATCCATCTTTTCTGGTAGTGTTAACAGGCCCTAGTTACTTGTATCTTAAAATTTAAAACAAACCGCAATAGTTTCATTTCAGCTTATTGCCCAACACACAAATATACACAATTAACTATTTCAGTTACTTGGGAGGGTAAACCTCATAAGCATCAATATTTAAAGGATTCCAAATTACAAACGCTTTTATACGATAGGCCTCTCGTTTTCGCCAGGCTCAAACGAGGACCAGTAATACCCTAAAAGAGAATTACAGCCTCTTGTAACGACAAATTCTATTTCAAAACTTTGTATCTGATGTGTGTTACCATACTGGTTCCGCTTACTTCACCCGGTTCGAGCCTAAGGTCTGGTACCCCTTCAAAAAGCCGGGAGCCTGCACCAATAGTAACGGGAACAACATGCAGCCACAATTCGTCAATGAGGCCGGCAGCCAGATACTGATTGATCGTATTTGCTCCTCCCATAATCATTACATTTCGAACTCCTGCCGCTTCTTTCGCCCTTCTGAGTGCCGATGCAATACCATCTGTAACGAAATGAAATACCGTTCCCCCAGTCATTTCTACGGATGCACGTTTATGGTGTGAGAGCACAAAAACCGGGGCATGATACGGAGGGTTGTCACCCCACCATCCTTTCCATTCCGGATTGTCCCTTCTGTCTTTGGGCCCAAACATATTACTGCCCATGATAAATGCGCCTGCGTCGAGAATAGCATCTATTTCTCTTTTATGATTGTGTTTTTCCGGCTCAGAAAACATCCAACGATCCAGCAAGTCCGAATCGAAATTGTCTCCAAATGGTTTTTCAAAACTTTGATTATGCCCGGCAGCATACCCGTCAATAGAAACGGTTAATCCGCATGTGACTTTTTGTTGTTTCATGTTTATGGGGTTTTAGTTTATAATTATTTCATTGTAGGGGACAGAAGCCATAGCTTATATCCTGGTTTTATGGAGTCAGTGCGGCTGCCAGGTAATTTTTAAATAATGATGGGTTGTCGATCCATTACAAAAAACGAGGCTAACGCTCCGGAACATGGTGTTGGATACTCCTGTTGCCGCACGATTGTATCGTGTGGCATAAACTTTAACCAAAATACTGAAAAACCACCACATTATCCAACACTCCCTTTTCTCCCGCATAATCCACAGCACTGCTGTAAACATAATCTTCCGACCTAAATACTAAGCCTGCATCTACCGGATTGTTGTGAATGTAGTTTATCTTTTGCTGTATAACTTTATTGCTCCAAAGTTCAATAGGTTTGTTATCGTGTCTCCAAAACTGATACCCGGTAACGTTGGACGACTTTCCTGCAGCTTTTTTAAACCTTTCGAGCAAAAACTCTTTTCTGCTTTCTTTCGGATTATCCCGTATTTCCTTTACTATGGCCTTACTGGTATACCGCTTAAAATCACCCAACAGCACTGCGGGATGTTGCCGGCCTACACTCCTGAACACCAAATGTACATGGTTGGTCATAATGCACCAGACCACAATTTCCATACCTTTCTCTTTTTGGCAAAATGCTAAACTTTCCAACAGCAGGTTCTTATATTCATTCCTGGTAAAAACATCCAGCCACTCCACTACAGCAAAGCTCACAAAGTACAGGCCTTCCGGGTTATGGAACTTATAATTTCTGCTCATAGGCTAAATGTACAGATTTTTCATTTCTGGAAAAATAGGGCATGAGTAAAGCTCGGGAAATTAAAGATACCGCGCGATGCCATCGTGCGGTAGCGGGAACTGGTGAGAGGAGAGAGAACGCGATACGCGCACCAGCGGGGGCAGTACAAATCCATTCTTCGCCGAAGTAGGAGCGAATGCATTGGCCTGCCATGGATGTGCAATGGGCTGCGAAGTCAGAGACATTCGCAGCCTATACAACACTTCGGAGAGCGGGGGCTGAATATCTCGAACATTGTTTGAGATGTGCCGAAACCCCGGCTCAAACCCTATCTCTCTTTTCGCTTAATGCTTCTTTATTAGACGTATTGATCGGCAATTGCTTTGACATAAAATAGGATATCACAATTAATATTAAAGCAACAACCGCAAACCATTGTCCGTTATCGCTAATCATAAGGTGAGCAAAAGCAGCCAGAATACAGTTATAAAAAAAACCTGCGTATGCCAGGCCATAAAGTAGATTGTGCTTTCTGCTCCATATGACAACGAGCCCGAGAATTTTAATTGCTGCCAAAGGGTAAATAATATATGTAGGGTAACCCATTTTAATAAAACCTTCCCGGATAAAATCGTTGTTAAACAAATAATTCCCTACGGAGAACACTATGATCAAGGTAAACAATAGGGTAGCTGTATAATACGACCATTTCAAAAGGCCCGAACTGTTCTTTTTCTGCATTGTTCCTGTTTTTTTGGTTTTACTGATCTGATAATTAAAATATGATAAACATGTTTTTCGGGTATATAAGTCACTAGTGCTCATGCAATATTAAGTATATTTGATTATCAATAATTAGTACTATACTTTTAGTAAGCACTATACAAAAGGTAAGTAATGAGCAGAAGAGGGGATAACAACAAATGTGATAACAAAGATCTATTGGCTGTCCGGGATGCATTGGAAGTGTTGCATGGAAAATGGAAATTACAGATTTTGATTGCCATTTTAAATGGAACAAAAAGATTTAAGGAAATAGCCAAAGAGGTGGATGGGATTAGTGACAGAATGTTGTCAAAAGAACTTAAAGAGCTTGAAGTGAACGAACTCGTAAAACGTAAAGTTATTGACGCATTTCCTCCCATTGTGGAGTACAGTGCTACGCCACATACAAAATCTCTTCATCCGGTAGTCGATGCACTCAAGACATGGGGATATCTTCACCGCAAAAAAATTATAGGAGGGGTAAAGACCGAGACTAAGAATGCGGGATAACCGTTATAAAAGCCTGTAATTTCAGTAAAGCAGGTCTTGAAAAATAAATAAACATCAGTCAACTACCTCGGGGCAAGCCCGCGAGGCATGAGGCGGAAACCATAGATTACTTTTCGACGCAAGCGTCGGAGCATTTAAATCTCACTTAGTGAGTAAAAAAATGAAAGCGGAGAAAATAGTACGGACCATATTAATTTGGCTTCCCTCCATCGTGACATCCATGTTATATATCCCTGATGCCACATATGCGGCTCGTGCATTTTGAGAAAGAGTATACATTGTGTTGTTGGTATGAATCGTTTTTTTTCAAAAGTTCAAATGCGAAAAAACCTTTATCGTATGGTAATCCAATATTTTGCCTATCAGATATAAGTTGACCTGTGAATTTTGGAGTATAAAAACCTGAGCGTTTAAACTGTATATAAAATGGGACAATAGAGGTCATTACTCCACCATATCCCAATTCATTTTCGTCTACCTGAGAAACTCGGCAAATTTATCTCGGTAATATTTTGTCTTGCTTAGGCTTGTTTCAAATGCAGACATGAAGTCCTCTTCTGTAAATTCTGGTAAAATCTTTTCTCCTTGTTTTCTCAATACACGCATATGGTATCTGGTTCTATTCGAGTTGTAGCTAACAAACAATTGAAACCTTCCCTAAAATTAAGTTGCATAATTAAGCAGGTGTACAAACGAGGAAAATGGTTTATTCATCACCCTCTGCGATTTGTGCAATTAAATCCACTTCTAACTTGGCATTGGATTCATACAATCTACTTACCTGTACCCAACTAGCTGCTGGAAAGTCCCCTTGATAAAATTCTTTTCTCGTATTATTGTATTTTTTCATTGTTTCTATGTCTGTAGTATAAAGTGTTTCTTTCACTACATTTTTCGAGGATGCTCCAAAAGCATTCAAACATTCTTCTAATGTTTTGTACACTCTAGCTATACCATTGGGGCTTAAATCATCTGTGGGGACACCAGAAATATAGAGTGTATTGCCTACTTTAACAACTTGTGCATATCCTGCATTTTCATTTTGCTTTTTGTCATTACCCCAATGCCATTTTTCTTTAACTATTAATGTCTTCTCATATTCCGTTTTCTCTATTTGTTTTTTTGAGCCGGTATCGTTCTTGCAACCAGTATTGACAAATAGAAAGGAAATAAAGCAAAAGAGTGCTACCATTTTATTCATAGGGAAATTGTTTAGGTCAATATTATTTTGTTTGTACCTGGTATTTGTAATGTCTTTTTAGGGTACGTTACAAACGCTTTTTTACAATAGGCCCTCGTTTCTGCTGGCCTCAAGCGGGCCTGCAATACTTCGAAGAGCGGGTATTTACAGCATATTAAAATGCTTTGTGAATCCAGAAGGCTTTTTTATCAGCTTGGTCTGAATCTTTCGAGCGATTGCCAATATTTGTCTTTATAAATGTCAAATATAAAATCTAATTTACCCGAATACTTTTTTGTAAAATCATGCAGGGTCTTTGACGGTTTTCTAAAATCTTTACAAGCAAAATAAACGATTCTTTCATTATTAGCCGTTTGTCTGCCAACATTGAGATAGCCGTCAATGTCTTTGAGTTCCGTCATGATTTCATCTTCGAAATTGTTCAGTGCTTCATAAGTATCATTGTCGGGCATTCCGTTGTTGTGGTTACCATCATATTTGATTTCAATTTTTAAAATCCAGGGATGTGATGCTTTGCTTTCCCAATCAAGAAGTGTTGTGTTTATCACTGCTATTAACGGTCTCCCGTTTTTAAGCTTGGCTTCCAAGCCTGAATAACTGTCATTTTCAGTATGGTAACGTGTTTCATCGTACTTTTCTACAAATTCTTTTTCCCTCCAAATAAGATAGTCCTTGAGCTTTGCAATTGGAATTAGTTCTTTTTCCGCTTGTTCTTCCGAAATTACGGTTAGATTATCAATAGTTGTTACCGAATTTAATTCTCCAAGATAATTGTCCAGGAAAATATAAGTCCCGTTCACCATAACCGATTTGTCTTTTTCTTCATAATTATGATGAACGACAACTATATCAACCTCATCAGGATAATTTTTGTGGTCAATGGCATAGAATGACAAGTTTTCGCTATTAAAGGTATAACCAGCCATATTAATGCTAACATTTTCTATATCGAGTTCCGGCTTTAATGCCGTAAACTTCCAATTTGCAATTGGCGGTGATGCTTGTACCAGTTCTTCGACAAGGACAATGTTCTTAATTGTCCCGTCTGGTGTTATCACCAATTCAGCTGTAACGGAGTCATACATTCCCGTGAAGTAAAAAAATCCGTCTTTAAGTTCACCGAGTCTGGCAGATAACTTATTCAGGAAGTTTTTCTCAATATTTTTGTCATTTTTTACAACATCAAAGAATGTGTGTTCATTTGTTTCAAACCAATTCCAAAAATCATGGTATGTTTTTATCGGTTCTTCCTTTTTTCGGAAAATATTTTTTAACAAACTCATATTAACGTTCTATAAATGTTTGGTAGTCTTTTTAATCTTGCCATTACTGGGCGGGGGTTATGAAAATCGGCGGATGTTCATTTTAGTACCAGACAACATCATTTAAAACCCTCATTATATTGCGCATCGCTTTTTAAGTACACTTCGGAGAGTGAGGTTATATAGATCATTTTGCAGCCTCCCGATGATTATCGGGATGGAAAAAGTTTAAACGAGTTCATTAAAAAGTTAATCCAGAATTTTAGAGCCAGATGAATTTCTAATAAAAATTATCAAATCATAATCTTCGCTTAAATCTGTTTCGTAAAATTCTCTTTTTGGTTTCATCGCTCCTACTTGTCTAAAGTCCAGTTTTTCCAATAGCCATTTGGCAAACGTCGGTTTTTGTGCTTTAACGCTCCTTAAATCGATAATGAAAATAGGGGCATCAATAGATTCGAAAAACTTTTCAAAAGTACCATTGTACGGTTCCTCGGCCTGATAGTCGGTTAGGCCCTGACTGCCCATTGCAGTATAGGTTCCCCTTGCAAAAGTGAATCCGACCGACACATAGTCTTTTGCCAGACTATCGGAAAGAAAATTTCCCATACCGCGCATGGTTCTTTGAATATGTGCGTTATGTGCCCAAATGACAATCTTTGATCCCGGATTTTGTGATCTAATCCACATTAGATTTTCTGCCATAAACTTGTCTCGTGAGAAAATAGTTTTGTCCACATATTGTTCGATGATCCTAACATTTTGGTACAGCCATACCATCCTGTCCTCGGTAATCTTCAATTTTTCTATAGCTTCCCTGACACGTGAAAGTTTTCCGCCAACGATATCCTTATCTTCTTGAGAAATAGCACCTAACCTCGAACCAGTATGTTGGTTTGAAGTTTTATCCAATAGCTGTTTAATAGCAATCAAATCGTCCAATGTTGTAGGATTGCTTTTAAAATTTTTTTCGAGCTCCTTGATGGACAAATCATAAAATTGCATATCAAATCCGGTGAATTGTATTTGTTGTTTAGAAGCGTTATGCAACTTCATCCATTCCACCATATTTAATACTTCCCGGGTACTCCAGGTCCAATAATCCATGCCTTTTATCAATTCGGTTGGGTTTCCTTTTCCTCTTATAATGTAATCATTGAGCCTATAGGCCTCTGGCATATTCACTTCCATGGAAAAAATTTCGAAATTCTTTTTCTCCGCCAGAAATTTGATTATCCGGTGTTTCATTTGGAATATTTCGCTTGAACCATGCGTAACCTCTCCAAGACCTACAACATGGGTGTCCCCGATCAATGAATCCATGACTTCAAGGTCCTTGTCGGATTTCTTTGTGGGATCATAGGTCGATAGCGGATAGACATTGTTCTTTAACCATTCTAATTCCTCCATGGTGGGCGCACTTACCCGAGGTTGCAAATCTTCAAATTCTTTGCCGTCAATACGTATTTCAAAATCATCAAACCAGGCGGTGCCATTACCCGTCAATAAGCCACCAAAAGTTATTTCAGTAGCATTCTTATCCACATTCATGCGGATGGAGACTTCTTGCCAATCATTGGTGCCCGTTAAGCCTCCCTTCTCCATATTATCAAACCCTAAAACTCCGGCTTCCCCATCTACGCTCCACCAAAGACCTGCATAACCATTGGTTACGGATTCCGTTTTTAAATGTCCTGTGAACTCAATGCTTCTGCCTTTTGCCAATGTAACCGGAAAATATCCGGTAAAGACGGCAGTATGATTTTCTACCGGACTATTACTTGTTATCTTTAAACTCCTTTCGGAGCTGTATTTTTCGGTTTCATCCATTTTAGCAATGTATCCCGGACTTTCGATGTACCATTTCTTTGGAATTTCGGAACCTCTGACTTCGTATTCAAAATCAAGATTTAAAAATTCCTGGGAAAATGATGTTCCGGTGAAACATATAAATAGGCATAGAAGTGTGTTTCTCATAATTTTAATTTAGCGGCCATTTAAACTCTTTTTCGTTTGGTTTTTTGAACTTTTTCAATGCTTTTCACCATGAATGCGAAAGAGTTGACTGCTACCGCCGGTTTGCAACGGGTATTATTCATTAGATTTGTCTGTTTCAAATCCGTAAATGGTAGTTTGCATTCCTGCAATTTTCCATTGTCCATTTACTTTTTCCATGAGCCTGGTTTCACGTTTCAGTCCACGTAATGAATCTTGTTGCTCATATGTAACCCAAGCGCCGTTCCCGTAAAGTCTAACATCAATTTTATCCAACAATTTTGGAATGGGTTCAGGTTCGGGATGTTCTTCGATGAATGTTTTCACAAATTGACTTATTTCTTTCCACCCGATGGACTCCGAAAAAGTACTGTCAGCAAAGTTCATATATACTTTCGAAATGGTCGGGTCGTGCACCCAATTTTTTGTCCAGGCTTCGTAATCCCTTTGAAAAGCATCTTTGGTTTCCGTATTCAAGCGCTCTAAAATGGCTTTTTTTTCCTTTTCAAAATTGACCTCCCGATACCCTTTTTCATCCATTTTAGATTTCTCGTTTTCTTTACAACTTATAGTAAAAAGTAATATTAATAACGTGGTGAGTAGTAATAGGTTTCTATTTTTCATATTTCATTTTTTAACTTGTTGCCAACGTTCCGCAGCTAGAAACAGTACCTGTTTTTCAACTGCTTTACTAAAATAACTTAATTTTTTAAAAATTAATACCTATTCAGCAGTACAGGTATTATTTCCAGGTGCTGTTGTGCATAAAACTGCGAATAGTAGCTTTTTCATTGATGGTTTTTCAATATGGTATTAAATGAGGACCAGTTGAGACATTCGCAGCACTTTCAGCGTAGACTTCGCAGAGCGGGGCTTCTCAAAAATGTTATTCTTTGTTTTCCAGTATTTTCAATAACCGTTGATTGAGGTATAATTTCTCCTTTCCCACTTTTACCGATTGTAAGAATCCGCTTTCTTCCAATGCCATCAAATAATTTCCGACTGTTTTGGGATTGCCGAGGTTTTCGTCAATCAAATGTTGTCTTTTTGTGTAGGGCAGGCGGAATAAAATTTCCACCAGGTCTTTCGAATAAACTTTTGGCAGTAGCGTTTTAATTTCGCCTGCAGTTTCTTCCATTAATATTGTAATTTTCTTAAGTCGTTCCAAACCTTCTACCGAAGTTTCTTCAATCATATCCAGCATATACAAAATACAGGCTTCCCACTGGCCTTGTTCTGTGACGCTTCTCCATTTTTGATAATATGCTGTTTTGTGTTTAATGATGTATTCGCTCAAATAGATAGCCGGGATGTCCAGCAAACCGGAAAGTTTGAGATACAGTAACAATAAAATTCTGCCTGTTCTGCCATTGCCGTCGGTAAAAGGATGTATCCCTTCAAATTGCTAGTGGATTAACGCCATTTTGATCAGCGGGTCAATATCGTCATTCCCATTGATGAACTTTTCTAAATTTGCCATTTTCGCCCTGATCACATCTTCCCCTGTGGGTGGGGTGTAAATGACCTCCCCTTTTGTATTGCTTAATGTTGTTCCCGGCGTATCCCGGATGGAGGCACTGTTCTGCTTAATGCATTGAACTATTTCTATGCAGAGATTGGTGGTTATGAAAGGGTTGCTTTCGAGCCGTTCCAGGCCCAGCCAAAGGGCCTCTTTGTAACTCAGCACTTCTTTTGCAGCAGGATTTTCGGTTTTTTTATCGGCCACCAGTGTTTTATACAACTCATCGTTAGTGGTTATGATGTTTTCCACTTCAGAACTTGCTTTGGCTTCCTGTAAATATATGGTATCCAGAAACAAGGTTGGATTGGGTAAGTTCAACAGGGTTCCGTTCCGTTGAGCTAAGGCCCTGCCTGCCGAAATGGTTTTACGAAGTATCTTTTTCGTTTCAATTCGGCCTCCGGCGGTAACAATGGCAGGTCGTTATACGGTATTTTTCGGTTGGGAATACTCATCTTGGTCAAGGGTGAATTTTACACACTTTTTATAAACAAAAGTAAAAACACTAAAAATTTACTCTTGTTCAAAAAATGAAGGTAAAAATTACACTCGTTTTCAATGCGGATAAAACTGCGAATAATAGATTTCCATAGATTTTTTTTCGGTATTATACTCAAACGAGGGCCAGTTGGAGTATGCTAATCTACCGGAAAAGACAACCCGAAGGCCAGGGCTCCGGCAAACTGTTCTGCAGACGGATAAAAATAATATGTAAACCCGATATCAAAGTTATGCTTAGGGCCTAATTGCAAGCCCAGGGAAAAAGGAATATGCCACAGCAGGCCACTCTTTTTTATGTCGGTATATGCGGTATAGGTTTCAAAGGAACCCAAAGAGGCACCTATACCCCCCTCTACATACGGGGCCACCCACGGAATGGGCGCCGTAACCCGTGCCTTGCCGCCAATAAGAAACGCATTGGAAGTTATCTTGTCATCCGGCTCTCGTTGCGCACTGTCGTCTTTCCTTGTTTTGGTGAATATAACCCCGGCATATGGCCTTAGGCTAAACCATGTCCTCAGGTTAAACAAGTATTCTCCCTGTGCATAAAAACCGGAACCGTACGTATCTACATCGTCATAAGGTGCAGATATGCCATATCCTATAGATGCCCGGATGTATTGGCCTTTGGCAGTTTGAGCAATAGCCGCGTTGGAGATCAATACTGTAAAAATAGCCAGGCTGACGGTTTTACCTAAGGAAGGAAGTAAACAAAACTTTTTAGGTGAATAGTAGTTTTTTTGCATAAATGGTATCATTAAAAGTCTAAAATAAATTTTGACAAAAGAACGAAAAAGTAACTTAAATCCATTACCCAATGTATTGGAAGAGCGACCACACGCACCCATGTGTATGAGTTGATATTTAATCTGGTTTTAAAATTACTTTTTTACTCGTAACTGCCAGATTAAATCTTGACTAATTCAATTGAGTAGTATCTTAGATTGGGTAAGGCTACAATACTTCGTAGAGCAGGGGGCTTCTTATCTACACTCAAAAGGAAATTATCATAACCGATATTATTAAGATTTAAACTTTTTTATTCAAATTGTAAAGTAGCTGACAATTCTTGATTTCTCAACTCTGTAGTTTTACAGCATTAAAAGAAATCAATATGACCAAGTCTATTTCACAGTTTTTTCTTCCGCTCTTGTTTTCCGTTACCATTTGGGGACAAGCACAAACCGAAAATAGAAATTCAGATCAAAATCTTTTTTAAGACCGATCCTGAAAAATATGCTCCTCAATACGGAAGTTGGTGCGCTTATGCCATGGGCGATTCTGATGAAAAAGTTAGTGTAGATCCCGAGACCCTTAAAATCCTTGACGGCAAGTTGTATTTGTTCTATCACACTTTTTTCTCGAATACCTTAACGATCTAGAATCAAGATGAAATGAATGTACACAGGCAAGCAGATAAAAATTGGGAAAAGATTATTCGCTAATTGAAAACAGAACACATGAAAAATAAAATTCTCAGTTGGGTTTTGCCTATTGTGCCAGCCATAATACTGTTGCAGATACTGTATTTCAAATTTAGCGCAGCGCCAGAACTCTGTCCATATGTTTTCCATTTCGGGTGCGAAACCTTATGGTAGGATAGGACTGGGAATCATATGGTAATGAAATAATAATGAAAGCCGATTTGGCAATTTTTTATTTTCCCGCGAAAAATAACAACCGCACAAAGGCTCTCCATTTTTTATGACACAAATACATAAGCAATAATTAAGTAATATAAATTAAAAAAACAATATTATGGGCACTATTAAGAACAATCAAATGGACTCTTCTAAAATAATGCAAATCGGAACGGGGTTTTGGGCTTCAAAAACTTTACTTACGGCTGTCAACATGGAGTTGTTTACTCACCTCGCCAACGGATCATTATCAGGGCAATCCATTCAAAAAAAATTGGGATTACATAAAAGATCGCTATTCGATTTTCTTGACACTTTAGTCGCATTAGGATTTTTGCACCGTTCTGGATTAAAGGAGAATGCCATATATAGTAATTCAGAAGACTCAGATATGTTTTTAGACAAAAATAAATCAAGCTATATGGGAAGTATTTTAGAAATGTCAAACAATAGACTGTATCTTTTTTGGAATAATTTAGAAGAGTGTTTAAAAACAGGTAAACCGCAAAATGAGATGAAAAATGGGGGCAAGACAGTATTTGAGGCTATCTACGCAAATGAAGCTAAACTCAGGGAATTCATACACGGTATGGCGCGACTTCAATCTTTTCACTTTATGAAGTTAGCTCAAGATTATGATTTTTCTAAATATAATACTCTTTGTGATGTGGGAGGCGCAGGTGCTAATCTTTCAATACATATTGTCAACAGCAATAGTCACATGAAATGCATTTCATTTGACCTTGCCCCGGTTGAACCAATTGCAAGGGAAAATGTCGAAGCTTCAGGATTAACGGATAAAATAGAGATTTGTTCAGGTGATTTTTTTAAAGATGAATTACCACGAGCAGATGTAATTACAATGGGTAACATACTTCATGACTGGGGATTAAAAGACAAGAAAATGCTTTTAAAAAAAGCATATGATGCTCTACCAAAAGGAGGTGCGTTGATAGTTATCGAGAATATTATTGACGATAATAGAAGCAAAAACGCTTTTGGCTTAATGATGTCATTGAATATGAGTATTGAGACCACTGAAGGATTTGACTTTTCTGCAGCAGATTTTGAAAATTGGGCAAAAGAATGTGGATTTAATCAAACTTCCGTAATGCCTTTGACCGGACCTTCAAGTGCATTAATTGCTATAAAGTAGACATGTTCCCTGCAGAGCTTTACCGTTAGGGTAAAGAACAAAAAGATTATGGAAAGAATAGTTTTCCTCCTTTTATGGCGTGTTACAAACGCTTTTTTATGATAGGCGCTCATTTCCGCCAGGCTCAAACGAGGATCAGCCGGGGTAAAGGAAATAGTTTTGGAAACTCCTCTGAGAGGAGCGCAACGTATTGGCCTGTCATGGATGTGCAATGGACTGCGAAGTTAGAGACGTTCGCAGAGCTTACAACACTTCGGAGAGCGGAGTGTTTGGTATATCATACAAATACAGGCTTCGGCGGGCTTGTGGGACTTATAGTTCCTGTTCATAGGTTAAAGCTACTAAATTTTGTGGTACGGTTGTGGAACTGGTGAGAGGAGGGAGAACGCGATACAATCGCGCACCAGCAGGGGTATTGTTGTACCTAGTTATTCTTGTTTCATTTGCCGTAATACTGTTTTTCCATTTTCATTTTCCGGATTCAATTCAATTGATTTCTCATACATTTTAATGGCTTCTTCTTTTTTGTTTGCCATCAATAAGGCTTCACCATAACTATCATATGCATTAAAACTATCTGGAAATAAAATTGTAGTTAATTTAAAAACTTCTAAAGCCTTATCTAATTCTTCATTTCTCAAAAATGAATAACCTAATTCATTCAAATCATGTTCTGAACGATTATTTACCTTAGCTTCAATAGATAATTCTATGGCATTATCCAGAGCCTTGTGTAACAGCGCATTTTGTTGCCCTTCGTCCAGCGTTTCTGAGTA
>NZ_JBRKIS010000055.1:0-45809 GCF_052983315.1 Sinomicrobium endophyticum
CCATCGCCATTATCCGTTACCGTGGTGGTGTTCCCATCGAAAGTTACTACGGTGCCATCGGCTGCAGTGTGGGTGAAGGTGCCATCGCCGTTGTCGACCAAAGCATCGCTGTTGGCTGTGATCGTGTTGATGATCTCGTTATAGATGTCGCCTTCGTTCTGGATGTTTTCTACTACATCGCCTACTACATCAACCGTTACACTGGTACCGTCGGCATTGGTAATCGTATAGGTGCCATCGCCATTATCCGTTACCGTCGTGGTGTTCCCATCGAAAGTTACTACGGTGCCATCGGCTGCAGTATGGGTGAAGGTGCCATCACCGTTGTCGACCAAAGCATCGCTGTTGGCCGTGATCGTGTTGATGATCTCGTTATAGATGTCGCCTTCGTTCTGGATGTTTTCTACTACACCGGCAGGGATATCCACTATCGTCTCCGTCCCTTCTTCATCGGTATAGGTATAAGTGCCATCACTGTTGTTTATCAGGGGGGTCAACGTTTCGTTGGCCTGGACAATCTCCTCGATATTGACTACCTGTGTATTGCCATTTTCATCTATATAAGTAAACTCGTTAGTTACGGGATTAAAAACCATAACGTTGTCCGGAAGGTCTCCTCCCCCGATCGCATCCGCGGAATTAATAACCCGGAGCCATTTGTCTTCATACCAATAATAATAACCGGGTGAAATGTCTGCCGCAGTAGTGGTATTAAATACCAAAAGGCTGTTTACATTTCCATTGGCTATGGTCATGGCATCTGTGCTGCTGGTCAAAGCTACCCTTGGAATAAGCATTCCTTTATCAGAAGCAACAACATCCAATTGTGCTGAATTGTCCGGCATTGGTGTTCCTATACCTACCTGGGCATACAATTCAAAAACACAAAAGCTAAAAATCAAGAGTAAAAGTATTCTTTTCATATGTGCTTAATTTTAGACATGTTTAATAATTAACTAATTCACTATATCAAATAATCAGAATGTCTTTGTTTTCCCGATCCGTCACTAATAAAGTGTCACTTACTTTATTTGGACATTATAACCAGAAGAGGGGTAGCCAGTTTTCCATACAGGTTGTAAACACATTTTTGGTTTCTATAGAATCGCGCAAATGTTTTTATGAAAGTTTTAAGCAGATTTTCTTTTATAAAATTGAAGAAAATATTCCAACGACACTGTAAAAACAGGGTTGCAGATGTACTACACTTCTCATTTTATGAGTCTTTGTCGTATAAATGCGATTACAAATTTCGTATCCACGAATAAAGATCTTCATCTGACGGAACATTGAGTTTTTTTCGAAGGCGGTACTTCTTTATCTGCACTGTTTTAGGCTGTACAAATGTGTATCGGGCTATCTCTTTGGAGGAAAAATTAAGCCAGACCATAGCGCATAAATTCAGTTCGGTGTTCACCAGCTTTGGATTTATGTCCAGTAGTTTTGTACATACCTCGGGATATACTTCCTGAAATCGTGTCAGAAAGGAGGGGGCATTTTCTTTTGCCAGTCCCACTACTTCTCCGAATGCGACATTGAGTTTTTTCCGAAGTTCCTCACTCTCCATTTCCTTTTGCTGTATCAACATGTCTTTTTCAAGTATTAATTGTGTATTCTTGCTTTTCCTCTTTTCATAATATATTAATACAAGGAGGAGGATTACTATACATAAAATCATTATTCCCCAGGAAATGTAATGTAATTGAGGTGTAACTTTCCGATATTTTGCTCCCTGTTCTTTGGTAAGTTCTATTGACGGGAAACCTTCCTTTTCCACCCGGATATTGTCGTTAGACCATGTATCTTTTACGAGATATCCGCTTATCTCTCCTTCCGGTTGTCCCGATTCACACAGAAGGATTCCGAGATACAGGTACCCCCGGGCAATTCCTTTCCTGTAATCTATTTCCTCGGCCATCCTGATCGCCCGGATATTTAAAGCCATAGCCTCTTCATACCTTCCATCCAGCCTGAGAGCTTCCGTTTGATAAAGTAACAAGGTATCTATCTGGCTCCTGGAGTATTGTTGTCCGTTTCCCGTAGCAGGAAAGAGAAAACATAATACGTTGATGTATATGCATTTGTATATATACCGCAAAAACATCTATTTAGTGTTATCAGACTCATATCGATAAGTTGCAGCCTATCCGTATGTCAGAGTACATTATTCTCCATGAGTCTTTGATTAGGTTTGTTTGGTTTGATCGGGATAGTTCCAGGTATTTTCCCGGGTTTTATGGTTTATTTTTATAAATGGGGTAATGTTGCACGAGCATGAAAATCTCTTTTTGAGATATTATATTATTTTATGGTTTTCCCGGGGTTCATATGGGTCATCTTATCCGATGTATGTTTACCTCCGGAATATCTTGTCAGCCCGGTACTACGGGGACAGGATATCCTTGATCAGTTCTGGTTTATGTCTCAGTTAAAGGTGAAGAAAATATTCTACAGATGTCGCAAAAAGAGGGTTACAGATGTACTACATCTCTCATTAAGACACTTTTTTTACAACCGGATAAGGTTACAAATTCCTCATCCATAAAGAAATATCTTCAGTAACCGGAATACCTATTTTTTTTCGAAGACGGTATTTTTTAACTTGTACTGTTTTGTGTTGTACAAAGGTATAACGGGCAATATCCTTGGAGGAAAAGTTAAGCCAGATCATGGCACATAAAGTAAGTTCGGTCTTTACCAACCCGGGATTTATGATAAGTAGTTTTTTACATACTTCGGGATATACTTCCTGGAACCGCGTCAAAAAACACGGAGCATTTTTTTTTGCCAATGATACTACTTCACTAAATGCGACATTTAGTTTCCGCTCCAGTTCTTTCTTCTCTATTTCTTTTTGTTTGATTATCGCGTTTTTTTTTACCAGTAACCGCACCCTTTCTTTTTGGTTTTTTCTATAGTAAATCAATAAAAAAAACAGCACTGAAAAACAAAAAGTAGCTAATCCCGTCGTGATATATTGCAGTCGCTTTTTGGTAGATTTATACTCTTTCTCCTGCTCTTCCAGGAATTTTTTTATCAGAATATTGATTGTCTTTCTTCTTTCCAGGTCCATACTATCACTTATCTGTGTATACTTTAATAAACATTCATGTGATTTTTCCCCATTTCCCAGCAATTCGTAAACCTCGGATTGTAATTTATAAGACTTGCGAATCTCCTTTGCCCTTTTTATCTGCCTGGATATGACAAGTGACCGCTTGTAATAGTCTAAAGCAGTTTTGTATTCTCTCTTGTTTTTGCACAACCTCCCCCTGTTTAACAGGTAAACCGTCATGTCATACTGGGAATGTTGCCCTGTATGGATTAAGTTCCTGGCTTTGTTTAAATAATAATCGGCGGAGTCATTATTATGTCGGACCATCAAATGATGATAGGCCAGAACCGAATATTCAAACAAAGAAGGATTTGCCTGCGATGCTTTACGCAAGAAAAACAATGCGGAATCCATATCACCATGCTCGGAAAGAGATACCGCTTTGTTGTGGTAAAGAAAAGCAAGAAGCTGTTTATTCTTCCCATTGGTACTCCTAAAGTGCGAGATGCCCTTGTCATAACATTCTATAGCTTTTTCACTTGCGCCTAATGCCATATAATTCCTTCCGTATTCACCAAAAATACGCGCCTTTATCTCCGGATTCTTTGCTTTATATTCATTCATTTCAGACAGATTCAAGTACCTCAGACTCTCTTCGTGCCTGCCAAGTGTACTGAGAACATTAGCTATGTACAGATACCCATAGGCCACTCCTTTTTTGTAGTTGAGTTGTTTGGAAGCCCGGATCAATTCCATGTTTAGCATCATGGCCTCTTCGAATTTGCCTTCTTTTCGAAGTGAATGTGTCTCGTTCTCCCGGATGCTATCTATCTGTTTTTCTGCATATTGTTGCTTGGTTTTTATAAACGGGAGAAAAAAAATTAACAGTAAATATTTAAAAATCATTTTTTAGGGGTGTATTATAATAATATCAATAAATCTTAAATATCTGTTAAAATTTCAACATACAAAAGATACTTTCGATTATTAATTCCGGATCGGGTATCATGAGCATTCCGGTATCGGGATAAGGGTATTCCAACGAGTAAACCTTAACTCATTTCGATGCAGAGTCCTTCGATATCCCGAATTATCGGGAACAGGACAGGCGTTGGAGATAAGCCCTGTTTTTGGAGCATGTTTAAAAAGAATTTAACAAAAAGAAGCCCCTGCCGGGAACAACAGGGGTATTTGAACCGGAACATACCTGCATGGCCCGGGATACAACAAGAATTATTTGAGTATACTTCTACATTATCCCATGCCCCGACAGGTATTTAATGAAGTAATCTTATAAGAGAAAAGTCCTTGAAAACGGCGGTCATCCATCCGTTAAATCCACGAAGTGTGAACTCAAGTAACCTCTTATACCACATACTTAATCAGCATCACGTTTCGTTATGAGTCTATGGCATAAGCAGTAGCATTTTGCCGTAATATAAATCTCCGCTAAACACTTCTTTTTTTTAACATTTCTACGGATGGGAATCCTGTAGCGCTATTATAGCCGGCAAGGTTAAAGGATACGGATTTCCACTGTTTCCCGGATATCCTTTCTCTATGAGAAATTGTACCACGTAAGGTTCTATATAAAAAGAATCCGGCGCTATTTCCATAAGGCTTTTTTTTCCGGCTCTCCTAAGGGCGAAGGATGAACTACAGTATCCGTAATACTCATTTTGCTTCGATTCCAGAAATAATGCACTTCTTCCCCGGTAAATCGGGCGTCTTCTGCATGGTCTGCCGAAAGTGTTTTTACTATAAACTGTTTGCGGATAACAATGTCATAGCGATTAAGGGCATTCAGCATATCCCTGCACTTTTGAATAATAGCAGCCTGTTTTTCATAATTCGTGAATGTCCCCAGTTTATCGGTTTCTAATTGGTTAAGGTAGTTTTTTCCTGCCTCACTGCAAGATTGGCCCTTAAAAAAAGAACCGTCCTTTTACAGACAGTTCCTTTAATTTAAAGCTTTATTCTACCTTATTCAAGGCTGTACCACACATTTTATTTTGGTGTTTTCCACAAAAAATGAAGAGGTATAGAACCTGAAAGAACAACAGCCCTTCCAGGTATATTTTCTATACCTCTTTTATCAACTAACTACTAACTACTCTTTGTTTTCAGAAGAGTTCAAAAGAGCCTCAGGGAGCAAAATGTTTCTCCTGTTGTCTCGCCCTCCGGCTCTTTACCACCCGGACTATTTATGAGAAAAATAGTTTTACACTGCAATTTTAAGTTTCCCCGGCGAAAATGGGTGACAATTATCCTCCACAACAGATAAATCGTGGGTCTTCTGTCTAATTCTTGATTATTTTTCTTGTGGTAACGCTGTGTTCACTCTTTATTTTTAGGACGTAGATTCCTCCTGGCAACCCCTTTATATCCAGAATCTGTTCTTTTTTATCGGTAAACTCCTGAGTTTTTACTAGTTGCCCAGTACTGTTAAAAATTTGTAACGAACCATTGGTTTCCGGCGCCTCTTTTGCCGTAATGGCAATAAAATCATGTGCGGGGTTGGGATAGATAATAAAGTGATCTTCTTCCGTTGACATTGCATTCACAGCAGTTTCTGCGCTGCAAGTACCCAGGTGCCCTCCATAGTCCAGCAAATAAGCTACTGCCAGCGACTCAACGCACAATTTATTGTTGTGAAAACAAACCTCCACTTTACGCCCCCATTTCCCGCAACCGACATTGACTTCCGCAATACTGATCTGCGTTGTGGCACTGCATCCTTTTGCATCGGTAATCGTTACCGAATAGGTTCCTTCGGCACTTACGTCAATGGTTTCGGTATTTTGTCCCGTGTTCCACAAATATGTATAATTGCCTTCACCTCCGAAAGCATTTGCCCGGATGGTAAGCGTCTCTGCAGGGTCGTAACCCGGGTAGATGGTATTTGGTACTACCGAGGACGTTCGATCCATAGCATAGGTATCTGCTATATCTACTGTTAAGGGAGGATTTACGACTATAACGGTAGAATCGACGCTATGATTCCCCTGAATATCCATAGCTGTCCAGGTAATTGTCGACTCACCAACATTAAAGTTACCGCTGGCATCAACACCTGTTCCTTCCCTGGTCGTACTTCCGCTAACGGTGTATTTAACTTCATCAATCCCGCAATTATCTGTCGCAACCAGTTCGGGGACCGAATAGGTTTCGGTATCATCGTAACAATAAAACTGTTCGGCCGGGGCAACAACGGAGGGTTTCAGGCTATCCAGTACGGTAATCGTTGCCGTTGATGTACTGCTATATCCCATATCATCCACACCTGTCAGGGTGACTTTTACCGGAGCTTGTACATGAGAACAGTCAAAAGTTGTTATGTCCAATGACAGTCCGAGATCGCCCCGGTAGCTTTCCGAACCGTTGTTAACCTGTTCCGGAGTAATCACTGCCTGGCCCTCTTCGTTCAGTGCTACAGTTATATCCTTCGCCAGAACATAAGGCGGCAGTTTCATGGCATCCAGGATTTCAGTAGCGGACAAGGCCCTGTTGAATATCTTGAATTCATCAATAGCACCTTTCAGGTGCGGATCCACCGTATTCTGCCCTTTTCCCAGGTAGTTATTGGTAGTGTTACCCAGGTCTGAAGGCCGTTTGGTGAAATCGGTACTGGAAGCTACCGGCTCTCCATTCAGGTACATTGTTGCTGTATCCTCACTCAGAGTCACCGCTATATGTGTCCAGGTACCCGGTTCCCAGGTATGATTATAGGATAACTTCGGATATCCGTTCCGGGTCTTAATGGCAAACCGGATCCCTTCACCGGAAGTCGAGGTCTTCGGGGTCAGGAACATGGAATTGTCGTTCTCGGTGCCAAAGTCAAAAATGCGGGCCCATGTTGCCACTTCATCTAAACGAACCCAGGTACAGATGGTGAAGTCATTTATCTCCGTCATAATTCCTTCGGGAAGGGTTGCGTATGATTCGTTTGTACCGTCCAGGTGAACGGCATTGTCTGCCGTACCTTCGCCCCGGCCTGCACCACTCTCCAGTGTACCGTCCAGGCCTGACCAGGAATCGGTGGCGATATTGCCTTCGGTCTCATCGAATTTGAGGTATATATATTTGTGGCGATTTGTACTTACCCAGGTGGAATTTACCGATTCGCCATTTGAATTCACGGCGGACACCACATAAAAATAAGTGTCCTCTTTCGTATAACTTTCTTCGTAAGAAGTTGTAGTAACTTCTGCGATGGTATTGTATGGCCCCTCCCGTGTGGATGCTCTTTTAACGTTGTAGGAAGTAGCTGTTTCACCGGCGGACCAGCTTAATGATACCATATTTTCCGCAATGTCAATGCCCAGGTCTTTCGGTGAATTCGGCGGTGCCAATTCCTGATAAACAGAGGCTATTTCCAAAGCGTCCAGGGCTTTGCTGTATATCTTGAATTCATCTACGGTCCCTTTTAAAAGCGGGTCCGGCCACTGGGATTTCCCGATCCAGTTTTGGGCAGTGTTCCCGAGGTCTGAAGGACTGAGGGTCATATTCTCGTTACGGCCAACTTCTTCCCCGTCAACATAAAGGATCACTACGTCACCTGATTGGGTTACTGCCACGTGATGCCAGTCCCCAACCGAAAGTACCGGGGAACTGTTGATCTGCTGATCGATGTTGTCCTTCCTGATGGAATAACGTACCGTGTTGCTGCTACTTCCCGGGCTTAAAAACATATACGTATCTGTTCCCGAGCCAAAATCGAAGATACGGCCCCAGGTGGGGTTTTCGTCCAGTTTTACCCAGGTACTGATGGTAAAATCGTTCACTCCGGCCATAAGACCAGCGGGTAATTCAACATGAGAATCACCGGAGCCATTGAGTAAAATCCCGTTGTTTACAATACCTTCACCCCAGGTGGCCCCACCTATGAGCGTGCCATCCGTATCGGCCCAGGTATCGGCCGCAATACTGCCTTCGGTCTCATCGAAAGCCAGATAGGCGATTTTTCCGGGAGTGGCGCTTACTTCTTCGGAATCCTCTGATTCTCCAAGTTCATTTACAGCAGATATCACATAATAATAAGTGTTGGAATGATTTACGTCGATATCACTAAATGAAGTGGTACCCGGGCTGGCAATAATTGTATAGGGGCCACCGCTTACTGTCGCCCGCTTTACATGATAGCTTGTTGCACTTATACTTGCATTCCAGGAAAGATTGATCTGCTGTCCGGATACCGACTCAGCAGTCACTTCTTCAGGTGCCGGTGCAACAGCTAATTCAGGCGCAGCATCTACCTCCAAAGAGTTGACACTTTCTCCGGAAAGATTAGCTGCTGATATTACATAATGGTAGGTAGTCCCGTTCTCCAGACCATTATCTGTATACTGATTGACATTCAGGTTTGTAGCTACCACTTCGTAGGGACCTCCACTGGTTGTAGAGCGCTTCAGGGTATAGCTGGAAGCACCGGTAACCTCATCCCAATCCAGCATATTCCGGGTATTACCGGGTGAGGCAGTAAGGTTAGCAGGCGCATCCGGCACATTACTGTCAAGTCCTGTAATAGCAACATGATCATACCGGGTAGTGTTCAGGGAAGTGGTATTTCCGGAGCTGTTGAAGAGCCCTACATAGACATTTGCACCCATTTCAATGGTACGGCTGCCTACTTCAAACCACTCCTCTTTATTGTTGGACTCATATACGGTAAAAGTATTTCCTGTCCGGGAAATCCTGAACCATATTTCGGGACGCCAGGTGTAGCGGTTTCCGCCTATCCATTCCATATTTGCCCCTGTTCCGGTACGCGCACCCATTGCAGCGACACGCCAACCCACATCACCTATTTTCATCAGTACGGTCCTGGCATCAGGGTCCAGGGATTCACGGATCATGATCCCTGTTTTTTGCACGCCTCCAAAGTCGGCTATCCTCGCGGTGAGCGTTACATCTCCTGAAGCGACCCCATAGGTAAATCCCAGGGCATCGGAAGTTCCGCCGATGACACCTCCTCCCTTGGTGATAAAGGCGTGGCCGGTATTAACCTCGGCATAGACAGCCTCTCCTTCAATGCTCAGGTTGCCTATGTCTGCTCTGGCCCAACCTGCAGGCAACTCTTCTCCCTCATCTTTAGGAATAGCGACGATCTCTTCTGAGTCGGGCCCCTCTCCTGTCTTATTATGAGCGGATACCACATAATAGTATGTGGTGCCATTCTCCACATTGGTATCCGTATATACCGGGTTGGTACTCCCACTTCCTCTTGATAATTCTTCATATGGTCCGCCGGGGGTAGTAGAACGCTTAACGACGTACCCTATGGCGTCCATGCTTTCGGGTGCATTCCAGCGCAGTTGTACCCTGCCGATGCCTTCATTTGCGATGAGCCCCTGCAATTGTCCCGGAGGTGCCGCAAAGTCCGGGGGTGAATAATCACTGTCCAGGGTATAAGTGAGCGTCCCATGCCCCAATTGGTCATTAGTACTCCCGGCTAATCTCATGATCTGCGCCATGGCCCTGACATGGGGTGCCTCCAGTCCCTGTTTCACCACGTAATGGTTATAGACGATTTCCCAAACGGGCTGGTCAAAATATCTTCCCAGGGCATTGATGGCTACCCAGCGGTGCCTGCGGTTGGAACAGCTGTTGTACTCTTCAAAAAACGGGGCTTCGAGCGAAAGTGCGCCGGTACGGGCCACGTATTCCGCTCCCTTTAGAAAACGGTTGTTGTCATAGCCATACAGGTCCACTCCCTGGTTCCAGGCCAGTTGGCAGGTATTGGCCATCAACCCGATACCGAGCATGCCATGGGACTGGTCCCTTCCGGATTCCTGCCATTGGCCGAAGTTTCCCTGAACAAAGGGGACAGCGTTTTGGATACTTCCAGCCCCGATCCCATTCTTGAAATACGCAATGCCTTCGTTGAAAATATCCCGGTCATCCACAAGGATACCTATGGCAACGAGCGCAGAAATATTGTTCAGGTCCCAGTTTGCCCAATAATGCGTAGGGCAGGCACCGCGATGGTTGGTCAGGAAATCGTGGCTTACAGGATAGAAATACTCCTTCATCATGAACTTGAATTTCTCAAAGTCTTCCGGAGCCCAGCCCTCATAGAGCCTCATGATCTCCGCTCCTATGGCCATTGCTGTAAAACCGATACCTCCCAGCCCCAGTATATCCGTGTTTCCTCCCGAGGGTATCTGGTTGACGGTATTAGCGTAGGCATTGTAAATGCTTATGGCCTTTTCCGCATGGGCTACGTCCCCGGAAATGTACCAGCGGAGAGCGTTCAGGTAAGCCGCCTGTGCGTCCCTGTTCATGTTCTGCCGTTGGTTCGCATTTTCCCGGACACCGCCGGATATACCATAAGTGGAACTCGATTTCCAATCGGCAACCAGCGCATTCCAGCCTTCTATCCACGGGCTTTCTCCGGCAGCGACTTTTGCTTTCATACGGTCCAGGTCTTCCTGTGTGTGCAAACCTCCGGGATGCACAAATTCCTGCGGGAAGAGATTCCCAGCCAGGGCAATGGAAAACAATAAGGTCAAAAAATACTTTTTCATGGTTGATTTACTTTAAGAAGTTGGGTTGAATGTTTTGGTTAGTTATGCTTAGAGCATGTTTAAAAAGGATTGATTGTAGCGAACCTGCCTGGCCGGCAGGAAATGATGATTTTTGTTCCATATGAAGGCTTTTTTGATCCCGATGATTATCGGGAGCATAGCCGTAGCTATGGGGCGAGAAAAAGACAGGACCGAACGTTAAGAAAACAGCCAGTGGCTGTTTTTAGTGAAGGGGCCAGGTGGCGCGTCGGCAACAAAAAGGGCATTTTTTAGCCAATTGAATTCTTTTTAAACACGCTCTTAATACGGTTTAATTTATAAAAAGGTTATTTCTAATTATCCGGCACTCCATAGAATTCCAGTTCGGCAACATTGCCATAGCCGTTACCACTGTAATAGTAGATATACCTGTAACTTTCTCCCCCGCTATCCAGGGCTATCTCGGAATATTCCGTGGCGGAAGGAACTTCTGAAATGGTGTATAAAGAGGTATAGTTATTGATATAGTCCGGATCATTAGACACCCTGATCTCTCCGCCTTCCATTCTCGAAGGATGCGAGGCTCGCGGAAAATACCGAACCCGGGTAACGAAAGCCTGCTTGCCTTCCCCCAGGTCAATACCGGCATAGCCTTCGGCCGAAGCGGCATCGACAAAAGTTTCCGTATTTCCGTCAAAAGCAGCAGAAACATAGGTATCGGGATTGTCACCCCAGGAACTTTCATGACCGAAAATACTTCCTGTCAACTGAACTTCACCTATCAGGAAAAAAGGGCCTTCTATGGTTTGGGAATCCACATATATACGTATGGTCCCTGAAGTTCCCTCCGGCACTACAACCCGGATCTCCGAATCCGTGACTGACACTACTTCTGCAGGAATATCGCCAAATGTTACACTTATTATATCCGGGTCATTGCCAAAATTGGCTCCTGTCAGCGACAGGATTTCTCCGGGATCGGCACTCTCAGGGGACACACTGAACAGTTCGGCTCCCGGGATATATTCAAAATCATCTGAAGTCACTTTTTTATGTGTCCATACCTGAACAGTGATCGGTCCGCTTTCGACTTCTTCAGGGACTGCCACAACGATTTCCGTATCGGAATAACTGATAATTTCGCCGGTTTCCGTGCCGTTAAATGTAATATTCGCAGCTTCGGGAGCGTCACCGAAATTCGTTCCGGAGATCGTTATAGGGGTAGTGGGACGACCGGTCTTCGGATTAAAATCGCTCAACATTATCTCGGGATAGGTCACTATATCCGGTTCAAATTCGGGTTTGCACGATACGGCCATGATAAACCCGGAGGCCATTGCCATAAATCCCGGTACATATTTTATAATTCTTGTTTTCATTTTGTACGACTCTTTATTAGCACTCCCAAACGTCATGATCCGGAAGTGCCTGGATTTATTGATCTTTAATATCCCGGATTCTGCAGGAGGGTTCCATTCAAATTGATCTCCTCTACCGGAATGGGAAGCAAATAATCGGAACGAGACCAGCTTCTGCTTGCTTCCGGATCCACTACTATGGCCCTTAATGGCCCTTCACCGGTGTACTCTTTTACGGCTTCTCCATATTGAAAAGACGATGCTTCATACAATTCCGGATTGTTTTCATAATCGGTACCTTCTATAACGGGCCCGAAAACGGGTTCGTTCAATTTCTCTTCGGCAATGCCCCATCTCCTCAAATCGTTATACCTGCTGTTTTCCTGAAACAACTCTACCGTTCTTTCCCTTCGTATTTCTTCAAGAATATCCAGGTTATTTACAGTTGCCAGTCCATTTGTGAGCGGAGCTACACCGGATCTTTCCCGCACCAGATTAAGCGACTCGTTCAATTCGGCATCCGTGATCGATCCGTTGCGTTCATACAAAGCCTCGGCGTAAATCAGATATACCTCTGCCAGCCTGATATGCGGAAAATCGGACGACTCTGTGTTTGCTTCCCGGTAATTGGGATAGTCATAGGATCTGAACTTACGGTTCCAATAATAACCGGGCATTGCTCCATCTATAAGTGCCGGTGTTTCTTCCACAATTTCCACCTCTTGTTCATTTGTGCCGGCATATGCGTATAACCTGTAGTCGCGGTTGTACAATTGCTGGTAATTGTTTTGATACCCCTCGAATAAAGGCGATTTGTCTATAGGCAACCCATCGGTACAGAGAAACATATCCATAAAATTCTGATTTACCGAAGAGTAATAGGAAGCGTGGCTGATATTAGTCCCGCCCCGGCGTAGGGTATAGTCATATTTACTGTAGAATATAAACTCCCTGTTGGTGGACTTGTCCAATCCGGCCGGATTGGACCCGCCATCCTCCAGGTTAAAGAGATAGTACATGGTCAGATTGTTCAATTCTCCATTGTAATTCCACAACTCAAAACCACCGTTATCCATTACATCTTTTGATAGTACAATTGCCTGGTTGAGCATTCCCTCTATGGAAGGATATCCTTCCGGCTTTGCCGATCCCGCACCTATCCCCATGCCGTCTCCGTCGGTAGTGGTACCTACATACTTTTCCCAGGTTGCTTCAAACAGAAGCGCTTTGGCCAAAAATGATTGTGCTGCTTCCTTGCTTATATGGCCTTTATCCGAAGTACCGATACTTGTCTCCCTCGGCAACCCTTCGATAGCTTCTTCCAGATCGTTTTTTACCTGACTAAAAACTTCATACCGGGAATTCCTTTTTCCTATCAGTTCGGGAGAATCTATATCCAATACAGCGGTTACTACAGGTACGCCCCCGAATCTTTGAAGGAGGAAGAAATAATGATACGCCCTGAAAAATCTGGCCGCCGCTACATATTCGGCGATTTCTTCGGGGGCTCCGGCATAATCATTGGCCTTTTCCAATAAGATATTATTCCCCCTGATATGTTTATAGGAATCTGTCCAGACAACATCTGTATTGGAAAGTGTTATATTCCCTCTCCCGTAATTGGTAAAAAACAGGTTCAGGTCAGCCCCCCTGTCCAAAAGGAGCTGTTGGGCATTGCCTCCATCGTGCCAGTTCCAGGCCCATAGATTACTGTAAAAAGCGTTGGCAGCCGTCCTGAAATGATCGGCAGTCTGGTAATAAGACGATTCCGATAGGGCGTCCGGCCTTTTCAGGTCCAGAAATTCATCTTCACATGCTGTTAAAATCAATATTCCGGACAACATAAGTATGTAATTGAACTTTTTCATCTTTTAAATTTTTTAGAATGTCATATTCAGACCAATTGAATACGTTCTGTTAAATGGATAAGAGCTATGGCTGCTGGCGCCAAACTCAGGGTCCCAGCCATCTTTTACACTCGTAAATTCAAACAGGTCGTTTCCTGAAAAATATATCCGGAACCTGTCCATAGCGTAATTTCCGATTTTCAGCTTGTTGAACGTATAGCCAAACACCAGTGTTTTCATCCTGAGGTAACGGTTGTTCTGCATCATAAAGTCATTATTTCTCCAGTTCCAGCCTGCCCTGCCCGATTGTGCGGTCAGCCTGGGATAAGATGCATCCGGGTTCTCTTCTGTCCACGTTTTGCCCCGGTAGGCTGTTGTCTGATTATTCCCTACCGTACTGAACGGAAAGCTCATATGATCGGTTCTTACTATGTTTTGATTAAGCACTCCCTGAAAGAAAGTACTGAAGTCAAATCCCCTGTACTGCATCCCTATATTTATACCATATATATAGTGCGGGGCGGCATCTCCCATATATTTCACATCGCCATTACCGTCTATTGTATTTCCGGAACCAAGGATAAGACCATTGCCGTCCAGGTCAACTTTCTTCGTATCTCCCGGGCGTAAGCGGACAGACGCATTATCGACTGCCGGAATCTCTCCTCCATTGCCCACTTGTTCATAATAAGCTTCCACTTCCGCCTCACTGGCAAACAAGCCATCGGTTTGATATAAGAAATAGGAATCCAACGCATATCCCTGGACGGTCGAATTCAGACCGGCATTGTAACTGCTCACCCCTTCCATGCGAACCAGTTCATTCCTGGTGTCGCTCATATTCACGGATACATTGTATTTGAGGTCGCCTATTTCAGACTTCCAGGCCAATACGGCCTCCCATCCTTTCACTTTCAACACTCCGCTATTTGTTTTTGGGACATTTCCTCCTAAAATATCGGGATAGTTCACAGCGATCAGCATACCATCGTTCTTCTTGGTAAAATAGTCAAATGACCCTGATAGCCTGTGATCCAAAAGTCTGAATTCAATCCCGTAATTGGCCATTCCTATCCGTTCCCAGGTACGGGTAAGACTAGTAAGGCCACTAACCCATGCAGCAGTCTGATTACTGGCCTGCACACCAAAAATAGCCGTTCCCAGGGTTATAGCAGAAGCATAATCGTGGTTGCCTATGCCTACCTGTCCCCCCATCTCGCCGTAACTGGCTTTGAGCTTAAGAAAGTTCAGCGCGGGAATATTCCGCATAAACGGTTCTTCCGTTACTACCCAGCCAACGGAAGCCCCACCGAAGTTGGACCAACGATAATCGGGGTGAAACTTTGAAGACCCGTCCCTTCTGCCGGTAAGCTCCAGCAGGTATTTGTCTTTATAACTGTAATTGAAACGTCCTACATACGAAAGGAAACCCCAGTTGGAAGATCCTCCCGCATTGGTTACATTGTTATCAAGCGATGCCACGTTTAAATCATAAATGCCATAATCCTCGAAACCTTCTCTGAATCCTTTCAGGTCATCGGTCTTTCGCAATTCGGCGGTGGTCCCCAGCATCATAGCAAAATTGTGATCGGTCCGGAATGACCTGCTGTAGTTGAGAAAAGCTCCGTAGTTCTGGTAGCTGATATTATTTTTTTTCTTCTCAAATGAAGAATTGGGGTTCACGGACTCCGGTGCCAACTCACCGAACCAGGTGTACATCGGTACATTGATCTTATATACTTCCTGGTCCCAGAACTCTTTATCCACACTGGCCGTGGCCCTGAAATTCAAATCATCAGTGATATCTACCGTAGCTGCCAGGTATAATTTCAGCTGATCTGCATAAGATTCGTTCCGGCCACCCTCCATGGCATTGGCTACGGAATGTCTGTTCCCGGCAATACCAAAATTGGCATACCACTGGCCATAGGGATTTTTGGAAGGGAATAACGGGGGGTCATTGGCCAATGAAGTAACACCAAGCCCTCCCGAAGGAGCTGAGATATGGGACCTGAAGTAAGATACCCCTGTTTCGAGTTTTATCCGGTCAGAAAGCTGATAATCGTGATTAAACCTCAGGTTATATTGTTTTTTGCCATCGTAGGAAGGTTTGAGGTTACCTATATTTTCGGCATATCCGGCAGAAAGCCGGTACCTGGCCCTTTCCGAACCGCCCGAAATACTCAGGTTTGTTTGATGAGAATAAGATGTCCCGTACATATCATCAAAGCGGGAAGCATTACCGAGATAAATATCTCCCCAGTATTCCGTGGTATATATACCGGGCCCTTCGGTTTGCATTCTCATGAGGGTTTCCCTGTTTCTCCATCCCCAATACCAGGCATTGTCCCCATCCTGATCCGTGGCTTCCATAAACATCCCGGCATATTCTTTCATTCCGGGTGCAGCGGGTCGTATGCCAATGGTATTTACACGGAAATTACTGGTGAGGTTCACTTTGATCTTTCCGGCGGAACCTCTTTTGGTCTCCACCAATAGAACGCCGTTAGCGGCACGGGACCCATAGATAGAAGCTGCCCCGTCTTTCAGGACACTTATAGACTTTATATCGTCAGGATTCATGTTATAAAAAGCATTGTCATTCACCGCGGGCACTCCATCAATAACGATGAGTGGCGACCCGCCATTTACCGATGTAACCCCCCGTATTTGCAGCTTGAGGTCTTCATTACCGGGCCTGGATGTAGTACGGGTTACTACCAAACCCGGTGTTTGCCCCTGAAGGGAAAGCGCAGGGTTGGTAACGGCCCGGTCTTCAAAGACCTCCGCATCTACCTGTTCTATAGCTCCCGTAAGTGTCGCTTTCTTTTGCGTACCATACCCCACCACTACAACTTCCTCCAATTGGGCAAGGTCTTCCTCCAATGCCACATCCATAGTATTTTGATGGTTTACGGGAATTTCTATGGTCTTAAATCCTACAAAAGAAACCTTCAATACGGCATTGGCAGGATCGTCCACCTCTATTTCGTAATTTCCGTCAAAGTCAGCCACCACTCCTGTTGAAGTTCCCTTCACCATTACTGTTGCCCCCGGCAAAGGCTGGCCGTCGGTGGCCGAAGTTATTTTTCCGGTGACTTTCGAGAACATCATCCCCATACCCCGGCGAATGTCATCGGGATGTGCATACAGGCTGCCAAACATGCTACATAGCCACAAAATACCGATGAGCCCCCTCATCCGTGATCTTGCTCTGGCGAAATCATTTTTTTCCATAAAAAATTTAATTTTGGTTTTCTTCTCTCCCTTGTTCCACTATCACTTCACCATTAATTTATCCCGAAGAGGACAAGGCAGTGACCCGCAGTAAAAAAGTATCGGAAGAAGTTCTGGTTTTAGCATACAATGATAGCCAGACCGGCTTATAAGGAATATCAACTATAATCCAATATTGATAAATTATAACCCATTTTATAATTTAAACGTCATTCAACGGGTCAAAAAAATATCAAATACTTAATTCAGGCTAAAAGCCATCAGGAAATGAAGATAGTTAACAATAAATAAAGTGGAACAGCAAAAAAGAAAAATACTACCGTTAAAAAGGAAGTTCAAAAAAAGCTGACTGAAGACGGTATCGGAAAAACAATTCTTTCTGAAAAGTCCGGGCAGTTGAAAAAACGATCATGAATTCGGATGACAGAATTCAAAAGTTTAACCCTTATTATATTTAGCTCGATAATCGACCGGGGGAAGCCCGGTAATCCTGCTGAAGACTTCCCGAAAGGCCTTACTATCACTATAACCTACATCATACATTACTTCGTTGACATTTAACCTGGTATTTTCAAAGACCTTTTTTGCCACTTCAACCTTTACACGTTGCAAATATTCAAGTGGTGTAAAACCTGTAGCCTTTTTAAACCTTCTGTCAAAATTTCTCCGGCCCACATTCAGTTTTCTGGCCAGAGTCTCTATGGAAATCTTTTCCCGATAGTTTTCTTCCAGAAATACCTGGGCTTCCCGGACTATCTCATCATCGTGTTTTTTATGGCCGTTGAATATTGAGAATTCAGACTGAAGGTTCCTGGCTACATCTATTTGAAACACCTTTGAACAAAAAATAGCCGTTTCCCTGTCATAGTACTTTTCTACTAAATAAATCATCAGGTTAAGAAAAGAGTACGCCCCACCATTTGTATAGATACCATTTTCATCAGTTATCAATTGGTCGGTTTGAAGGTTCACCCCCGGAAACATTTTCCTAAAATTTTCTGCTGCAGCCCAGTGCGTAGAACAGCTCTTTCCATCAAGCACGCCACTGGCAGCCAATAGAAAGGCACCCGTACAGATACTGGCAATTTCAGTACCGGCTTTGTAATGTTTGTAAATCCACTTTATCAAAGCTTCATTACCGACAATAGCGCTTTCGTAATTATGATTTAACGAAGGGATGATGATAAGATCGGTTTTGTCTATATTCTGTATGCTTTTTTGCGTATTTACCGTGAACAGACCGTGGTAAAAATCCACCTTGTCATTAGTACCCACAAGTTCTATATCAAAAACCCTGTCCCTGCCGGCCTGCTCAAAACAGGTATTGGCCCTATTGAATATTTTAAACGGTCCCACAACGCTACTCAGGTTGTTCTGTCCCTGTGGTACAAGTATACTAAGATGCTTCATTATAGATGCTTTTAGCAAACATAGGAAAACAATATGTCTGAATCAACCTTTTACTTTGTCTTATTTCCCCTCTGAAAAGACAAATACAGACATATATCTTTGTAAGTAAGAAGTTTAAGATAAAAAGATTTAGTATGAAAACACCGAATGTTACCGAAGACAAAAAAGTAAAAATAAAAGATTTTTCGTATGTTTTTACTACACCAAAATCCCCTGAGGAAATCTTCAATTTACTCTTGGTCATCGATAAGTGGTGGTCAGGGTTTTTTGAAGAAACCATTACCGGTGAGAGCCGGAAGATCAATGATGAATTTTCATTTAGCGCGGGCGGCGGAGCCCACTATTCAAAGCACAGGTTAACAGAACTTGTTCCAAATCAAAAAATCGTTTGGGAGGTCATTGAATCCGACCTTTCGTTTCTGACCAAAACCGATGAATGGATGAACACAAAATTGCGGTTTGAAATTGCCCAGGAAGGAGGTATGACCCGGGTGACCTTTACCCACGAAGGGCTTGTGCCGAAGTTTGAATGCTACAGCAACTGCACAGCAGCCTGGACACAGTATATGAAAAACCTCGAAGAAAAACTGAAATAAGACCTAAAAACCTTTTGATATGAAATCTTTCATCCTGCTGGCTATATTTTCTTTGCCATTCACAAACAACAACTTGAATACATCATTTGATAAAAGAACAATTAGTAAACAAAAATCAATAAATCACATAATTATGAGTAAACAAGATTATAGTACTACCATTTTGGTAGATCAAAACCCTGAAGAAGTGTACAACGCCATCAATAACGTTCGTGAATGGTGGTCTGAAGAAATTGAAGGACCTACGGACAAATTGAACAAAGAATGGTTCTACCACTATAAAGATATCCACCTCTGTAAAATAAAAGTCGTGGAAATGATTCCCAATAAAAAAATAGTGTGGAAGGTCATAGACAACAGTTTCAACTTCATCGAAGACAAGGAAGAATGGGTTGGAAACCGAATTGTTTTTGATATTTCCAGGGAAGGAGATAAGACCAGAATGACTTTTACCCAAGAAGGGCTAACAGCTTTTAATGAATGCTTTGAAGTGTGCAGGGATGGCTGGAACAATTATATAAACAACAGTCTCTACAAACTTATCACCACGGGTAAGGGAGAGCCCAATCCTAAAGAAGGTGAAGGGTTTAACAAGAAACTTGCCGATAAGTGGCAATTGAATAAATAAAATAGCAACGAACCGCCAACAAAGATGTATAAAAGCAATTGAAGTGCAACTGAAAATCTTTAGAAATTTTATAGCCTGGTAGCAGTTTGAAAGTAATGTGCTTTTATACTGCTACTGCGTTTATACTAAACATTGACAGTAAATCAACTACCTCGGAGCATCCCGATATTATCGGGACAAAAGGTATTCAAACGAACAAATCTTAGCCCATTTCAATGCATAGCATCGGGAATTAGCCCCATGTAATGGGATTAAAAGAAACAATTGTACTTATGAATAAAGAATGTAGTTGACAAAATCTTAAAAACCCAGGATAAAAATTGGGTAACCTTCGTATCTATCCTGGAAAACAGAGAACTAAATCAAATCATTATTTTTTCTGCAAAATACAAATCGAACTCATATTAATAATACTTAATTCTGCTGCGGTCTTATTCCGGGCGCATAAGGAAATTCCAGGGAGCGGTAATACTCTAATGTCCGGGAAGGTTTTTCCATTTCCTTCGGAAATTCCCTTTTTGAAAAGGTCTGGAAATACAACATACAAGCATCTCGCCACCATTTGGCTTCTTTAAACTGAATGTTTAACAGCATGCGCACCTCCTGAAATTGCTGCTCGTTGACATAAGGCTTCATTTTATTCCATAATGTCTGTGTATTCCTGACCCAATCCACACCTTGCTGGTACTTTACTCCCAGCCCTTCCCACAGTGTTTTTCCGTTTTGCAGTTTATAATCCCAGGGAAGATGATGGAACCAAAGGAGAAGTTCTTCCGGACAGGTCTCCGGGTCATTGAACATCTCTGCGACTTCCTTTGCGTATTGAGAGGTGGCATTACTTCCCGAGAGTGTCCTGTCAAAACCTATGCCCAGGGTATCTGCCTTGTGATAATATACCGGGTTCCATTCCGGCCTGTCCAGGTTATCCACCCAGGAGCCCGGGCCATAATGATGCCCTGTAGCCATGATGTGATGTAATCCCAAAGGGGTCATGTAGTTTACCACAGCATCATGGGATTTCAACAATACTTCTTTCATAGGCTCTACAAACTCGCTTTTATTGGAAAAAGTCAGACGGAGCCATTCATCGGCAATTTGCTCCGCACCAAGGTACGGATCCCAGGCCAGTCTCCCGAAGCCATACCAGTTGGCCTGCGCAAAAGGATGCCCGGTCCAGTTGATATCACTTCCAATGTTGGACACCCCGGCCATTCCGGTTATCGGTTTATGATCAAGGGTACCGTCTATGACTTTGGCTACCAACGATCCCTTTCCATGCCGGTAAGTATCTGCCTTCAATACTTCTTCATAGAGTTTGGGTAAAAAAACGAGATGTGTGCTAAAGCCCAGATATTCCTGGGTGATCTGGAATTCCATCATGAGCGGGGTTTTCGGCATGGCGCCGAACATGGGGTGAAAAGGTTCCCGGGGTTGAAAATCTATAGCTCCGTTCTTCACCTGGATAAGCACATTATCCCTGAACTTTCCGTCCTGGGGAACAAATTCGCTGTAAGCCTGTTTGGCCCGGTCCGAAGTATCGTGCTCGGAATAGACAAAAGCCCGCCACATTACGATGCCGTTATGAGGAGCCAGGGCATCCGCAAGCATATTCGCCCCTTCGGCATGAGACCGGCCGTAATCCTGCGGACCAGGCTGTCCTTCCGAATTGGCCTTGACCAGGAATCCCCCAAAATCGGGGATCTTCTCATATATTTCACTGGCCTTCTCTTTCCACCACTGTTGTACCTCGGGGTTGAGCGGATCGGCTGTGGCAAGTCCCCCTATTTCCATGGGGGACGAAAACCTTGCCGGAAGGTATACTTTTATTCCGTAAGGTCTGAACACCTTGGCTAAAGCAGCTACTTTTTCTATATAAGAAGAGGAAAAAACCAACGCACTGGCATTTACATTGGTAAGGACAGTCCCGTTAATCCCCACGGAAGCATTGGCCCGCGCATAGTCTATATAACGATGGTCTATGAAGTCCGGCAATTTTTGCCAATTCCATATGGAAGCTCCCGCATATCCCCGCTCTACGGTTCTGTCGAGGTTATCCCAGTGGTTTAATACCCGGACATCCGTTTTAGGAACTTCAAGGATGTGCACATCCTTAAGGGACTTATGCATTTGCAATTGCCTTAAAAAGTGGAACACCCCGTAAAGAATGCCAATGTCTTTATTGGCGGTAATGATAGTCCGGTTTTGAAAAGTAGTTATCAGAAATCCATCTTTTCCGATCCTTGAAACTTCCTCACTGAGATGCTTCTGAATAGCACTGTCCAGATTTCGGATTTTGCCTATGACCAGCGAATGGTCCGCCGACTGTGCATCTACAAAAGGGATGGAGGCATCCAGCAGGCTACCCAGTCCGAGGGACAGTTCTTCGCGGGCGACATTCAAGGTTTCGCTCCCTTCTTCCATATAAACAGAACGGATATGTTTGGTATATCCTGTCAATATACCAGAGTCTTCTATTTTCCGGTATTGGAGCCACAGGTCATAACCATTGTTTGCTACAGATGTTCCCGTGGCGAAAAGGACGACCAGGACTAAAAGGGTGATTTTTTCTGAGAATGACATGTTAGAGTTTAATCAAAACAACCGGTTGCACAAATATCATAAAGTCTTGTAGACTATATTTATACAGTAAATTAAATAAAAAAATATTTATCCTGAAAGGATTGACGCAACCGATTGTTTAAAAACCCGAACTTATAGCTTAAATCCCATTAAATGGGTCTTATTCCCAACGCCTGTCCTGATCCCGATGTAGTTGATTGGTCTCAGTTAGGGGTGTCAAACCCTGCAATTTTATTGCAGTACTTTAGTAGTGCGATAAAATTATAATCCAGGTTATTGAGTTATAAAGTTATTGGGTTATTAGGTGTTGACTCAATAACTCAATCCACCTAATAACTTGGTTATTTTATTGCTTTCTAAAAAGAGGAACTTTTAGTCCCCAGTAAAAAAAAACTCTGCACCTTTCAGTGCAGAGTGGTTTAGTTTTCGCAATCTATTACCCATAAGCACTAAAATATGCTTTGGAACAGGGCAAAAGTTGTTTTGGATACCATTTAACCTGAAAATACGTTAAACCCGTCCCTCCCATTCACGTCTCACAAGGCAACATTTGAAACACCCCGTGGGGTTACTTTGCGGATATTCCCTTCCGTATCAAAATTCAGGCTATCTATGGCCAGCTCACGAAGCAGGGATTCACTGTTGTCCCTGATCCGGTGGTATAGAATATAATCCTGTCCGTTTTCGGAAAAAACGGTATGATGTCCCGGTCCGAGTGTAGTAGAATCCCTGCTTGTGGTAAGAATGGGGCTTTCCGGGCCTTCCGTCCAGGGGCCATAAGGGGTATCGCTTACAGAATACCTTACTTCATAGGTGCTGTTCGTGCATTTTCCGTTGGAATACATCAGGTAATACTTGCCGTTTTTCCTGAGCATAAACGGAGCTTCAAAATAGTTGGGTGGGGTTACATCTTTTATTTCATCCTCATTATAGGAAACCATGTCCTCTCCGAGTTTTACCACAAAGCAGTGCCCGTTCTCCCAGTTCAACCCCGATCCCCAGTACAAATAGGCCTGGCCATCCTCATCGATGAACGGTTCTGCATCGATCATGTGATATTCGGGGAACATATTGCCCCTGATAAAGGGAGTGCCATCCGGTTTTGCATTTTTCCAGGGGCCCAGCGGGTGATCCGCAACCCCGGCCCAGACTTCGTTGTGCACTGTTACGTACATATAAAATTTGCCGTCCTTGCCTTTAATTACCCCCGGGGCCCATACTTTATCGTTCCGTGAAGTAGGACTGACACAGTCTTCCGGATTGGGCCACTGGATATGCTTCCGTTCCCAGCTTTTAAAATCGGGTGATTCCAGGACAACAAGTTCGTCTCCTCCCCAGGGATCAACCGTGGCATAGATGTAATACTTGCCGTCGTGTTTTACAATGGAAGGGTCTGCACAGGAGATCTCGGAAAGGGGGTTGCTCACGAGCTCGGAAGTTTTCTCTGACTCTTTTGTCTCTTTACCCTGGTTATTTTTACAACTTATCAACCCCGTAAGAAGTACACACGCACCTATTGCGACAAGGATTTTTGATCTATTCGTTTTCTGTTTCATCTGTTTATTTTTTATTGGTTTTTCATAGGTTATCCCGATGATTATCGGGAGTAATGCCCGAAGTAATCATGTCATCCCGGAAGCTTTCGGAAGGTATGGCAATTTTGCTTATGGGCATTTCATATTTACTTTACTTTTTGAATTTTATATTTTCCACATGATCCCCGATGATGATATCGCCTTCCCCGACAGACATGATCTTATCGCCATTAATATTCACATTTTCGAATGTCACACCGTCGACTTTCCGGTCTTCGTTGTATCCCCGGATCTGAGAAGGGAGTAAACCGGAGCCATTGTAAGTAATATTCCTGAAATGAATGTTCTCGATCGATCTTCCCGATCTGGTATTGTATTTCGGGTTATTCAACACACGCAAATCAAATAAACGGCCCTCTTGAATATCTTCTACACGGATGTTCTCATAGGTAACATTGCGCACCAGATTGTTATCTGCGGCAATAATAGCCATGGTACCCCGGCAACAAGGGTCATCCTCATCGTGCTCCAGGATGTCAATATTCGAGAAGGTGATATTTTCAATCGTATCTCCTTCATGCTCCGTGTTACCATGAGCCCCTATATTGGTCGGATGAGCAATATCCGCCCAAAGCGTGGAGTTGGTGATCTTATAGTTTCTCGCATCCCCGTAGAAATCCCAGCGATGTGCATAGATAGCAATACAATCGTCCGAATTGCGCATAAAAACGCCGTCAATCTCTACATCCGAACAACTCATCAGGTCAATACCATCCGTCCATGGTCCACAACTGAATGATGTAATATTCCTGATCTTTAGTCCCCTGGATTGCCCTCCGTAAATGGTATAATGCCTGGGATTCACTACATGGATCCCGTCAATTTCCACATTTTCGGAGAAACGGATCTCCACGCCCCGTTCGGGTTCCAGAATGATCCCCCTTCCAAGGATACGCACATTTTTAACATTGTTGCAGAGCAGTTTCCCCTTGATTACCGCTCCGCCATGGATATATACGGTCTGCCCGCTTTTAACCTGGAAGACATCTCCCGGCTTATCCGGGGCTTCATGTACACCCGGACCAAAATAAACCACATCGGGGTCTTTGGGATCCGGGCGGCTTTCTTCAATGGGCCGGGCAAAAAGGTGAAGATTGTGAAGCCTGTCCCCGTTCACTTCTATGGAAATGTTCCTGGGCTTATTCAGGGTAAACCGGATGATATTGCCTTTCATCTCGGGTGTGATCTCATAAGATAATGGCCGGATATCCACGGCATTCACCAGTCCGTTGTTTTTACGGATCTTTACTTCCACTGTCCCCGAAAAATCAAAATAGACCATGGAGGCATCCTGCACCCGGTCCATGTCTACCTGTACTTTGTATTCGTAAAGGTCCATCCACGGTCCTCCGGGATTCCTTACCTGCACGGTAAAATCATCGTTATGCATGGTATAAAATAGCGCTTTGGGAACATCGTAGGTAACCAGGCTGTCCTGCGCAAAGCCTGTGCCTGCCGATATAAAGCAAACAAACACCACAAAAACAAATAAGAACTTTTTCATCAACTTAAAATACATTTTATCCATTTCAAAAATTTAAAAACTGCAGGTGTTGAAAATCTGTCAGTTTAATTTGATATTTTCAGTTCTACCGGGGTATAATCCAATACGGGAAGATTAAAACGAACCTGTTTCGCCTTTTTGTCTACTTTACCCTGATAGCTGTTGCCATGAGTATCTTCCAGTTTATAATCCGCTTTTACATCATTAACGGAAATGTCCAGGCATGCCCGGGCTGTGGTCATCACATACCATTGCCCTTTGTCAACCTCGAATGCCAGGGAAGCCGGTTCTTCGGCGCGCAATGTATACTTTCCATAACCAAGTGACCGGCCGTGACCCAGGAACATTTTAAGATTGTTATCCTGAATGGATATTACCCCATATGTCCCTGTGAGGGAGATATTTTTATATTTCCAATCCTGATCACCGCTTGCGGATGACAGAATAAAATCTTCTTTTCCCGATCTGTCGGTCACATGGATGCCGACCTGCTCATTTTCACCGAAATAATCCACAGACCGGATATTGGACCCTCCGTTTAAAGCGGGTTCATACACGGCGACAAAAGGACGGTTCCACGCTTCTCCGTTTTGCCGGATGACCAGGATCGGGATTGGCAAATCATAGAATGCTTCCGGGAGCGGCCCGTGCCGGAAAGCCGTGGACTTCGGACTCATGGCCGAGAAGATCTCCCGGTCGCTTTCACCCTTGACCCAAAGGTTCATAGTAACGGTTTTGTCCTGCATTTCCAGGTTAAACTGCCCGGTAAAATCACCAGTGAATTCGATAGATTTTTTATCCCACATATAATCGTAGGCCATCAGGTCGCCATCGCCAAAAGCCATTTTTGAGGTTGGTTCCAGGTTCAGGGGATTTCCCTGCATATCTTTCAGGGCCAGGCTTTGCCCCAGGTTATGATAAAAATATTCGTGTTTGATATCCTTCCCTTCCCTTTGCGCGGAGCGGAAAATATCGATATAATACCCGTTTTCTTCATCGGAAACAATGCCCATTACCCTTCGCTGGTCGCTATGGGTTTCCGGTTCCAGGAAGCCCACATCGGAAAAAGTAAGACCCGGCAGGTTGCCCTCCTGTTTCCCGCTTTCGGGATAGGCGGCATGGAGGGTAAAGGCGTGATTGCTTTTCATTTCCGGATACCTGGACTTTCCGTTAACGATTACCGTGTTGTGGGCCGGAAACTGGGAGTAATATTCGGCATAAGCTGCGGAAAAGTAGCTGGGGCCGTTTCCGAGTTCCGGTGCCAGTGGCAAACCCTGTCCATAAAGTTCCATGGCAATGCCGTTAGAATGCATGTGATTGCCTTTGGAACCGATCTGGCTGATCATCAGACCAGGTTCACCTCTACCTTGCCGTTGCACCAGCCAACTGGTGTTGGGCGCGTAAAACAGCGGAGAAGTAAAATCTTCGGGTTTACCGGGTTTAATGTCTTTCCGGACCTTAAGCGGCTCTTCGGCGAAGAGGTCTTTGATATGCCTGCCTTTGAACTCCCCTGCATAAACGTTTTCATCAAACAGGGTCTTGAGCATACGGGTGAAAAAAACCTCATCGGTTTCCTTACCGTATTTTTTGGCGTTTTCGATCATATACAATACTGGCCCCGCTTCCAGTTTTCCGTAGTGCCCGTCTCCAAAGGCCACCCGGTAACCGTTAGGATAGAGATATTGCGGTGCGGCAATGACCGCCTGTCTGAGTACGGGTAGTTTGGCTACCAGGTCAATGTCAAAGGTATGATCGTAAAATGCTGCAAAATGAATAAAATCCCTGAGGACGCCCAATGCATAGCCCGGGCTTTCATTCCAGATACCCGTTTCAGGATCGTACCCGTAATCGATGAGTTTGGTAAGCGACCATTGGCGGGTACTACTTTGATTAGTAATCCTGTCGAGATAATATTGCGCGCCTTTGCCGTTTTTATAAGCGGAGTCATTTTCCAATACCAGGGCAATACGGGATACGTGCCCCGCCTGGAAGAGGTTCCAGTTATTGAAACTCACCCCGTTTTTAATCACCTGGTCGGCCCACTTCTGAAGGCTGGCACTATACAACGTGATCTTTTCAGGGTAGTTGACCGAAATGTAACCATGTAGGAAATCATAAGCCTGCGTGACTTCTGCGATGTAATGTTCCTGTATCACTTCAAAGGAGGTCAGCCCTACCAGGGTTTGATGGTGGCCATGGCTCAGGTCTATGGGTTCCGCCCGGTAATAAAGCCCGGTCAGGTACGTATCCAATACCCCGAAGGCAAGTTTGGCATAGTCCTCCTCACCGGTGTACCAATACATAAAAGCGGCATCCCTGGCTATTTCCAGGATGTTCCGGTTAATGGACTCGACAATCCTGGCCGAGGAAACAATATCGGTCCATTCCCACTGCTTATTATCTCTTCGTTGAAGGTACAATCCCCGGTCGTCATCCATAAAAGGTTTGACATCTTCCGGTTGCGGTGTAAGATAATCGGTACGATGGTCCCTCGTCCCCGGAAACCTGACCGTAGGAACGGGCGCTTCTCCATCTGCGTGGTCGTATTTACCCCCGTCGATATGGACTTGCGTCGATTTGGTTTTCCAGTACATTTGAAGCCTGGACAGCAGCCATTCCGGGTCGTCTTTCCAATGGTCCAGGTATTCGGACAACTTTTCTTCGGTTTTGTAAATGATCTGCTGCGCCCATTCTTCCTGAGCAACCAGTTGCCGAACCGCTTCTCCGGACATCTTTTTACCGAAGCAGCGCGGGTGCACATCTCCGATATCGGAAGGTACGGGTAACTGTGCCATACCCATTATGCCCGTACTTATGCACAGGATAACGGCCAAAACAAATTTCAAGATCATCGTTCCCTTATCCATATTGCCACACCTCCCGATGCTTTCAGCTTTAACTTCAGTTTGGTCGATGCCGTTACCTTTTTCTGTGTCAGGGATACCTGTGTCCGGGTCTTTACGGACGCATCATCCTGGTAAAGGGTGGCGACATATTTTTTGTCTTTGTCTAGGAAGTTGAGGTCCAGTTCAATCTCCCTTGCGTCATTATTGGTGATCCCGCCGATAAACCACTCCGTTCCCGATCGTCTGGCCGTAATGATGTATTTACCTATCCGACCGTCCAGCACTTGGGTATCATCCCATACCGTGGGAACTTTATCAAAAAATTCAATTTCCGGTTCTCCCTGGTAATCGGAAGCTTTATCATACCAGAATAGCGTTTGCAACGGGCTGTACATCACTACGGATAAAGCCAGCTGATGTGCATGCGTGGTTTTGATACGCGGTGTATAGTAACACACGGTATAATCTCCCATTCCTGCAATGCCACGGGTAAACGGTAATATGGTATTATGGGTAGCATCGGGCATTTCTTCATTACCGCGAATACCTTCTACGGTCATGATATTGGGCCAGGAACGCTGCTCACCTGTTAAGCGGAATTCATCGTGGATATTGACCATCAACCGGTTTTCGGCTGCCCGTTGTACCGATTCGTGCAGCCATTTGGTCCAGCGATGGGAGCCTACCTGTACAAAACCGTATTTTACGCCAGCCAGTCCCCATTCCTTGTAAAGGGGGAAAATATCAAAATCCTGTTTGGCGAGTGCCTGCTGGTTGACATATACCCAGATACCCACACCTTTTTCTTTGCCATAGCGGATCACTTCCTTCAAATCCAGATCAATATCTACGGTAGTTGCATCCGAATCCCAGCTAAAATTATCGCCATACCAGCAACAGTCAAACAAAACATATTGCAGGTTATGTGCTGCGGCAAAATCTATCCAGTCTT
The DNA here is from genome assembly GCF_052983315.1 of Sinomicrobium endophyticum. Taxonomy (NCBI): domain Bacteria; kingdom Pseudomonadati; phylum Bacteroidota; class Flavobacteriia; order Flavobacteriales; family Flavobacteriaceae; genus Sinomicrobium; species Sinomicrobium endophyticum. The sequence goes on from NZ_JBRKIS010000055.1 coordinate 29,114, forward strand.
TGGCTCCTTCATCAGATAAGGTGAGATCCCGCACAATTTTTCCGGGCTTGATCCAGGAGGTCTCCTCTATTTTGGAAGGGGCGTTCAGGTTGAGCAAAATATCGTTGTGTTCGATGAGTTCACCGGGAGTCTCCGCGGCCATGATCACTCTCCACGGTGTAGCAAAATACGGCACTTTGTCTACAGACTCGTAGAGCACCGTTTTTACGGTATTGGGTTTACCATCGGCCAACTCGAATTTTGTTCGGACAAAATCTACCATAGCCGCTTCTGCCAGGCAGGCATACAGACCGTTTTCCAGTTCCAGGGTGAGTGGCCTTTCGCTTTCCGTCGGCCATTCGGCCAAAGGCATTTTTGTAAAGGGTCCCTGTGCCCACGGCTCAAACCAGGCCTGTGTCCCCTCAGGAAAAGTGAATTCCGTATTTTCTTCGGTGATCCGGTAGTAAATGCCCGTAGGGTTGGTATGGAAATAATACCGGATGGCCACCCCTTCATCGTAGACCCTTAATTGGATGTCCATTTTGTAATTGGCGCTGGCCTTTTGTTCAAAAGACAGGGTCAGTTCGTTATACTTCTGCTGAATGACAGAACGTTCGCCATAAACTGGAGTCCAGCTTGAATCCACCGTATTGGTCAGGGTTTTTTTCAGGACAAGTCCGTCCATCCAGGGAGTTTCGGGTTTTTCCTTAATGGCCAGCGCCCATTCGGAAAGGTGGTTATCCAACTCAACCTGTAACCGGGATGATTTGATCAGGGGTTTCCCTTTATAGTTTACCTTATATTTAATCTCCCCGGCATTATCTCCTGTTACTGTCAACTGATAGCTTCCGTCCGGGGATGTCAGTACTTTATTCCAGTCTTCCGCCTGCGCCCGGTTAAATACAAACAGGGCTAAGCATATCCAAATAATCTTATTTAATCTGGCGATCATCAATTTTTAATTCAGTAATTTAAATATTTAACAATGTTATCAAAAAGGCAATTAAGGGTGTATTAAATATGGCTCAAAGCGTATAAACTATGTGCCATTTGAAATTCCCGGTGTCTCAGGCGCCCCGGAATCAACATTTCTTAACAAACATCTCCTTTCAAATATAATACCTTTAGTGAACATGTCGACTCGGAAAACCCGGATGGGTCACGCTTGAGTACGAATTTTCCCAGGTAGATACCGCGTTTATTTATGTCGCCGAAAATAACCCCAAAGAGTTTTCCGGGAAATGGAAAGACCAGGTATTGCAGAACGGAGCCCTTGCGGTAGCCAGGTTTCCTGTTGAGCAAAAAGCAAAAAAACATACCCTTACGCTGACTTGCGGTGATCCGGGAGTAATTGTTCAGCGTATTGTAATTGACTGGGGAGGGCTGAAAGAGACTTATGTGGGGCCGATGTATCTTTGAAGGACTACTGAAAATAATCGTTTCAGAACTTCAGGTTATATCCAAAAAGGACTAGCCTTTTTATAAAAACTAATTTATGGCCTGGCGGTTCTGAATATCGAACCACAAGAGTTAAGAAGGTAATTTCGAACAACCCCCGAAGTTGCGGAATTTTGATTTTATAATCGTTATATATTGCAGGTAGCAGGTTTCCGGAGTGCTATTCGGACATTGTTTTACCGGGAGATTTCGTACTTATCGGAGATTCTCCGCATTTCCCCGGGTAACAGAAAAACCTGTAACCTGCAACGTGTAACATAACCCGGGACGAACCTATTTCCGCTTACTTCAGGAACCGGGAAATGAAGGAGTCTTTATACGACCTGCCAATAGGCACTTGGAGATCTCCTTCCAGGAAGATCAGGTTTCCGGAAATTTTTTTGACCATGGATGAATTCACCAGAAAAGACTTGTGCACCCTGTAAAAACCGTGATCCCGTAATTTTTCTTCCCAGTTTTGTAGTGTTTCGGTAGTGAGATGTTTCCCGGCTTCCAGATGCAATTCGGTGTAGTCCATATCCGAACCGATATAGACAATATCTTTGCTGTTGATCTTGTAATATTCATACCCGGACTTCACAAAAAAAATTTTCCCTTTCCGGAGGTCTGTCTCGTGTGCAGGTGGAGATATATTGGGCATGGCTTTGTTGACGGCCTTGACAAACCGTTCAAAAGAAAACGGTTTTAACAGATAGTCCACAACATCGAACTCATAGCTTTGTACGGCATAATCGGAAAACGCCGTAGTGATGATCACTTTGGGCGGATGTTTTAAAGTGTTCAAAAAATCGATACCGGAAATTTTGGGAAGGTGAATATCCAGGAATATCAGGTCTGTTTTCTCTGATTTCAAATAGTCCAGGGAGGCTATCGGATCGGTAAAACTTTCTTTCAGCTCCAAAGAACCGAAATCCAGGATATACTTTTTAAGAATTCGCTGTGCAGGCGCCTGGTCCTCAATTATGATACAGTTCATCTTCCGTTTCGTTTATGAAGCTTCATTTTCAGGAAAACCTTGTATTCCCCCTCCTCTTTTTCTATATCCAGCTCATGCAATTTGGGATACAGTATATACAGTCTTCTTTTTACATTATCCAGGCCAATACCACTGGACAAACTATCGAGGTTGGATTCTTCGGAAAAAGTGTTTTCGCACCGGAAGTACAACAGATCACCTTTCATGGAGATATCGATCGATATCCGGATGTTTTCACTTAAACTGGACATGCTGTGTTTGAATGCGTTTTCGATAAAGACCAGAAATATAAGTGGGGCCACATAAAAACTGGATGAAATGTCTTTACAGGAAAAATCGATTTTAGACCGGCCTTCCAACTGCAACTCGTTTAATTTCACAAAATCTCTTAAGTGCCGTACTTCCTTTTCCAAAGGTACATATTCTGTCTGACATTCGTATAGTACGTACCGGAGCACAGACGATAATTCCAGGATAATTTCGGGAGTTTTGGAAGAGCCTTCCAAAGCGTAGGAATACAGATTATTTAAATTATTGAACAGGAAATGGGGATTTATCTGCGACCTTAAGAATTGTAATTCGTTCTCCTTTACCGCACTTCTGAGTTCTTCCAGTTCACGTTGTTTTTTCAGGGCGTCCCACGCAAACTTAAATCCGGCCAGGATGGTTATTGTTGGCATAGCATTCAAAAGGTTATAGAATACCCCGGGAAAACTGGTTCCCCTGGTCGTGGGAAAATAAATTTTTTCAATAACCCCCTCTTCCATAAAGATCACCACAGCGATCAATACAAACATACAGAAAAAAAAGTGCCAGTATTTTTTGCGATAAAGATACCTGGGAAGCAAGAAGTAATTAATAATAAAGGCCGCAAAAACGTAATTTGAAAAAAATGCGATCTCATAACCTTCTACACGCGTTTCTATACTGGACCCCACCCGGTCAAAGGCATAAAAAACAAAAACCAGCCCCAGGAGGAACACCTGGAACAGGATTTCGTAAAACAACGGTCTGGATAGTCGAAGGGACAAATTCATTATATAAAAGTATGCTTTCTGCCGGGTTTCCCAAATCGAGCCCCCCGAACGACAGGATTACACACCCGATCTGCATTATCCGGGAGCTAACCTGCATATTTTAACATAGAAACTCACCTTATTTTAAGAGACCGTCTGAGTCCACTACCTCGGGGCAAGCCCGATAATATCGGGACACTTAGTGAGTAAAAAAGACAGCAGATACGTTGTTCACTGGATAAGATTTGTTGTTCACCCGATCTTTGTTGCATGTTTTTCATTTCCTTTATTACTTTGGTAGTCAAATCAAATAGAATAAGTTGTAAAAGGTATACGTATGAAGAATATCCTGCAGATAGTGTTGGCCGGAGTTTTATTGTTTACCGGCCATTTTCTTATGGCACAGGAACGTAAAACTGTTACCGGAACAATTGTAGACGCCACCGATCAGGAAGCTTTGGCATATGCCACCGTGGTAATTACGGAGCACTCGGGTACAGGAATAACCGGTACAACCACGGATGAAAACGGTTATTTTGAAGTATCTACCACAGCGGGAGAATTTTTTATTGAGATCAGCTTTTTGGGCTACCTGAGCAAGACTGTCAAAGATTTTGAAACAGGCAGGACCATTGATCTTGGAAAAGTAGCTTTGTCCCCGGATACCGAGGCATTGGATGAGGTAGTCATAACCGGGGAACGCTCTACGGTAGAATTCAAACTGGATAAAAGGGTATTTCATGTAGGGTCGGATATCAGCAGCACCGGTACAGGAGCTTTGGACGTCCTGAATAACGTACCCTCCGTCAATGTGAGTATCGAAGGGCAGATCAGCCTGAGAGGAAATTCCGGGGTACAGATACTCATTAACGGGAAGCCTTCTGTTTTAGCCGATGAAGAAAGTAACGCCCTGGGCACCATAACGGCCGATATGATCGAAAGTGTGGAGGTCATCACCAATCCATCTGCCAAGTATGAAGCGGAAGGGACTTCCGGGATCATCAATATCATTCTGAAAAAGGAAGAAAAAAAAGGGTTTAACGGGTCTGTTTCCGCCAATACCGGGATACCGGACAATCACAGTATAGGGGTAAGCCTGAACAGGAGGACGGAAAACTTCAATTTTTTCACCCAATTAGGAGCAGGTTACCGCTCGCTCCCGAGTGATAATGAAAGCATCAACAGGAACCTTACCAACAACACCGAGGTGCACAGTGACGGGACGGAATACCGGAACGAGGCTTTTTTTAACATTATCCTGGGGGCGGACTATTACATTGACGATTACAACACGTTGACCCTCTCCGGGAACTTCGCATATGAAAAAGAAAATCAGCCATCGGAGACCACCTTAGGCTTTTACGGCGTGGAAGATGAGCTTGTTTCCGAATATTTAAGGGAGGAAAACACCTCAGCCAAAAACCCGAAGTATCAGTATGACCTGCAGTATAAAAAGCAGTTCAGGAATAACGAAGACCACGTTTTATTATTCAGCACCCTGGGGAGCTTTTTTGGCAAGGACCAATCTTCTGAATTTACCAATACACCTACGGTCGGGTCGGAAGCAGACCCGGACCAGCGTACCGGTACCGATTTTTACCAGCACGATTTTGTTTTTAAACTGGACTACACCAATCCTTTTTCAGAACATTTCACCCTGGAAACCGGTGCGGCATACGAAATTAACAATGTGGGTAACGATTACGCGGTATTCAACCTGGAGAACAACGAATGGGTTCCCGATGCCGGCCTTACCAACAATTTCGAATACAAACAAAAAGTATTTGGCGTTTATAGCACAGGTGCCTATGAAAGGGAAAGGTTTGGTGTTAAACTCGGTTTTAGGGTAGAAAACACAAACCTCAACACCCTGCTTACCGACACCAGCGAAGAAAATCAACAGGATTACACCAATTTTTTCCCTTCCTTCCACACCTCTTATAAACTGAATGATAGCCATTCCCTGCAGCTGGGATATACGAGGAGGGTCTCCAGACCCAGGCTCTGGGACCTCAATCCTTTTTTTAATATCAGGAACAATTATAACATCCGAAGGGGAAACCCCGATTTACAACCCGAATTTGCGGATTCTTATGAGATCACAGGTATCTTTATCTTCGAAAAGGCATCGTTGAACAGCAGTGTTTATCATCTCTACACTACCGATGTCGTGGAGAGGGTATCCACTTTTGAAGACAATGTAAATGTCACCACACCGATGAATATCGGGACCAATCGAAAGACGGGCCTGGAGATCAACGGAAAATACACCCCGGTAAGAGCAATTACCCTCAGCGGTGATTTTAACTACGGGTTCTTTCAGCGCAAGGGAGATTACCAGGAACAGAACTTCGATTTCAGGGGAGACCAGTGGTCGTTCAGGGCAAATTCAAAATTCAAGCTCCCGGCGGATTATGATCTGGAACTTACCGTAAATTATCAATCCGGTTTCCCCACAGTTCAGGGAGAAGTCTCCGGCTTTGCTTTTGCCGATGTAGGAGTAAGGAAAAGACTCTGGAACGGAAAAGCCATTATAAACCTGGGAGTACGCGACGTTTTTTCATCCGGGATACAGGAGTCTTACGTTTACCAGGACGATTTTTCCGTGTATAATTTCTCCCGGAGAGGACAATTCTTCACCTTGGGTATAAGCTATAGCTTTGGTAAAGGAGAGGCTATGACATATTCCGGCAGAAGATAAGAGCCTTACTTAGAAGGTGCAAAGATTTCTTTACCGGGGATTAAAAATCCTCCTTTTTAAAAAGGCTGTAAAATTACCAGGTTATTGAGTTATTTAGGCAATACCCATAAACTTAATAACCAATAACTAAAATGCAATTTTCCCGCCGGACGAACAGAATCGTTTATCAAATATACCCCCAGAAGGTTATAAATATTGAATTTCAGCCTTTAATTCGTATTAATAATTATCTGTTTGGGAGGTTATTGTATTGAACACATCAGGAAATTTTCAGAATTATTTTTTCACAAAAATGCTTTGCGGGCTAACATCGTCGTCTCCTTCTTTACCATACTTCGGCACAATAAATGCTTTAGGCTCATACCGGTTGGTACCAGAATTATAATACCAATTTTCACAGCCGCTAATGTGCAGTTTAACGTGATAAACATGATTGTATGCCGCTTCCTGAAAAGGACCAAAATCCAGAAAATGGAGAGATTTATGCAAATCATCCAATTCCTCGATATACGCATCATGTATTCTCATAGCCTCTGTACAAGCCTCCTGATAGGAAAGCTTATATTGATTAGCAAGAATGAAGATAATATTCAGATAATCACTTTCTACTTCAAGTTCTTTTTTCAGAGAAGCAAAGTCATTCTGGATTGCAATAAGCAGGCAAAGCAATTCTCTACAACGTTGTATAACAGGATGATCGTAAATATGAACAGGTAACGCAAAATTAACGCAAGGATCTGTCAAGTCACCATAGGGCCACATACCGATGGAATATTTTCGGAAATTAAGATAATGCGGAAGTAAAGGATAGGTTCTATTTTCAGCTTGCTTGAAAGGTATTTCTTCCGCAATACCATACATAATAAATTTATAAAAATTGATGGAAATGCGCTCTATCCAGAACTGCGGCATACCATTCGCAATCCATTCTTTTCTTGCCTGTGCCATCTGCCGCAAAATACCTATTTCATCCGGACCCGGATCCTCACCCATCATCACCTCATAAACCCGATCTGCTATGGTTTTCAATTCCTTTGCGGGCGTCATTCCGAAATAGTCATCAAAAAGCGTGATATAGATCATCATTCTGGCACAGGGGCGCATACGTTTTATACTATCACAAGTCGGATTCATATAAGTGGCGACCCGGGACAGGAGCTGAGGCTTACATCTTTTTATTCCTTCTTCAGAAATAAAAGTATAGTCATTATCATACCAGTCTTTTTCTTCCTCATCAAAGGCATTGGCAATAGGACTGGTAACTGTTGGCCAGGGGTAATAACACCTGGGGACGATTAATTCTTCTGTCATGGTTTTGATTTTATTTGTAAATAAAAAATTAATTGATGATATTATATTTGGTCTAGTTTTTCCTTTAGTTCCGTTGCATTTGGAAATTCCATAGCATTCATCATATATCGTTGTTTATAATTTTTGTGATGGAATCAATTATAATCTAAGGTGATGTGTCTCCAGTTTCCCTATCTGGCCATGCAAAGCACTCAGGATCGTAACGATTCGTATCTCTCAGATAAAAAGTATTTAGACCTTGTATCAGACTGCCCCAGCCTAGGAACAATTGTTTTATCTCTTCCTGATACTTGCCAAAATCAGGAAGGTCTTCCTGTAAAGCAACAAGTTCTGCAAGATCATCATCATGAATTTTCATGGCTCTAGACAAGGCATCTTCTAATGACAAGTTATAGTTTCTCTGTAAGACGATAACGATATTCATAACTTCGGTATCCTTGCTTAGTTCTTTTTTCAATCCCTGGATATCATTCTGCCAGGCAATAATTCTGGACCATAGGGATCGAACACGCTGTATTACAGGATGGCGTTCTACCTCCTCTGTTAAAAAAGTACAAAACTCCGCATCAACCAGATAGAAATAGGGAAATATTACAATTGAATATTCCCGGATTACTTTAAACAATGCAAGTGAAGGTACTGTTTGCGTGGCCTTATAATTTGTCTCTTCTTGAGCGCCATATCTTGTAACGGTGTGAAATACTTGTACCAAGCGCTCCATCCATTCATCGGGCATAAAAGCACGAAATTCATCTCTGATTTTGGCGGCCTGAATGAAATATCCGGGATCCTCTGGAGTAAGGCTATCTCCTCTGAATATTGCTACGAGTCGCTTACAATATTTACTGACCTCTTCTTCGGTTGCATATTCAAGCTGATCGTCAAATATCGTATGGAAAACAACAAGCCGATGCATAGGTGTTACGCGCTCATAACTTGCATAAGGGTACATTCTTGCTGAACACTTGTGCAGGTTCATGCTCTTGTATCGTTCACGTATATTTTCAGATAAATATACATAATCAGTATCAATCCAGTTTCTGTAATCAATACCCATTTGTTCCACATTAGTGTTGATTTTGTCTGGCCAAGGATAATAACCTTGAGGCAGGTAATTATGCGGGTTGTAATCTTCTAGTTTCATTTTTTAAAATTAAAGTGATAAATTGATGTTTGATAGGTTGTTATTATGATAGGATATTTTAAATTAAAAATATTCTTGTACAAAGTATTATTGAACCTGATTCAGCTTTGTTTTTAGTTCTGCTGCCCCAGGAAATTCAGCTGCGGTATAACGGTCCAGTTTTGTAGATATATTTTTCCATCCGCTCAGTACCATACTCATATAATGTACCCAGTTGATCACCGCGTCCTGCCAGATCCCAAAATCAGGAAGATTGGCTTGTAGTTCTAAAAATTCTTTCAGATCTTCAAGGCAGGCTTCTTATAGAGACATCTGTTGTTAAAATCAAGATGAGTTCATTACGAATTTTTAAGTTCTAATGTTCCGGTTGTTTTTTAACCTTTCTACCGAGGGAAATCCTGTTGCCGTATTGTAACGGGCAAGATCAAAGGAAACTGTTTTCCATCCGCTCAGGGTAATACTCATATAGTGTACCCAATTAACTACAGCGCTATGCCACTCTCCGAAATCGGGAAGTTTTCGCTGCAGTATTAAAAATTCTTTCAGGTCCTCGTTATGCATACGGACATCCTCCGCGCAGGCTGCTTCGAGGGAGATCCCTTTCTGATGTTCGATGACTTTTACCATATTGTAATAAATCCCCCCGGTAAGCCGGTCTTTCTGTAAAGACTGTATATCGTTATACAAAAGCATCATCCGGCTGGCCAGGGCCTGTAACCGCCTGATCACAGGGTGGTCATGAATTTCATCGGGCAGGGTCACCCCGGTGTCGATCTCCGTGAGTTGCAAAAACGGATAAAGACAAAGCGATGCTTCCCGTATGGCCAGGCATTCGGCAATGCCCGGATATTCATGACTGGCTTTATATATCAGTTCCCTTTCCAAGCCGTAAAAATAACGGTCTATCATGGAGACAAACCTGTTGTAGGAAGCCGGAGAGAGATACCGTAAAAATTCTTTCCTCAGAGAGCCCAGTAAAGGCCCCAGGGGAATACCGGAGTTTTCTCCTGTCATCTCTCCTTTGAGCACAGCCAGGGAACGGTCGCGTATGAAAGGAAGCTCTTCGGGGGTGATCTCCTCGTACATGTCGTCGTTATACAGCGTCCAGAGCATCAGCCGGCATACCGGTAAAAGGCGCTCCCGGCTTGCCGTGGGAAACCAATGTGAAGCAATATGGGCCGTTCGCGTCTTTTTGTACTTTTTGCGTATGGCTTCATTCTCCTGGTAGAGATAAAGATATGTTCCGTCTATCCATTCATTCTCCGTGATATGCTGAAGAGTATCCGCATAAGGGTTTTTAAAATAGGGAAAAGGATAACGGAATTCGGTCTGAAGAATTTCCTTGACATTCATAGATAAGATTCATTGAGGTTGGTTTGCTATAGTAAAATCAGGGCGACAACTCCCGGCAAAACTAAATGTCTACCAAGAGCAGTAAAGGTCATTCGCTCGAAAACAATAGAGCTTATACCAGTTTCCTGATAAAGTTAAATAGATGTTCCGAGTCTTTTTTACGGATTTCCATAATCGGAATGAAATAATTTATTTTTTTGAGTTATACACATAGATACCTGTTCGTATTAACCTGATAAACAAATAGTTAAACATTTGTATACGTATAAAATGAATAGGCATTTCAAAAGAACCTGACTTTGTGGGCTTTGTGAAAAACTTTGAGCCCTTTGTGGTTTTCCCTGTCACGGGTCTTATTTTATCACAGAAATTCACAAAGTAGGCACAAAGTATTGTAGAGAAATTAAATGTATAACTCAATTATTTTTTATTCCATTTCAACATCCTATCCCATACTACATTGATGGATTCCGCTTCAAATCTTCACTAATTTTCTTTTTAATAAAACGCTTCTCCCCGGTTTTACAGACTATTTGTTCTCCCGCCACCAGGACCACCTGCCATAAATATTGCCCGGCCTTCCCTTTCTCCTGCTCCGGATTTTCCAGGGAAACGAGTACTTTTCCGGAAATAACCGAAATAACCGTTTTCTTCTCTGTTTCGTAAGCCCGGATGTTAAAAGAAGTGCCCGGTACTTTTAGGGTCAATCCCCCTGCCTTTACCGAGAAAGGTTTTTCCTTGTCTTCCGCCACTTCAAAAAACGCCTCTCCCTCCAGTTCCACCTCCCTTATCCTGTTTCTAAAACTCTCCGGAAACGTCAGCGTACTCTCCGATTGCAAGGTTACGGTCGTACCATCGGGTAGGGTATGAACGGCCTGCCTGCCGGCGACGGTGTCCCGCGAAATGATTACCGGTGCGGACGGAACAAATACATAATAATGCCATACGGCCCATCCTCCAAGAAGGACAATGAGAATCGCTCCTATTCCATACCGGCGGGAATGCGTTTTATTCATACGGATATTTTTTAATATTACCGAATACTTGCCGGAAACAGATCCTGGTTCCTGTCCTGTTCTTCTTCCGGGTTCCTTTATTTTCTCCCTTTACGTGGTAAATAAAAATTTATTATAAAGCCCGGAATCCCGTTACCTCTGCCCTAAAGCGAGCGGAATTTCCAAATTACCGTCAAAATAATCTTACATGTGTTTGCCCTGCTGATCCGGCCCCCTCCCGGTAATGGTGTTCTTAAGGTACTTTATAATCAATATTCCCGGAAGGAAACAATTATTTATTCTCTCTGTTTTTAACAGATATTAAAAAAAGGCCCGGAAAACGAGGTTTCCAATAAAATATATTTGCCACACTTCTTACGGTCACTATATTTCCGGGCCAGGTGTTATGGAACGGATTACGGGTTCGTCGGGTACAGGACACAGCTCTACAATCTAAAAAATTAAACCAAAGTATCTTACTAATACGCCGCTCCTAAGGCAAAATAATCCCTCTGGGATAACAAAAAATCCCTCTCAGATAAGTTTTGCGCCGGATTTCATGTTCAGAACTACATCAGCTCCCGTTATGATTCCATAGTACAAAAGGCAATGCCTAAAACTACTACAACTACATGGAGGTGACAGTAGTCATAATCCGTACTTTTTTTACCTGTAACGCCTACTCTCTTCCTCCTGGTGATCTCTATTTTCCCCTTTTAACAACGTGTTTTGATAAGCTATTTTATTATAGAAAAAGACGGGAATACTATTCAAACCATAGAAAGTGTTTTACGGGATTTTGACCAGTTTTATTTCCTGGGGCATACTCAATGCCGGGAAACCGCGATGGATACCTTATTAAAACACCGGCCCGACCTGGTCTTTATCCGGATAGACAACCTCCTTGAAAATCCTTTCCAATTTGTATCGGAACTCTATCTTTATGACCATCATCCCCCCAGTTTCATCGCTATTTCCCAATCGGAAGACCAGGCCTATACCGCTTTCAAGTATAATTTCCTGGATTATGTCCTCCACCCGGTATCCACATTGGAAATCCGGAAAAGCATCCTGAAGTACCAGAAGAAAAAACCTGCCTGTGCCAGCCTGATCTGCATAAAATCGTATAAAGACTACCAATATCTCAACACCGACAATATCCTCTTTTTAAAAGCGGACAACAATACTACCGATTTTTACCTGGAAGACGGCCGGGTCATAGGAGCATTCAAAACCCTGAAGACTTTTGAAGCTAAACTGCCGAAAACTTTCCTGAGGATACACAAAAGCTATATTGTAAACACCTCCCATGTGTCCCGTATCCACTACGGGAAGGCCACATGCTCCCTAAGACAGTGCCCGCAGCCCATTCCGTTCACCAGGACCTTCCAGGAAAACATAGACAGGATACACAGCATTCTCCGGAAATCTTCCTATTGAGGTAATGAGTTAATGGGTTATTTGGTTAGTTAGGCAATACTCATTAACTCATTACCTTATTACCTTATTAACTCATTAACTCATTCCCCCCATTTCCCTCGCAAAAAGCACGGTTTCACTAGTACACTTCCCATACTCACTAACAACCCCTTTTTGCCTGCCGTAAACTACCCGGACACCCCTTAATTTAGCCTTGTAAAACAGATTTCTGCGCATTGGCCCATACTGTTGTCAATGCTTCCGTTGTGCACAACCGGATCACGAACCGCCTCCCCGGGGAGGCCGGGAAACTATTTGTCGAATCTAAAATTTTGCACAATGAAAACAATTCTTAAAACCACTGTATTATTCGTATTTACCACTTATTTCTTTTCCTGTACCCAATCCGACGACCTGCCCGAAGAAACACAGACCGTTACCATGGTTTCTGCTGCAGCTATCACTCCCGGTGACGAAACAGAAACAGAAAACGAAGAGGACGATACGCAGACCGATCCGTCAACCCAGTCCACGGGTAATGACTCCAGTATCCGGCCGGATAACGAAAAGGACTAATTCATTATTAAGAGACCGTCTCTATTCATAAAAATTATTTAATTCAAGCCTTTAACAAAATTTGTTAAAGGCTTTTTATTAAATTTGGTGTACCCCAAACGCCTGAATTTTGAAAACCTGCAAACTAAAATATCCATATGCTATATTCTTTTTTGCCATTGTATTAGCCATATACACCGCATGTGAAAACCCCCGGCATCCGGCCCCGCAATTACAGAAAGAAAAGGACAGCATCGCTACCTGGCTTAAAAAAGCCGGGCAAGACACTATGGCACCTGTCCGAAGACAATTCCTGGTCAAAGCATATAACCTGGCCCTGCAGCAAAAAGACACCATAAAACAGGAATACTTACGGAAAATCGCTTACCAGGCTTCCCTGCTTAAAGACTCCGCCCTCTTTAAAAAAGCCAACAAGGAAGCCATGCGCCTTGTCCTTCAAATGAGAGATACCTCCGGTATAGCCGATACACACTGGAATTACGGCGCCTTTTACCTGGACAGGGAAAATTACGACAGTGCATATTATCATTACCACCGGGCCCAAAAACTCTTCGAAGACATCGGGGACACCTACTATTCCGGTAAAATGCTGTACAATATGGCCTACATCAGCGGACGCATAAAAGACTATACGGGGTGCGAGGTATTATTGTTCCGGGCCATATCCCGCTTCCAGCCCCAAGACCGGTATAAGCAGCTCTACAACTGCTACAATCACCTGGGCGTAGTTTACGAAGAACTGAAAGAATACGATAAAGCGATCACTTACCATAAAAAAGCCCTGGATTACCTGGGAAAAATGGACGATAAATCCGTATTCCTCCAGGACAGCCATAACAATATTGGCCTTATCTATCAGAAACAGGGAAACCAAAAGGAAGCCCTGTATTATTTCAACAAAGCCCTGCAAACACCGGGGCTGGAATCCGACGATGTGGAACTCTATACCAGGCTGATAGAAAACAGGGCATTCAGCCGCTTCCTCGATAACGATACCACACAACTCCCGCAGGACTTTTACCGGGCTTTACGTATATGGGAAGACAGGCAGAACACTTCCGGGATCATTCTGGGCAAACTCCGGCTTGCCCGATATTATATAAAGTATAACGACTCCGCCCGGGCCCGGCACCTGGCCGGGGAAGCATACGACCTGGCCCGGAAGATCCGGAACAACAGGGATATACTATCCGCCCTGCTTTTACTCTCCGGCACAGACCGCGAAAAAGGCCCCGACTATTTACAGGAGTATATCCGGCTGAGCAACGACATCCAGGAACAGGATCGCCGTACCCGGGACAAATTTACGCGTATACAATACGAAACGGAGCAGTATATAGAAAAGACCCGGCAGCTGTCTACACAAAAAATATGGATACTTACCATTGGTATTGTCCTGGTTCTCCTGTTGTTGCTATTGTATATTCTAAACCGGCAATTTGCACGGAACAAGCTGCTCCATATGGAAAACCTGCAGCAAAAAGCCAATGAACAGATCTACCTGCTTTCCTTAAAACAGCAGGCCAAATTACAGGAAGGCCGCAACCAGGAAAGAATACGGATATCCGAAGAACTGCACGACAGTGTCCTGGGCGACCTCTTTGCCATACGCATGGACTGGGGATTCCTGAAACTACAGGGCGACCCGGACTCCCTGCAAAAACACCTTTACTACCTGCAGGAACTACAGCGGATAGAAAAAGATATCCGGGAAGCATCCCACGAATTGCGGAACGAACCGGAAGCTTACCCGCTCAATTTTATATTTATCGTGGAAAAGCTGATCCAGAAACGCGCAAATACGGGGGGTTTTGAATACAAACTGGTACACGACGACGCCATAGCCTGGGAAGATATCGATGAGGTTATCAAGGTAAACCTGTACCGGGTTATCGAAGAAGCCCTGCAAAACTGTATTAAGCACGCCGGGGCCACACTAGTAGACATGCAATTCCAACAGAAAAAAAACAACTTCCTTCAACTCGCCATACGCGACAACGGCATAGGCTTTAATTCCCGTAAACGCCATAAAGGTATCGGGATTAAGAATATGCAATCCCGCATACGGAAGGTCAGGGGAACATTTCATATACATTCTCAAAAAGACCGGGGGACCGTCCTCACGGTTTCCATTCCCATCTAAAATTTATCACTATGAAAAAAGAACAGTATAATATCGTACTGGTAGACGACCACCCCTTGATCACCGACGCCTACAAAAACGCTTTCGAAGACATCCGCAATGAGGACAAGCTACAGTTTAATATCGTCACCTCCCATTCCTGTGACGAAGCCCTGCATATTTTTGACCATATCTCCCCCCTTCACCCTATCGATATCGCCTTCCTCGATATCCACCTGCCGCCTTCCAAAAAGACTAATGAAATTATTTCGGGGGAAGACCTGGGGCTGAGAATACGGAAAGTATCTCCGGATACCAAAATCGTTATTGCTACCACCTTTAACGATAACTACCGTATACACAGTATCTTCGAAAGCCTTAACCCCGACGGGTTCCTGATCAAGAACGACATTACCCCCGACGAACTCGTCACCGCCATCCGGCACCTCATGCACGCCCCGCCCTATTACAGCAAAACCGTGGTGCAGTCCCTGCGCCAGTATATTACCAGCGACCTGCTGCTCGACAAAATAGACCGGCAGCTCCTCCACCAGCTCTCCCTGGGCACCAAGATGAAAACCATGTCCACCATACTCCCCCTCTCCACCGCTGCCATAGAAAAACGAAAACGACACCTGAAAGAAATTTTTGATATACGCAGCGGAGAAGACCGGGAACTGATCCTTAAAGCCAAAGAAAAAGGGTTTATATGAGCAACAAACGAGGTGGCTGAGTGTTCCGAATTATGTTCGGAATGTATCGAAGCCACCGGGTTCCGGGTTTCGGGTTCCAAGTTGCAGGTTGCAAGTTGCAGGTTCCAAATTACAGGTTTGGGCATGCCTGAATATGGTTGCCTTTTTTCTGGTTAATAATTAATCTTAAATCTCGGTTTTTGTTCAGGGGTTAACCCCTGAACAAAGGTTTCAAATTCTACAGGTTTCATATTTTTTAGTGAACCATGTGGACGTTGATAATTGTACTTTTCTACGATTTTTTTTATCAATATTCTCCCTTGTTTTAAACTGATATGGGAGTGGTCAAAATCGATATATTCATTTTTTAATATGCCGTTTAAAGATTCTGCATGAGCATTCTCCCAGGCTTTACCGCCCATGCTAGGCTGTACCTGATTTTCTGTATGTAACTCAGCTAATCGCTTATAAACGTATTGGCTGCCTTTATCCGAATGAAATATGAGTTGTTTCCGTTCGGTTTTAGCAGTCGTGGCCAGGGCTTCCCTATAAGCTACAACTATAGTATCCTCTGCGGTCAGGGTGGCTGACAAACTCCAGCCTTTGATTTTCCTACTGTACACATCCAGGATCAAGGTCAGGTAATAAGGCTTCTTAGCCGATACAGCGATATAGGTAATATCACTCACCCAAAGCTGGTTGATCCCGGTTAGTTGTAAATCAGTGATCCGATTAGGATACCAATGCTTCCCCCCATAAGTGGTACGGTAACGGTTGCGCTTGCGCTTTAACCTAAAGCCATGACTCAGCAATAAGGCCTCGGTCTTGTCCCGACCCATCCCGGTAGGCTTGAGCTCCGCATAGAGCTTCCTACAACCCAGCCGAGGATGGCCCTTACGAAGCTCCCTTGCGCCTTCCAGAACACTATTCCTAACCCGGAGTTGTTCCTGGTGG
>NZ_JBRKIS010000056.1:0-25007 GCF_052983315.1 Sinomicrobium endophyticum
TGAACTACCGTGTGTACACATCTCCATTTAGCAATGACCATCCTTTAAAAATGGAGTTAAATTCGTCTAATCCATTTTTTAGGGTTATTGGACCAGGTGGTCTTTCGGATTTATAACCATTCCATCCTCCTAACCGAGCAATAATCCATGTGGCCCAACTTAATTGATCCCTGGGGTATGGATTTTTTGTTTTAAGGGTATTTCCCTGTAATTTTTCATTGAGTTTTCCCAAACACTTTACTTCTGTATCCTCGAATACTTCAGCTATAGCTTGACTCTCTTCTTTTCCATAGGCGATCATCATTTGACACAATTTCAAAACCCCTTGTAATATCATTATGGCCAGTTTGCGTATGGCCCATCCGGTTTCCAATTCGCTATCCTCTAAAGCAAACCCTTTCTTTTTCATTAGCCTGAAGACCTGTTCTATGAACCAGCGACTGCTATACCATGCAACAATGATCTGTGCTTGTTCGGCGGTTTCTACAGTATGAGTAGTCCACAGTCTCCAACAAATGGGGTCTTCTCCTTTGGGTGTGGTATGTTGGGATTCTTTGGCTTCTACTATGTAGAGTTTTAGTGTTTTAGGAGCAGCTTTGTCTGCCCTTTTGGGACGTTGAATCTCGACCTGTTTATACTTGAGTTCCATTTTTGCTTCCCGCCCCTTTCTGTTTTTATGTAAATCTTCTTCTACGGTAACCGTGTAAACCGCCTGAACCTCTTGTTGCGCCAAATGGTCAAATACCTTTTCGGTGTCCGTTTTGATATTACGGTTATAACCTGCCCGAACCAACAGATGAGTTTTGGTATCCGGTATCCTGGCAAATTGCTCATAAATATCACCTTCCCTATCCTGGATGATCGTAATAGATCTTGCATAGGCCAGATTCTCTTTGGAAGCTTCACTGGATCGAATCCATTTAAAAGATTCTTTCTCTTCTATGGGAAGCTTGTGATATTGCCGGCTGTGGCGAGTTCCGTTGTCTTCTTCCCGGTGCCATATATCGATATGGGAAAAACCAATAGGAGTAAGCATAGTGGCATCCAGAACCAAACTAGGATGAAGAAAAAAACCAATACTCTTAGTATTCCTTATGGGGCCAAGGCCTGTACGGGGCTGTAATCGCCCGGAATGCTTGGACAAATTGAATTCCGTATCATCCTGGATCACCAAAAGATCACGGTCTCTACTTAACTCTTTTACGCGAGAGGTGCATTCCGATATAAGCGATTGTTCTTCCACTCTTGGGTTGTTTAAAAATCTATAGTTGGCACGTTGCTCTGCATAATCCCTGGAAATACGACGTATAGTGCTGCTTTTACTTATGAGTATGGAGCTTAATAAGGTAGCCCCCTTTTTACCAATCGTTTGTCTGGCAAATGATCGGTGAAATCTATGTGTTCCTTGATCCGTGATGTTTCCAATATCTTATTTTTTTAAATATAAAGATAACCCTTTAGTTGTGTACACACGGTAGTTCAGATGAAGGGAGGTACCCGAGCGTAGCAACGGGGGGAGGGTTTGAAATCCCCGGCCATAGGGATAACCTCAAACGTAAAGGTAAATATACCAAGGTTCGGGCTTGTCAGAACTCCCCGTCCCGTAAAGCGGTCCACCCCTCCCAGCCCGTCCGGCAGACAGGTTCATCACAAGAGAGGAGCCCTAAAAAAGGCCAAAAAAATGAACAAATATCCTTAACTAAATGACATTGCCCTTTAGGCGCTGCATTGATACCGATAAATATCGGGATAGTCGAAATGGTTAGGGTAAAACTGATTTTCCGGGAAAGCCGGTTAAAAACAATTTTTGTCTATATACTTCATCTGGTCCGTATCTTATTTGTTAAAGAATGTTAATACACCCTCTTTTATGTAACAAAATGTAGTAAACTGTGTCCTTTTAAAATGCATTAACACTTTATTAAACTAATTTAATCTCCGATTTTCATGAAAAAAATCAGTATGGCATTAATGATCTGTTTTTTGACAGCATCATTATTCGCCCAGGAAAATGCCCGTTGGTTGCGGTATCCTTCTATTTCACCGGACGGAAGCGCCATAGTTTTCGGCTATATGGGAAATCTTTACCGTGTCGGATCCGAAGGTGGTACCGCCGTGCCCATAACCGTAGGCGATGCCTATGACATAAGGCCGGTATGGAGCCGCGACGGAAAGACTATAGCCTTTGCCAGTAACCGTTACGGGAATTTTGACGTTTATACGATGCCTGCAACAGGGGGGACTCCTGTAAGACTTACCTATAACAGTGCGGATGATGTGCCGTACGACTTTACTCCCGATGGTAGTTCCGTGCTTTTTGGCAGTGGCAGAAATGCTCCTTCCCGAAGTGTGCGTTTCCCCATGGCACGTCTTTTTAACAACCTGTACACTATTCCCGCAGAAGGAGGAAGACCGGTACTTGTTACTGCCGCCGGAGTCAATGAAGCTCAATACAACACGGCTGGAACAAAAATCGTTTTTGAAGACAGGAAAGGGTACGAAGATCCCTGGAGAAAACATCACACATCTTCCGTGACCAGGGATATATGGTTGTTGGATACAGCCGGCGATACTTATAAGAAACTCAGTTCTTTTAAAGGAGAGAACAGAAATCCCGTTTTCAGTGCCGATAATAATACCGTGTATTACCTTAATGAAAAAGACGGTACCCAAAACCTTTATGGAATATCTCTTGCGGATAACACCGAAAAGCAACTGACCGCCTTTACCGGTTTTCCCGTACGCCATTTAAGTATAGCAAATAACAATACGATATCTTTCACCTGGAAAGGAGACGTTTATGTCGTAAAGCCGGGAGGCAAACCGGTGAAACTGGATGTGAAAATATCGGATGATGCGGCTTTTCAGGTTATTGAGAACATGGATATCAGCAGTGTCACCGAATTTGCCGTGAGTCCGAACGGAAAAGAAATAGCTTTTGTAAACCGCGGCGAAGTATTTGTAACCGGAATGGACGATTCCAGGACAAAACGGGTGACAAATACCCCGGAGCAGGAAAGGATGATCAACTGGTCTCCTGACGGTAAAACATTGCTCTTCTCCGGAGAAAGAGACGGTAGCTGGAATATATACAAAGCCACACTTCGCAGGGCGGATGAAAAATATTTTTACGCCTCTACCGTATTGAAAACGGAAGCCGTTATAGCTACCGATGCCGAAGAATTTCAGCCCAGGTATTCTCCCGATGGAAAAAAGGTGGGATATATCGAAGAGCGGAATATCCTGAAAGTACTGGATGTCGATACCGGGAAAAAAGTGACCGTATTGCCTGAAGGACGTAACTTTTCCTATAGCGACGGGGACTGGTCTTTTACATGGAGCCCGGATAGCAAATGGTTGCTGGTAGATGACAGTAAAGGGTATTTTGTACGCCGGAATACGGCATTGCTGAAGGCAGATGGTACCGGGGAGGTATTTCACCCGGTAGACGGTGGTTTCGGGGAAGAATCCCCTAAATGGGCGCTTGAAGGAAAGATGATGACCTATATGAGCAGCCGTGAAGGCAGAAAATCACTCGCCTACCAGGGAAGCAGGGAATCCGATATTTATGCCGTGTTCTTCGACCAGGAGGCCTATGACCGTTATTCTCTTAGCAAAGAAGAATTCGAACTCTTGAAAGAGAAAGAAGAGGAGGAAAAGAAAGAAGAGGAAGAAAAAGCAGAAAAAGACAATAAAAAGTCAAAGAAAAAAGATAAGGACAAGAAGGAAGAGAAGAAAAACCTGGTCCTGAACCTGGATAATCTGGATAACCGAAGAGTAAAACTTACCATAAACAGTTCCAGTATCAGCGACTATGTGCTGAGCAAAGAAGGCGACAAAGTGTATTACCTGGCTGCTTTTGAAAAAGGATATGACCTTTGGGTTACCGAACCGCGAACACGGGAAACCAAGGTACTTGCCAAAATGGGAGGAAGTCCCAGTGGTATTGAGATCAGTGAAGACGGAAAAACGCTGTACCTGAGCAACAGGGGTAAACTGGTGAAGGTAGATACCGACAGCGGAAAAGTGGAAAATATAAGTATCGATGCCGATATGGCCGTAGATGCCGCTGCCGAGCGCAGTTACATGTTCGACCATATGTGGCGGCAGGTAAAGAAAAAATTCTACGATCCGGATATTCACGGTATCGACTGGCAGATGTACCACGACGAATACGCAAAATTCCTGCCGCATATCAACAACAATTATGACTTCCAGGAATTGCTGAGTGAGTTTTTAGGGGAACTGAATGCATCGCATACCGGTGGACGTTTCTATCCGGATACTTCAAAAGGAAACCATACTGCTTCGTTGGGAGTGTTATTCGATGAAAAGTATACCGGAGAAGGCATCCGGATTTCGGAAGTGATTTCCGGAGGTCCGTTGAACACTGCTCACAGCAGGATAAAGGCAGGAGATATCCTGGTAAAGATCAATGGCAAAGAGATCGGTTCCGGCGAAAACTGGAATAAGTATCTGCTGAATATTCAGGATAAAAATGTGCTGCTCACGGTTAAAAGAGGTGCTAAAACCTTTGAAGAATCCGTTAAACCTGTTTCCCTTGGAAAAGAAAACGGACTCATGTACCGCAGATGGGTAAAGACCATGGAGAAAATGGTGGATTCCCTGAGTGACGGCAAGCTGGGATATGTACATATACAAGGAATGAACGATGGTAGTTTTCGCGATGTTTACGAAAATGTACTCGGAAAAAACCTGGGTAAAAAAGCCCTGGTAGTAGATACCCGTTTCAATGGTGGTGGATGGTTGCATGACGATCTGAACACTTTTCTCAGCGGTGAAGAATACCTGAAATTCGCACCGCAGGGACACGTGGTGGAAGGAGGCGAGTCGATGTCGAGATGGACCAAACCGAGTATCGTGGTAATGAGCGAAGGAAATTACAGTGATGCCTTTATCTTTCCTTATATATATAAGCAGAATGGTATCGGCAAACTGGTAGGTATGCCGGTAGCGGGAACGGGAACTGCCGTATGGTGGGAGCGACAGATCGATCCCTCCATAATTTTTGGTATTCCTATGGTAGCTACCATAGGCAAGGAAGGCCGGCCTACGGAAAACCTGGACCTGGAACCGGATATCCTGGTACCGCTGCCTTATAATGATTTCCTTAGCGGTAAAGATCCGCAACTGGAAGCGGCGGTGAAAGAATTGCTGAAAGAAATAAAATAGACAGAGAAGGAGGGTGTCTGAAAAACCTCTAACTTCTATAAAAACCACAAAGTTCACAAAGTAGGCGCAAAGCTCATAAAGAAATTAGCATTTGATTACGATACATTTAACTCTTTGGTTCCTTTGTGCCTGCTTTGTGTGTCTTTGTGGTTAAAAGTTTTTTTACACCCTCTTTTAGAAACTGCCCGAATTTTTCCGGGATGCGGTAAATATGTCGCACATCTTCCTTACTTTTGCACTCCTAATACGGCAATGCAATGAGGACCAAGTCTCTGAAAAAGAATAAAATAAATGTAGTTACCCTGGGATGTTCCAAAAACGTTTACGACAGTGAAGTTTTGATGGGGCAGTTAAAAGCCAGCGGTAAGGATGTTGTTCACGAAGATGAAGGTAATATAGTGGTGATCAATACCTGTGGCTTTATCAATAATGCCAAGGAAGAAAGTGTCAATACCATACTCGAATACGTTCAGAAGAAAGAAGAAGGTGCCGTAGATAAGGTCTTTGTTACCGGATGTCTCAGCGAACGGTATAAACCGGACCTGGAAAAGGAGATTCCTCATGTGGACCAATACTTCGGTACGTCCGATCTCCCCGTGCTTTTAAAAGCGTTGGGCGCCGATTATAAACATGAGCTTGTAGGGGAACGACTTACGACCACGCCTAAAAACTACGCATACTTAAAAATAGCGGAAGGCTGTGACCGTCCCTGTTCGTTCTGCGCTATTCCGTTAATGCGCGGAAAACACCGCAGTACACCTATAGAAGATCTGGTTAAGGAAGCCGAAAAACTTGCCGAAAAAGGAGTAAAAGAACTTATACTTATTGCCCAGGACCTTACGTACTATGGTCTGGACCTTTATAAAAAGAGAAATCTGGCCGAACTGCTTCGCGAACTGGTGAAGGTAGAAGGTGTTGAATGGATACGCCTGCATTATGCGTTCCCTACGGGTTTCCCGATGGATGTCCTGGAAGTGATGAAAGAAGAACCCAAAGTGTGTAATTATATAGACATCCCGCTTCAGCACATCGCCGATCCCATACTGAAATCCATGCGGAGGGGAACTACAAAAGAAAAGACTACCGGACTGCTCCGGGATTTCCGGAAAGCAGTGCCGGAAATGGCTATCCGTACTACATTAATAGTGGGCTATCCGGGAGAAACCGAAGAAGATTTCGGGGTACTGAAAGACTGGGTAAAAGAAATGCAGTTTGAGAGGTTGGGCTGTTTTGCCTATTCTCATGAAGAAAACACGCATGCCTATACCCTGGAAGATGATGTTCCGGAAGAGGTAAAGCAACAAAGGGCTGCCGAAATTATGGAGATCCAGTCGCAAATATCCTGGGAACTCAACCAGGAGAAAATAGGACGGACCTATCGCTGTATTATAGATAGAAAAGAAGGAAACTACTTTGTGGGCCGTACGGAATTCGATTCCCCGGATGTGGATAACGAAGTGCTGATTGATGCTTCGCAACACTATGTGCGTATCGGGGAGTTTACAGATATCCACATTATAGATGCTTCCGACTTTGACCTGTATGGTGAGCCGGTATCAAAATTAAACTAACCCGGTCCGGGCTGTAAGTCCGGGGTTGGAAAGGGTCCTGCCCGGCGGGCGGAGAAATTGTATTTTAGTCATTGGTTATTAAGCCATTGAGTTATTTAGGCAATGCCCGTAAACTCAATAACCTCGCTAGATAAAAGCTCATAGAAGCTAAAGCAGCTGCAATAGATATCCACCGGAGTAGGGTCTTACCCTGAACCGGATAATAAATATCAAATCCCAAATTCCGTAAACGTATCACGGAATTTGGGATTTTTGACTTTTTCGGATATTGAATTCGTTTAAACTTTTTCCATCCCGATAATTATCGGGAGGCTGCAAAATTATCTTTTTGCCCCAAATTTTGCCTTTTTATTACTCAGTAGCTCTGCTATGCAGCTCAAAAAAGCCAAAATTTGGAACAAAAATCTCTATTTCCTGCCTGCCGGCCAGGCAGGTTCGCTTCAATCAAAAAAGTTTAAACGAGTTCATTGCCTTAGGATTGCAACAACTCTATCATAATGTCCAGTTCTTCCACTAATTTTTCATTGTTGCCGTTATAACCTACCGATCTGAAATTGATCCGGCCTTCCGGCCCTATAATGATCTTGGTGGGAATGCCCTCCACACCGTATTTATCCACAATGTCAAACTCCCTGCTGCCTTCAGATACGGGAGTATCCAGCAATACATGGAAGGTGTATTGGTTTTGATCTATAAAATCCTTTACTTTTTTTAAGCGGACTTCGGGTTTATCTCCTTCCCAGGTATCGATGAAGAGAAATTCTACATCCGGGTTATTTTCGTATTTGGTAACCGCTTTTTGCATCCCGGGAAAAGAGCTTTTACAGGGACCGCACCAGGTAGCCCAGAAATCCAGGACAACTACCTTTCCTTTCATAGAACTCAGGGCAACATCTTCGCCATCCAGGTTTTTCAGGGAAAAAGCGGGAGCTTCCTCATCGAGCATGTTTTTCTTTGTTTCTTCCAGTATTTTAGCACGGGCGAC
Organism: Sinomicrobium endophyticum; assembly: GCF_052983315.1. Classification (NCBI taxonomy): domain Bacteria; kingdom Pseudomonadati; phylum Bacteroidota; class Flavobacteriia; order Flavobacteriales; family Flavobacteriaceae; genus Sinomicrobium; species Sinomicrobium endophyticum. The sequence goes on from NZ_JBRKIS010000056.1 coordinate 7,750, forward strand.
TTTTTCGAGACCGGAGAGGTAGGTGTCAAACCCTTCGTCCGAACCTTTGCTTTCCGTATAGGCCGATTTCAGGTATTCCTTCATTTTTTCCGTGGAAACGCCTTCGCGGATAAATTCCCCGGCTTTTTCCTGTACTGCACCATAATTGTCATCGGCCAGGAGGAATTGGATGTAGCGTTCGTTGACTTCAGGGGATTTTCCTTCTCCTATAGCCTCTTCCTGGTATTTCACCGCTTCTTTTACCTGCCCTTGTTTAAAAAGGATAAGGGCATAGGTATCTGCGTACATTCTATAACTGCCATCCAGGTTGTCCCTGTACTGGCTTTCGGACAGGTATTCCGGTTTGTCTTTCGGGTCCTGCCGGAGCGACTCTATGATGTCCAGGGACCTCTTGGATATCCCGGCGGCAAAATCGAGGTCTTTTCCTTCTTCGGCGAGTTTCCAGGCTATGCTGTTGTACAACGACGTTTTGTCCCTGCCTTGTTCAGATATTTGGTCGGCATATGTGGTAAAGGTCTCATAATCTCCCCGATCCCCATATTCCTTGGCGAGCATATATAGCATGAAATTTTTTCCGTTCGTATCGTTAAAGGAATCGGTATACTCCTCGAATAACGCTTCTTTTTTTGCAATATCCTTCTCTTTGTAAAATGTTCTGGAGAGTTTGTTTTTGGCCAGTTTTCCTTTTGGATAATCGGCTATGGCTTTTTCGGTCAGGGCTTCCGCCACGGAATCATTGCCCATGACATTATACAGGGCTACCAGGGTATTGTAGTCTTTATCGGTGAGCTTTTCATGGGCTTCGTAAGCTGCTATACGTTCTTCAATCCATTTTTTCCCTTCTGTTTTGTCTTCCTTATACAATATCCGGGGATAGGTATTGTCCCAGATGTCCACTATATCCGGATTTTTGGCAAATTCCTGTTTGAAGAGGGCGATCGACGAATCTTTTTCCATTTCAACGCCGTGCGATTTTGCGTAATAACTTTCGTAATAAGAAGCCATACTGGCCAGGGTGCCTTTGAGCAATTCTCCTTCTTCCGTATAAAGGGGCAACACAAAACCCTGTTGGTCATTATTGTCGAATTCGCCGTCTGTTTTAAAGGCAAAGGTGACGGCCGTAGCGGAGTCGGGGATAGCCATGGTGCCTTCCCATGTTCCGGAAACATTCTTTACAGGAATATCCACAGGATAGAAATTGTCGTTAACGGCGTAATAGTAATAGGCTTTGGGACTCTTTTTTTCGGTGGTATATGTGATGTACAGGGAATCTCCCGGACTTGGTTTTTCACTGGAAACATGAAGCGGTCCCAGGGTTTTTCCCGGATCCTCCGCTTTTGTTTTATCGTTTTTACAGGAAATAACGAATAAGGCCATCACTACAGTGAAAAGGCATGATATTGTTCTCATAAGTAAAGCATTTTCTGGTTAACGGATATTAATATACGACGATAAGTTAAAAAACAACCTGGTTTTGGTATAAAACATCTTTTTTTTAACAAAAATTCGGGTCTACTCAGAATATTTCACCAGTAACCCGGGGCTTCGATACATTCCGGCTTTGCCGGAACACTCAGCCACCTCTGTTTCGTCTGCAACCTCCAAACCTGCAACCTCCAAACCTGCAACCTCCAAACCTGCAACCTCCAAACCTGCAACCTCCAAACCTGCAACCTCCAAACCTGCAACCTCCAAACCTGCAACCTCCAAACCTGCAACCTCCAAACCTGCAACTTGTAACTTGTAACAAAGAAATAATCCCTCCAACTCCTAAACTCCTCAACTCCGAACTATAACACTCTTACCGCTCCTCTCCTAATATAATACGTTTGCCTGGTGGTACGGCCCCGGTTTCTTTATCCTTTGCAAAAGAAACCTATCTTTGTAACAGAATCCGATGAGATTTTCATAATAACTATCCTGATGAACAAACTGTTATTTATATTACCTTTTGTGATATCCGTTTCCTGTACTTCTTCCAAAAAGTTTGAAGCCAGGGATATTACCGGTGTTTCCGTAATCCCTATGCTGGAAGACTCCATGAGTGTGCGGGCCATTGAAATAGTATCCGGTAAAACCCTTTGGTTTGCAGACGATCGCGGGAGATTCGGGTATTTTGATTATAAGGGACATCCTGTTATAGATTCCGTATCCTATGATACCCTGGTGCCACATTTTCGTGCCATAGCTTCCAATGATAATAATGTATTTGTACTGAGTATTGGCAGTCCGGCATTGCTCTATAAAGTTTGGGAAAAGGGAAAAACCGAACTGGTGTACCGCGAAACCCATGAAAAGGCGTTTTACGATGCCATGAAGTTCTGGAACGAAAAAGAAGGCATTGCTATCGGTGACCCTACGGAAAGCGGCTGTCTTTCTGTTTTGGTAACGCGGAACGGGGGAAATTCCTGGTCAAAGATACCCTGCGACAGATTGCCTTTGGTTGCCGAAGGTGAGGCTGCATTTGCGGCAAGCAATACCAATATAGATATCGTAGGGAACAGGACCTGGATCGTCTCAGGAGGATTACGGAGCAGAGTATTTTATTCGCCCGATAAAGGGAATAGCTGGGAAGTATACAATGTTCCCGTGATACAGGGAGAACCTACATTGGGCATGTATTCGGTAGATTTTTGGGATAAAAACACGGGGATTGCCATCGGAGGAGATTACACCAGGCCCGATTACAATACGGCTAATAAGGCGGTAACTACAGATGGTGGCAAAAGCTGGGAACTGGTGGCAAATAAAAAGTATCCCGGATACCGTTCGTGCGTGCAGTATATCCCCGGAAGGGACGGGAAGGAAATAGTAGCGGCAGGTTTCGAAGGTATTTCTTTTTCGCGGGACGGGGGCAATACCTGGAAGTCCATATCTGCAGAAGGGTTCTATACCATACGCTTTTTAAACGATTCGGTAGCTTATGCCGCAGGCAAAGGAAGGATAGCCAAACTCGTTTTCGAACAACAGAAGCTTCAGTGACCACATAGAAACTCTATACATAAAAGTTTTACGGCATAACCGGGGGCAATGGTTCCATAGCAATTTTTGATAACTTTTTATATCCAGTTCCTATTAATTATTCTAATTTTGTTAAGCAATAAAAACAAAGGAGTTAACCATGTCAGATACAGTAGAAAGAATTAAATGTCTTATTATAGGATCCGGTCCTGCCGGTTACACTGCGGCTATCTATGCGGCCCGTGCCGATCTTAAGCCCGTATTGTACACAGGATTAGAACCCGGAGGACAACTCACAACCACTACAGAAGTCGATAATTTCCCGGGATACCCGGAAGGGATAGACGGACCTACCATGATGCTGCAATTGCAAAAGCAGGCGGAGCGTTTCGGTACCGAAGTTAGAATAGGTATGGCGACTGCCGTGGAATTCAGCAGTGAAAGAGGAGGAATTCATAAAGTCACAATCGATAATTCCAAACAACTGGAAGCCGAAGCCGTAATTATATCTACGGGAGCATCGGCCCGGTACCTCGGATTGCCCAGTGAGCAGCGTTTACGCGGAGGAGGAGTTTCCGCATGTGCGGTATGTGACGGATTTTTTTACAAAGGACAGGATGTAGCTATTGTAGGTGGTGGAGATACCGCAGCAGAAGAAGCTACGTACCTGGCCAATATCTGTAGCAAGGTGACCATGCTGGTGCGAAAGGGAGAAATGAGAGCTTCCAAAGCCATGCAGCACCGGGTGGAGAACACACCCAACCTGGAAGTCAGGTATTTCAGCGAAGTGGATGAGGTGTTGGGCGACCAGGTGGTAGAGGGCCTTCGTATACGGAATAACCAGACCGGGGAAAAGGATGAAATAAAAATAACAGGACTGTTTATAGCCATAGGGCATACACCGAATACCGATATATTCAAAGGACAACTGGAAATGGATGGAACAGGGTATGTCATTACCGAAGGAAAGTCCACCAAAACCAGTAAACCCGGTGTTTTTGCCAGCGGGGATGTTCAGGATAAAGAATACAGGCAGGCTATAACCGCAGCCGGTACCGGATGTATGGCAGCCCTGGATGCCGAAAGGTACCTCGCGGCCGTAAAATCTCCGGAAGAGGTGGTATAAATAAAGTTAGAAGCACGGAGCACGAAGCCAGAAGAATTAAGACCTCGAACTCCGTGCTTCGCACTTCCAACTTCGTACTTCCAACTTCCCACTTCTAATTTCCCACTTCTTTCAGAACTTCATTCAGTTTCTTCTTATCCTCCATATAGGGCTCCAGGTCCAGCAGTTCTACTTTACGGAACTCTATGGGGTGGCTTTCGCTTTGCAGGGAAATATAACCTTCCCGTATTAATTCCCCGTCCTTTTTTTCTGCAGGATCAAAGTTAGAAACAGAACCGGCCCCGAATTGCGGTTTGTAATAAGTAAGGACCGTGTCTTTCTCCACAATATGATGTATAACGGAATCTCTCAGAACCAGCATGTCCATCCGTACCCACTGGTCACCGTGATATGTTTTGGAACTGGAATTCAGGCAGTGATCGGTGTAAAGGGTATCTGCAATAACCACATTGGTGCCGGGAGTACAAAGGTTACCCGTGGGCCTGGGGTCAGAACCATTGCCACCCAGTATCTGGGCTTCGATAGATATCGGGAAGTCCTGATCTTTTAACATGCTTTCCGGTGACTGGCCGTGTAGCATCGCCCCGCTGTTGCGGAAAGCCCAGCCTTCCCCTCCGGGAGCCTGGTCGCCTGTAAAACGGTACTCCACCCGGAGCAGGTAGGCAGAAAACGGGTCTTTATAAAAGATATGCCCGTACTGCCGGTCGAACTCCTCGTACCCGTCGTAACTTACTTTCATCAACCCGTCCTCCACCCGGAAGGTGTTGGCATAATTGTCTCCCAGTTCGTGCTTGGATATCTTGATTTTCCAGTCGTCAAGGTCGCTACCATTGAATAACTGTATCCATTCCGGTTTTTTTTCCACAGTATTTTCAGTGGTTTTTTCCGTAGATTTTTCCTTGTTCCCGCTAATACAGGAAACGGTAAGACTGCCAATAAGAAGGGCGCATAAGAGTTGTTTCATGGTTTGTTTTTTTAGGTTCGAAGCCCGGGGTCCGAGGGGCGAAGTTTTGTTTGCAGCATTCCACTTCGGACTCCCGGCTTTTTTTAAATAAGTGATAAACTTACACAAAAAATTCATTTCTTTCAATGTGTTGTTCTTTATATGTGTTAATGGTTAAAATGTAAAATGAATATGTTATAATTAAGTTAATTTAATATGATATTGTTATATTTGGGTTCATACCTGAATAATAAACTGAACTAACACATGAAAAAACTACTTCCGATCACGCTTTTGGCGTGTACATTTTTTTGTTTTACGGGCTTTGCCCAGGTAACAGGAACCATTACAGACACGGAGAATGCCCCCCTGCCGGGAGTGAGCATTATAATTGTGGGTTCGACCACGGGGACCACTTCCGATTTTGACGGGAATTACAGCATTAATGCTTCCGAAGGCGATATTTTACAATTTTCTTATGTAGGAATGACTACCGTCACCCGGACCGTAGGGGAATCTGACATTATTGATGTAGTGCTGGAAGAAGATGCCCAGGCCCTGGATGAGGTTGTGGTGACGGCAATGGGGATAGAACGGAGTGAACGTTCCCTGGGATATGCCGCCCAAAAGGTGGACACCGAACTCCTTAACATGAACAAACAACCCAATGTGGTAAACTCCCTGCAGGGAAAAGTAGCAGGAGTAAGTATTAACAGTACCGGGGGTGCCCCGGGACAGGGAGCCAATATCCAGATCAGGGGAATTAACTCTATAGATCCCCGAAGAGATAACCAGCCTCTGTTTGTTATTGATGGAGTGATCATAGACAATACCACCTCCACATTCGGCAGCGGATCGAATTTGCGCGGAATGAGCAACCGGGCAGCCGATCTCAATCCGGACGACATAGAGACCATTAATATATTAAAAGGAGGGGCTGCAACTGCATTGTACGGACTTCGCGGAGCCAATGGTGTTGTGGTTATTACCACAAGATCGGGAAAAGCCGGGACCATTAGAGTAAATTATACCAGTACTTACGGTGTGGATTATGTAAACAAGTTTCCCGATATTCAGAATAAGTACACCCAGGGATGGATGGGGCAGTATGATCCGGATGATTTTTGGCCGTCCTGGGGCCCTACGGTAGAGGAAGCAAGGGCTATCGACCCTACACACCCGGCAAAGTTGTACAATCACGTCAAAGATGCTTTCCAGACAGGTTCACAGGTGAGGAATAACCTGTCTTTTTCCGGTGGCAATGAAACCATTACCTTCCTCGCCTCATTATCCCAATTCGACCAGACCGGGATATTACCATCCACAGACTATAAGAACTATCAGGCCAGATTAAATACAGATGTTAAGTTAAGTGACAAGTTTAAGACCGGGATGACCATGTCTTATATTAATTCCGGGGGATATCGCTATAATGCGATACGCTATAATGAACAGCTGGTATATTGGTCGGGAAGGCACGACGTGACCGATTTTCGTGAAGAGAACGGTACGATGAGATCTTACGGGGGTACTTCAAACCCCATGTATGTGGCGCATACCAACAGGCTTAAAGACGATGTGGACAGGTTTATAGGAAGTGTGTATTTTGATTACAGGCCAACAGAATGGTTGAATCTTAACTATAGGGTAGGGATAGATAATTACAATGAAAACCGGCTCAGGACAGCTCCGGGAATACAGGGGCTGGAAGGAGAACGCATAGTCAATGACAACGGTACATCGGCTGCCCCGGGAAGAGGGCTTATTTATGATTATAACACCCGTTTTGAGACTATAAACAGTACATTTGTTGCGAGTGGTACACACAGTTTTTCGGACGAATTGACCGGGACATTGCGTGTAGGGCACGAATTTTACACCAGGAAAGTAAAGAACACGGGGGTAGAGGGGGCAGACCTTACCGTCTATAACTGGTTCGATCTCAGGAATGCCAACATCCTCAATACTGTCCAGGAACAGAGCCAGTATCGCCTTATGGGCGCATTCGGGGAACTTTCCTTCGATTACAACAATTACCTGTTCCTTACACTTACAGCCCGGAATGACTGGACCTCCTCCTTGTTAAAACCCAATAATGCCTTCTTCTACCCCTCCGCCAGCCTCAGCTACATCTTCAGTGAAAACCTGTCTCTTCCGGAGGTTATAAGTAATGGTAAGTTCCGGTTTTCCTACGCCAAAATTGGTAAGGATGCCGATGTATATTCGACCAGTGGCGGTTTTGCCAATTATATGGATTTGCCCCCGGGTTATGTAGGCTTCACCAGGCCCAACCTGCTCGGAGACCCCGACCTCCGTCCGGAGTTTACAGATACCTACGAAGCCGGGTTGGAGATGTCCTTCTTTAATTCACGCCTGGGGTTTGATTTTACCTATTATCATTCCACCAGTAAGGACCAGATAATACAGGTCCCCATATCTTCTGCCACCGGGTTTGAACTCGCTTCTATAAATGCAGGTAGTATGCGCAACAAAGGGGTAGAACTGACCCTGTTTGCCACCCCGATAAAGAAAGAAAATTTCTCCTGGGAAACCCAGGTAAATTTTTCCGCAAACCGGAACAGGATATTGAGCATTCATGAAGACCTCGATGAGATCACTCTGGCTTCTCAATCCGGGTATGTAGGGGCTACAGTAACCATGAAACTGGTTCCCGGTGAGGCTTATGGTTCTCTTTTCGGTACGGTGCACCAACGTTATTACACCGATGAAGAAATACAGGCAGGGCTCAAAGATGGATTGCATGTGGATAAATCCAGGCCTATTGTGATCGATGAAGACGGTTTCCCGGTAAGAGAACCTGTTTCGGTACAAAAAATACTGGGAAATGTTCAACCCAAATGGATAGGAGGATGGAGTAATACATTCCGGTATAAAAACGTATCTCTTACCACTTTGATGGATGCCCGTATCGGACAATACCGGTATAACCAGCAGGCTAATTTCTATTCTGCTTTCGGGATGTCCGAAATTACGGAGAACAGGAATGATTACAAGGTTTTCAACGGAGTACTGGCCAATGGAACACCCAATACACAGGAAGTCTGGTTAGGCCAGGGAATTGATCCCGGGACAGGCCGGGACTACGGTATCGGGTACTACAGAAACTATTACCGGGGGGTGTCGGAGAATTTTGTGGAAGATGCTTCCTGGGTAAGGCTGAGGTCCGTATCGCTTACCTATAGTCTTCCCAAAAGGTGGCTGGAAGATTCTTTTGTACGTAACATGAGTTTTACTGCAACGGGAAACAACCTTTGGTTATGGACAAAATATACCGGTTATGACCCGGAAAGCAGCTCTTTTTCAAGCGGATCTAACATAGATGGCTTTGCCGGGTTTACCTACCCCGCTCTCAGGAGTTTTTTATTCACTCTTAACGTTGAACTCTAATCCCTCCAAAAATGAAGAATGTACAAAAAATAATATCCATATATACCCTCCTGGCAGTGTTTGTATTAACCCAGGGTTGCCGGAGCGATTTTTTCGATCTCAATGAGAACCCCAACCTGGTTCAGAACCCGCCCATAAATGCGATGTTGTCGACAGTGACCCACAAAACCGGACTTAATAGTCAACGTGTGGCTTCTTTTGTGAGTTACTACACCCAGTATATAGCCAACCCTTCCGCAGGTGGTGCGGCAGACACCTATCAGGTTACGGATAATAGGTTGCAATGGAACAATTTGTATTATGCTATGGCTGATATTTATGATATGAGGAACCTGGCACTGGAAGTAGAATCCAGTGAACATCTGGGAGTTGCCAATGTGCTTATGGCGTATCATATAAGCCTGGTATCCGATATCTGGGGGGATGCTCCTTTTTCAGATGCTTTCGGAGGAACTACATTGACGCCGGTTTATGACTCCCAGGAGTCCCTCTACCAGAGCGCATTGAGCTTTGCATCGGAAGCTATTACGGAATTGCAAAAGACGGATTCCAACGTAAAGCTGGCGGAAAATGAAGATTTTATTCATGGGGGAGATCGTTCGGCATGGTTAAGAACGGCCTATGCGATACAGGCGAGACTCCTGAATAAAATATCAAAGAAAGAGGATTACGATCCGCAGGCTGTATTGACCGCGGTGGATAATTCCTATACTTCTAATGCCGATGATGCGGGAATGGGGATATTTGAAGGGGTTAACCCCTGGGCACAGATTGCCCGGAACAACGACGGAAATCTCCTTGGCGGATGGTTATCCGACAACTGGGTAAACCACCTGAATGGAGAAACTTATGGGCTGTTTGATCCCCGTATCGAAAAGATTACCGATAAAACAGTGCATGACGAATATGTGGGAACCAGGAACGGAGAAGGCAATACGGGGGCAGCTAATACCATAAAAGACGAATGCTACATCAGTGAAAATTCACCTTTTACCGCTCCTGACGCCTCATTGCTTATCATAAGTTATGCGGAAATGAAATTTATAGAAGCGGAAGCAGCCCATCGTGCGGGAGATATGCCACGGGCATATGACGCTTATCTTGAAGGAATCCGGGCAAGTATGGAAAAACTGGAGGTAGAGGAAGGTCCGGCCAATACTTATATTAATAATCCCATTGTAAGTGTAGGTTCCGGAAACCTTACTTTAGACCTTATTTTTAAGGAAAAATATGTGGTGACCTACCTCAACCCGGAAGCGTGGAACGATATGCGCAGGCATAATTATGAATACGAGGGGTTCAGATTACCTCTTGGAGCAGTTCTTGACGAGCCTATCCGACGGGTGGCTTATCCCGCAGAAGAACGTGCGGAAAATGGCAGGAATGTTCCGGATGAAGTACCGCTTTCCACAAGATTATGGTGGGATGAGAACTAATAAGAATTACGGATAGTATTACATAAGCCTATGATGTCCTGCGTAGTGTGACACGCCTTTAGTTGCGTTTACAATTGCTGTTTAAAAGATACATCCATAAATCGCTTGGCATAAGTGCAGGCGATTTATGGATGTAATGAACTCGTTCAATATAATCTTTCCGTGTTCTAAATGCTGTGAGGTCTATCTTGGTAGGTTACGATAAGATATCCGCCGGTTAGAAAAACTATTGTTTCGGAATAAACTTATAACGTATTGTACTCCAGAAGATATATTCATCTTCCTGAATTAAATCTGACGGTGAATCAATAACAACAGGAAAGATATCTTCCTCCGTAATTATTCCAAAATCATTACTTTTTTCATAGATCACTTCATTGTTGTCTTTATCTGTAATAATAAGGTAGGCAAGGTATTTTTTAAACAAGTACAATTCCTTATTATCGTCCTGTACCTGTCCTATTAGTACTTTCTTGTCCTCCTGGTATACGAATAAATCATTTTTTTCCACCTCGTATTTATAGGTGTATATCGTAGGTTCCGTATGGACCCGGATGGAATCTTCGTCGAAATTGATTTCCAGTACTCCGGGGTCTTTGTAAAAACTCCATTCCTTTTTCAGGAGGACAGAGCCATCTCCTTCAACTTCTTCTCCCCCTGGCCCCACAAAATGTTTCGCCTGGGTAATCTCATAAGTGTTGTCATACACAAAAGTGTTGTTTTCTACCGGGTCAACAGGGTCAACAGGACTGTCATCATCGCTGTTTGAACAGGATAGAAGCAGCATTATAAACGGTACAAATACTAATCGGTTCATAATTATTTTAATGGGATATAGTTAAAATTCGCATCTTCGGTAAGATAGTAGTCTATATTTGTTTCATACAGTTTCACAAACTCCATTTGTTGTCCTCTTCTTAACTAAGTGTCCCAACAAATGTAGCAAGATCACTTTTAGAAAAGCATACAGTAGGTTATTAATTTGCTCTGTTGTACTTATTGTTAATACCTTTTTTCAGGGTTTCATCTTTACTTTTAGGTTTTTTTCTTTTTCCGGTGATTCTGCTATTTGTGTAGCTCCTAATTTTTTAAAAGCTTTAATTATTTCACCATAATAAGAGTCTTGTTCTGGATATTCTATGTAGTTATCACTTTCTTTATTTCAATAAAGAGAAAAACGAAAAACACACTCTCTGAGGTGTATCCCAATCTCTCACAAGCCTTACTTTATGTATTGCTGCAAAGACCTGGTCAATGAAAAGACTTTAAACAAGTTACAAAAATGTGGTTCAGCGTTATGAAAGACCATTTTGGAAACTCCTCAGAGAGGAGCGTAACGTATCGGTCTGTCATGAATGTGCAGCGGGCTGCGAAGTCGGAGACATTCGCATAACATACGACACTTCGGAGAGCGGATTGGGGCAGCAAAGTTGTAAACTCACAGAGCTGGTTGCGTTTTTTAATTCTAAGTACGAGCCTTACTTTCTGATCAATTTCAAACAATAACCAATCTGGGGATCAGATAGATACGCAACTATTTTACACTTTTTTCATCTTATCAGTGATTAATTCGGAATTAGAAGGTATGAGGGGCATTAATTTGTTTTTTTATATTTTTTTTTCACATTTAGTATGTAAATAATTGATAATGTGTGATTAACATGTAGCGAAGAACTATATAATGAACTTCAAATGCCCTCTATTTTCTATTGTATAAAACTTAAAAGCCAAAATCATGAAAAACTTTACTTTAATTTTCTGTATTTCTTTGCTGTTGTCGTCTTGTAATAATGATGATGATAATTCTTCTCCAAATATTATTGGGGATTGGAAAATGATAAAAATCGAAGTTTATTCTAGTGAATTAGAAGAAACAGATTATTCCGATAATAATATTCTGTATCAATTTCAATCTGATGGCGCTTTAATAGTTGAAGCAGATGTAGATAATGATGGGTATAATAATGGTTCCTATAATTACGAGATGAATTTAGAACATTTATCTGGGAATCTCTCTGTCGAAGAACCTCAAGAGTATATCGTAAAGATTGAAAATAATAAGTGGGTTTTAGACATGTCAACCGATACCATGACTTTAAGCCAAGCCCATGTCGATGGTCCAACATTGTTTTTCATAAAACCTTAAACGGCTTTACTTCAATAAAAAGAAAAACGAAAAACACACTCTCTGAGGTGTATCCCAATCTCTCACAAGCCTTACTTTATGTATTGCTGCAAAGACCTGGTCAATGAAAAGACTTTAAACAAGTTACAAAAATGTGGTTCAGCGTTATGAAAGACCATTTTGGAAGCCCCTCAGAGAGGAGCGCAACGTATTTGACCTGTCATGGATGTGCAGTGGGCTGCGAAGTCAGAGACATTCGTATAGCATACGAGACTTCGGAGAGCGGGGATATAACCGACAAAGACACTTTGGTCGGAGGACCCTTAGGGTATTACAAAAGCCGCTCTTTAGAGTCGCCTTTCACGGCGTACCTATGCTGTCCCTAAACGCTCAACACCCACCTCACATCAAAAGCATCGGTTACTTCAACCAGTTTTTGGTCATCGCCATCATTGAAAAAAATAATCTGTGCATTACATTTTAGTTTTTCAATAAGCTCTTTTCTATCATATGCATTTCTACAGTGTAGAAAAATAGACATATAATTCCCAAGTGTTCTTCCTTCGTCGTGTACCAGGTCCGAACCGTGAATGACTATCCTATCGGAAACCAATGACCCGCTGACGACAGGCATTTCGGCGTACCCTTGCAATTCCCTTCCAAAAGTCTCGAATTGCAGGGTACCGCCAAAACAGGCCTGGTAATAGGTGAGTGCCTTTTTACAGTTCCCGGAAAACGTTATGAAAACTGCACTCACAAATTTACCGTTATTAGAATCGGTCATAATCAGATTAAATTAAGCGTCAGGTATTTCGGGCTCTACAAGTTTTATTAATTTCTCCAGCGATTCCTGCCAGCCTAAATAACACATTTCTGCCGGTATTGCCGTGGGGATTCCTTCCTGGACCACATGAAGTTCAGTGCCGCACGAAACCCTGTTCAGTCGTATGGTTGTGGTTATTTCTCCGGGCAAATCGGGATCGTCAAACCTATCGGTATATTTAATAAATTCATTCGGTTTTATTTCAAGATACGCTCCGCCAAAAGAATGGCTGTTCCCTGTACTGAAATTAATAAAGGTCATTTTAAACTTACCACCTTCTTTAAAATCCATTTGCTGAACAGTGCATACAAATCCATAAGGTGGCAACCAACCTGAGTGTGCTATCGGGTCTGCAAATGCCCGGAATACTTTTTCCGGATTTGCCTTGATGACCCGGTGTAATGAAACGGAATTACTTTCCATGGTATTAAAATTTAATGGTGATTAATTAATTCTTATGTATTACTACCCTTCTTCATTTCCTCGTTTTCCTTTTTCCTGAAGGTGATGATTTCTTTGATCAGCTTTTCCGGTAGCGGTTTATCGGTTGGAATCCGGATAACCGATTTGCTGGTTTTATAGCCAACCAGGTCCGCTTTGAAGTACTTCCAAAACGCATCGCTATAGGGATGTGACAAGGAGATGTGTTTCGGAAATGCACAATAGTATATCAAATAGCCTTTGTACTTAAAGCAAGGGATTTGATAGCTGATACTTTCCTCCGCGCCAGGTACCACCTCGTGAATGATTTTTCGGATGGTTTGCATACGCGCCAGGGATTCACCGCCAAATACCTGGTGATACTGATCAATGCTTTGATAATTCGTCTTAGCCATTAGCCCGGATCTTACGGTTATACATGTAGGAAACGGCAAGAATACCCAACACTACCAGTGGCATCAGCATAAAGCCGATGTTCTTATCTACACATGCATGACTGATGAAGGCAAAGATCAAACTAAACGTCAGCCCTGCATACGCCCATTCCCTTAGCCTGCCCGGTATATTGGGATAAGCAATCGCAAAAACGCCGAGTACTTTGCAGATGATAAGCGCGTAGGCAAAGTAATCGGGATAGCCCAAAGGTTCTGTGCCGGCATTCACATACTCCGGTGCAAACAGTACGGTGCCGAGTGGCATTATCCCTTCCCAAAGTATGATGATGGCAGTTGCCACCCAAAAGATTATTTTATTCTTCTTCATCTTTATTGATTTACGGATTAGTCGATTCAACATATTCTACAAAGTTGTTCAGGATAGCCTGCCATCCTTGTTTCTGAAACTCCGGATCATTTTCGGTTTCAGCATCAAATGTGGTTGTTATGCCGGTCTTACCATTTTGCTCGGCAAACAACGTGGTAGCCTTTCTTCCGTCACCCAGGGTGTAGGTGATTTCCTTATGCAGTTCCACCTTATCATAAATACCTTCAAAATCAAAACCAAAGCTGCCATCTTTGGCTTCCATTCTATTCTTAAACTTACCGCCAACCCGCAGGTCGTTTTCACTGCTTGGCGTATGCCAGCCCGGGTCGGGCGTGTTCCATCGCATGATGTCGTCCGGTGTATTCCATACCTTCCATACTTTTGCTACGGGAGCATTTGCTGTTGCTTCTACCGTAATTTTTGTTACTTGTGCCATTGTAATTTGATTTAATTTTTGTTTGTTAAATTTTATAATTCAAAGTTACAATGAGGTATGAAATCACGGCTGTTGTGAAAATGACAGTTTTCGGGGGGGATTATGACAAAACTATTTTTTATCTTGCGGTTTAATAGTAATAGTTGGCATGCAAATTTCTGTCTTTGTACCCGAGTATGGTGTTATTGAAGCCGTTACACCGCCATTCAGAACCTTCCATACCGCCAATGAGTTTTTAACCACATTTGGCAAAAAGCCCATTTTCGAGGTCGAGTATGTGGGGCTAAGAGAATATGTACCCGCTAACAATGGCGAATACATGATAAAAACCGATAGGTTGCTCAAAGATGTGACCGAAACCGACCTGCTTATCATACCCCCTGCATTTGGTGATACGGCCAAAGGGATTGAGGCCAATGCAGAAGCGATACCTTATTTTAAGAAATTACACGAGAAAGGTTCAAGTCTTGCCAGTTTATGCATCGGCGCTTTCCTTTTAGCCGAAACAGGTTTGCTCAATGGCAAAAAATGTTCTACACATTGGGCTTATATCCGTGAGTTTAAAGAAAGATTCCCGGAGGTGGAGGTAGAAGATGGTGCAATAATAACCGAACACGATAATATATACAGTAGTGGTGGGGCAAGTAGTTTATGGAATTTAATATTATACCTGGTTGAAAAGTTTTCCGACAGGGAAACAGCAGTCATGATCTCAAAATATTTTGCATTGGATATCGGGAGAGACAGCCAATCCCAGTTCACAATATTCAAAGGTCAACGGAATCACGGGGATGAAGATATCCAAAAAGTACAGGATTATATCGAAAAACACTATTGTGATAAAATAAAAATAGAGACTTTAGCCAATTTGATTAATTCGGGGCGCAGAACATTTGAAAGAAGGTTTAAGGAGGCTACCAACAATACAGCCATCGAATATATACAACGGGTAAGAATAGAAGCTGCCAAAAATTTCTTTGAAGCATCCAGAAAGAATGTAACTGAAATCATGTTCGATGTAGGTTACACCGATACGAAAGCTTTTAGAGATATATTTAAAAAGATTACAGGGCTTACGCCGATTGAGTACAGAAATAAGTTTGCAAAGGTGGCCAATGAGGCGTAACTGTTTAGAGCTTGTTTAAAAAGGATTGATTGTAGCGAAAAATGATGATTTTTGTTCCATATGAAGGCTTTTTTAAGCTGCATAGCCGTAGCTATGGTGGGAGAAAAAGACGAATATGGGGCAAAAAGGACATTTTTTTAGCCTCCCGATAAGTATCGGGATGAATTCTTTTTAAACAAGCTCTTACCGTCTGAAAACCGGCAGAAATATCTTTTTGGTAAGCGGTATTTTCAACTTCCCACAGCATGACGAAGAGCCCGCTCTGCGAAGATGCTACTTCGCAGCCCAAACCTTCAATAAAAAGGAAAACGAAAAACGCACTCTCCGAGGGGTACCCCAATTTCCCACAAGTCTTCCTTTATGTATTGCTGCAAAGACCTGGTCAATGACGAAGGCTTTAAACAAGTTACAAAAATGTGGTTCAACGTTATGAAATATCATTTTTGGAAACTTCTCAGAGAGGAGCGCAACATATTGACCTGTCATGGAGGTGCAGTGGGCTGTGAAGTCAGAGACATTCGCATAGCATACAAGACTTCGGAGAGCGGGTAATGATGTATTTTTCTCTGTGGTTCTTTGTGAATGCTCTGGGGAACTCTGCCTGTGCCGGCCAGGCAGGTTTGTGTAATAGCTATTTCACAGAGACACACAGAGGTTTTCACAGAGTTTCGCAAAGATGGAGTTATTCCAGCTACCGGACTGTCATCCCTCTGCCTTTACCTCGACTGGGCTATTAGATAAAAATCTTTTTTAAGAAGCACTAAAGCTCCCCTCTTGAGAGGGGCCGGGGGTGTGTCTTTATAAGTTTTTTCCTCAGGATTACTAAAGAAATACGTAAGAAGAAAATTACCGAATTTCCCGTGAAATTTAGTGCTGTTTGCCGGCTTATTTCAGGGAATTATGCTTCAAAACCTTATAAATATCCTCAAAACACATAAATGTTAAAGTTATGGTAATTACCACCCGTATGGGTATAAACCTTAACATTTCACCGGGAGCTTTGCATGACGAAGGTCAGATCGGGGGGAGTTGAGGAGTCTTGGAGTGTGGGAGTTGGGAGAAGCAATGTTTTGAGGGTTGTGTAAATTGGGAAAAACGTTTTTTTCGGGATTTTGAAAAACACCCAAACCAAACGGAAAGCGTCTTCGCCACGCCGAGCGGTAGCGAGGGGGTGGCGATCTGGTAGCTGGAATGCACTTGCCATTAGGGGTATGCTGCCAGCCTCCATGAGATTGCCACCCTTCGACTCCTCAGGGGAGGCTTTGCCTCCTAAGGTCGGTTCCTCGCAAAGACGCTTTCCAGTGGAGTTATTAAGAAATACTCCAATGAAATCAAATGTTTTAGGACATGACAAAACTTGTTTTGACCAGGTTTCCCGGAAAATCAGTTTACCTCCGTTTTTTCGACCAGGCTCAAAAGGAAGTATGTTTAGAAAAAAACAAAAAGCTTCTCCCTCCTCCTTCGGCGGACAAGATTTATCAAAAGGGAGGAGCCCTGTAGATTTTGACTAAAATCAAATGTTTAACATTAAAAACTTAAAAAAATGAGACGACCAAAATTAATTACCAACTATGGTAATCTGCCGGCAGAACGTCCAGCTCGCGTGGCAATTTCCACGCCCCCGTACAGGACGGTGTGACGTATTATTTCCGGGTACGGGCGCGCAACAAG
>NZ_JBRKIS010000057.1:0-48219 GCF_052983315.1 Sinomicrobium endophyticum
TGAACTACCGTGTGTACACATCTCCATTTAGCAATGACCATCCTTTAAAAATGGAGTTAAATTCGTCTAATCCATTTTTTAGGGTTATTGGACCAGGTGGTCTTTCGGATTTATAACCATTCCATCCTCCTAACCGAGCAATAATCCATGTGGCCCAACTTAATTGATCCCTGGGGTATGGATTTTTTGTTTTAAGGGTATTTCCCTGTAATTTTTCATTGAGTTTTCCCAAACACTTTACTTCTGTATCCTCGAATACTTCAGCTATAGCTTGACTCTCTTCTTTTCCATAGGCGATCATCATTTGACACAATTTCAAAACCCCTTGTAATATCATTATGGCCAGTTTGCGTATGGCCCATCCGGTTTCCAATTCGCTATCCTCTAAAGCAAACCCTTTCTTTTTCATTAGCCTGAAGACCTGTTCTATGAACCAGCGACTGCTATACCATGCAACAATGATCTGTGCTTGTTCGGCGGTTTCTACAGTATGAGTAGTCCACAGTCTCCAACAAATGGGGTCTTCTCCTTTGGGTGTGGTATGTTGGGATTCTTTGGCTTCTACTATGTAGAGTTTTAGTGTTTTAGGAGCAGCTTTGTCTGCCCTTTTGGGACGTTGAATCTCGACCTGTTTATACTTGAGTTCCATTTTTGCTTCCCGCCCCTTTCTGTTTTTATGTAAATCTTCTTCTACGGTAACCGTGTAAACCGCCTGAACCTCTTGTTGCGCCAAATGGTCAAATACCTTTTCGGTGTCCGTTTTGATATTACGGTTATAACCTGCCCGAACCAACAGATGAGTTTTGGTATCCGGTATCCTGGCAAATTGCTCATAAATATCACCTTCCCTATCCTGGATGATCGTAATAGATCTTGCATAGGCCAGATTCTCTTTGGAAGCTTCACTGGATCGAATCCATTTAAAAGATTCTTTCTCTTCTATGGGAAGCTTGTGATATTGCCGGCTGTGGCGAGTTCCGTTGTCTTCTTCCCGGTGCCATATATCGATATGGGAAAAACCAATAGGAGTAAGCATAGTGGCATCCAGAACCAAACTAGGATGAAGAAAAAAACCAATACTCTTAGTATTCCTTATGGGGCCAAGGCCTGTACGGGGCTGTAATCGCCCGGAATGCTTGGACAAATTGAATTCCGTATCATCCTGGATCACCAAAAGATCACGGTCTCTACTTAACTCTTTTACGCGAGAGGTGCATTCCGATATAAGCGATTGTTCTTCCACTCTTGGGTTGTTTAAAAATCTATAGTTGGCACGTTGCTCTGCATAATCCCTGGAAATACGACGTATAGTGCTGCTTTTACTTATGAGTATGGAGCTTAATAAGGTAGCCCCCTTTTTACCAATCGTTTGTCTGGCAAATGATCGGTGAAATCTATGTGTTCCTTGATCCGTAATGTTTCCAATATCTTATTTTTTTAAATATAAAGATAACCCTTTAGTTGTGTACACACGGTAGTTCAGATGAAGGGAGGTACCCGAGCGCAGCTATGGGGGGAGGGTTTGAAATCCCGGGCCATAGGATCAGCGCAAATGTTTGGGTATATACGCCCAAGTTCGCGCTGGTCAAAACTCCGCGCCCAGCAAAGCTGTCCACCCCTGCTTCGACTTGGCTCAGCACGGCGTCTTCTCCCGATCATATCCGGATCGGTCAAACTGATTTCCGGTTTAATTTTGCGAAAAACGGTTTTTGTCAAGTACTAAAGAAAGAGGTATAGTTGTATCTCCGGTTTTGATAAAAGAAGAAGCCGTGAGGCCGAAGATCGTTATCTCTGTGCTATGGAATCTCCGGCAAGTAGTAGAGGCAGGCAGGCTCACGGCTTCTAACACGGGCAAGGGAGAGAAAAGTTTTTTGTGGTTGTTCGTTTCAGGATCCGAACTTTAACAGCCTGGTAATACCTGACGTAACGGGAACAAAATATTTTCTGTTATTGCTTCGCATTTGGGGTGTATTTTTATTTATAATGGTGCGGAAAAGAGTAACATTAACAATTTTCCATATGGAGCACAGCATAAATGTTTCATATGGTAAATATACATCTGCTCTTTCTGAAAAAGCTTATCTGAGAGGGATTATTACTTATCTGAGAGGGATTTTTACTCACTAAGTGAGATTTAAATGCTCCGACGCTTGCGTCGAAAAGTAATCTATAGTTTCCGCCTCATGCCTCGCGGGCTTGCCCCGAGGTAGTTGACTTTTTTGTATACGGATTTTTCTTTAAACAGTATAAGCGGACATATTTTCTTTCAGGTAGCAGGTTCCAAGTTGCAAGTTCCAGGTTGCAAGTTCAGTTTGGGCAAAAACCTCTACAGAGGTGACTGAGTGACAGCCGCAGGCTGTTGTATCGAAGTCACCGGGTGTCCAAGTTGCAAGTTCCAAGTTGTTGGGTTTTCAAAGCCTCTACAGAGGTGACTGAGTGTCCCGAACTCCGTTCGGGATGTACCGAAGCCACCGGGAACAGAGCGTAAATAAACACGGCCGCAGGCAAAAAATAGTAACATGCAAAAACGGATAGGATTGCCCGCGACCGGTAAATAAAGAGGTTCAGAGAAAAGGTTGGTAAGTGTTCGATCTTAAATTTATATGCGTTCTCCAGGTGATTTTGTAGCGAACGAATATAGCGTCTTTTCTTTTTTAGATACTTATCTGAGAAGGATTATTTCTTATCTGAAAAGGATTTTTTATCCGGAACGGTTTGAAAGGATGGTAAAGACAGCCTTCAGCTATTTTTTGAGTACCGGGTACAGTGCGGAGTTTCCGCATAAAACGGGAGCCCGTTTATCAAACTCCCGCCCATATACGGCATGCGGGTATATATTAATGGGAGAATATCACAGTTTTGGCATGGCGCCGATTTGTTGCAGAACCCCTAAACGATCCGGGTAGACCTGGTTTTCCATGATCTTGCCATCACGGAGTTTGTAAACCGTTACGGCCTTGTTAATCACTTTTTTTCCCGTAGCGGGGGTACCGAAAGCCGTATGCCGGTGTGTACCTTCGGATATCCACTGTATAACAACCATGTCTCCTTCTGCAATAAGAGCTTCTATGGTAAAATGTATATCCGGGAACCCCATGAGTATTTCTTTAACGGTCTCGGCATAGCCGGCAGGGCCATACACTTTTTTCCCTTTGTGTAGCCCGGTGTAATCCTCGGAAACAAATAGAGCGAGGATGTCCGTATTTCCGGTGTTCAGGCATTCTTTATAAAATCTTTCTATTACTTCTTTGTTCTTGTCAGGAGTTGGCATTACACGCATATTTCCGGGATTTTGTGGGTTATGTACTGAAAAAGAGTTTCCTTGCTGTGCTTTGAGGACAGTGGTTAGCAACAATAGCAGTAAACAGCAGCTGATGTTATTTGAAAATTTCATTTTGTTGATTTTTTTCAGACAAAAATAGCTTGTCCCACAAGGAGATAATTGTAAAAAATCATTGATTTACCAATAGGGGCCCGAACGGAAGAAGATTGTTGGAGTGGTGCCCGTGAAGCGGCGAAAGTCTTTTATAAAATGAGCCTGGTCAAAATAGCCGGAAGTGTATGCAACAGAAGTAAAATTGTCTTTTTGAGAGGAGGAAAGGATGTTTCGCATTCTGACAATGGAAGCAAACTGCTTGGGGGAGGTCCCGGTTACCCGGCGGAAACGTTTTTCAAAAGGATCGCGGCTTAAAGGCAGGCCTTCCAGTAAATCCCCTATAGGGAGTAATCCTTTGCTATATTCTATTTTTTCTATGGCTTTAGCGATGACAACATCGTTACCGGGCGGATGGAGCAGGGAAAGCAAAAAATGTTCTATTACTGCAATTTGCTGCGAATGGTTTTCAGTTTCTCCCAGTTGGTTTTCCACCCTGTCCGTTTCCTCCCGTGTTATAAAATTGTTCAGTGATACGGTCTGTCCGAACAGTTCGTGAACAGGTAAAGGCAGGAATGCAGATGCACCGGTTTCCCGGAATTTTACAATTATCGTTGCCGATCCGGGGGCATAACTTACCTGTCTCGGCGATTTTCGGAGCCCGGTGATCACGGAGAAGGGGAGAGGGGTGATTTCTCCTCCCGTTCCGTAGGCTATCTGCCCCCGGATGCGAAAAGCCATAATGATGGAAGTGTCTGGTAACAGGAGGTTTTCCATACCGTCTTCACTCTTAATAATGAGGTAAGATTTTACAAACTGGGACAGTTGTTTTCCGGGATGGCAGGTGTGGATTTTCATGGCTTTCTTTTCGGTTTAAGACAGTCCGAAATATAAAGATACGAATTATACCTTCTATCACGCCGTAATGATACGGGAACAAAAATTACCGGGTTAACTGCCCGGTAAGCCAGCGATGAAAGGAATAGAAATTCTGTGGGGCAACACCGTGCCCAATCGGAAATTCCTCAAAGGTATGTGTAATACCCAGTTCTTCCAGCAACAGCGGAGCTTTTCTGGCCCAGGCAACAGGGATTACCTGGTCTGCCGTGCCGTGGGAACAGTAAAAAGATAGATGAGAATGATCTTTTTCCTCATAATTTTCCACCAGTATCTTTTCGTTGATGTATCCGCTCAATGCTATGACGTTCTTTACTTTTTCGGGGTAAGAAAGAGCAAGGGCATAGCTCAGTATGGTCCCCTGGCTGAATCCGAGTAAGGTAATATTCTTGTCGTCGAGATCATATGCGGCGACAGCTTCATCCATAAACCCGGCCATTTTATCGCGGGATGTTACGGCTTGTTTGTCGTCTGACCATTTACCGTCTTCGGAATCGAAATGGATGGCATACCAGGCATAACCGTACGGAGGTAATGCATAAGGGGCCTGAACGGAAATGATACAAAGTTCGTCCGGAAGTTCCGAAGCAAAAGAAAAGAGGTCATTTTCATTGCTGCCGTAACCGTGAAACATAAAAAGCGCAGGTGCTTTTTCTCCGGTTGTTTTGGACGGGCGTATAATATGTTGTAACGAAAGTTCCTGTGTTTGCATATGTAGTTTTTTATCCGTTCGGAAGCGACTGATTTTACGCGCTAAGTGTCCCGATAATTATCGGGATCGGGATGCCCCCGGGGTAATTGACTTCAGGTCAGTCCTCCTGCCCCACATCTCACATCTAAAATCTAATCTCTCAAATCTAAAACCCACTATATAAACCCGAACCATTTCTGAAAGAGCTTTCCCAGCAGGGGGACCATTTGTTTCTTTCCGGAAAGAGCCCCGGTAAAACCGTAGAGCAACAATATAATAAAAAAGATATAAAGTCCCATAGTGGCATATAGACTATTGGCATAACCTATGAGAAATCCCAGGGCAAAAAAGGATATCCATAGCCCGAAAGCCTGGCGGATGTGAAAGGCGGCAAATTCGTTTTTGGCTTCCATATTCATGGAAAAGGCAACTAAAGTACCAATAATGGTAATGTAGCTTACGATGGCGGTGTTTTTTCCTTGTTTTACAGTATCGCTCATGGTTGTTCTTTTGTCTGTATGATTCCAGGCTTCATTGTATTTACTCCCCGGTTATTTCCGGCTTACCGTTAGCGATACTTCCGTATACCCTGCCTCTGAGTTTTTGGCCCGTAAAAGCACTGTTTTTAGACATGGAGAAAATGTCGGATTCGCTAAAGTCGTATCCGGTGTCCGGATCGAACAGGGTAAGATCTGCTTTTTGTCCCGGCCGGATGTCATTTTCTTCCAGTCCGAAGCGCGAACGGCCTTTTTGTAACAGGGTAATTACCGTGTCGGTATCGAGCAGGGTACGGAGTGCCCCGAAAGCACTTTCCAGGCCGATACTTCCGTACATGGCATGGTCGAACTCCACATTTTTATGTTCCACGTCAATAGGGTTGTGATCTGAAGTTACAAAATCGACTACCCCTTCCTGTAAGCCTTTCAGAAGGGCTTTAGTGTCTTTTTTGCCACGCAGCGGGGGCAGAAGTTTATAGTTCGTGTTGAATTCTTCCAGTATTTCGTCCGTGAAGAACAGGTTGTGTATAGCTACGCTACAGCTTACATCCAGGCCTTTTTCTTTGGCTTCGCGGATCAGCTGTACGGATTTTGCGGTGGATATGGTTGGTATATGCAGCCTTCCCCCGGTGTATTCCAGGATAAACAGGTCTCTTGCAACCTGTAGTTCTTCGGCCAGGGCAGGAGTACCTTTGAGGCCCAGCCTGGTGGATATTACTCCTTCGTTCATCACTCCTTTTCCGGCTATTTTATTTTCCTGGGGAAAAGAGAGGACCAGTCCCCCGAAATTACCGGCGTACTGCAGGGCGATCTTCAGCAGGTTCGGATTGCTCACGGGTTTTTGATAGTCCCCGAAAGCCACGGCCCCCGCATTTTTCATGTCAAACAGTTCCGCCAGGTCGACGCTTTCACTTTTTACGGTAAGGGCGCCTATAGGGTACAGGGAGGTAGTATGGTCCTGTGCTTTTGCTTTCAAAAATGCAATATCGGCATTGGTATCCGCTACCGGGTGGGTATTCGGGTTGACCAATACTGCTGTAAAACCACTCTTTGCAGCCGTTTTAAGGCCGTTGTATATGGTTTCCCTGTCTTCATATCCCGGTTCGCCGAAACTCACACTGGTGTCCAGCCAGCCCGGGGATACGTGCAGATTTTTCAGTTGAACAATTTTCGTGTCTTCCGGGGGAGAAACAGTATCTGCAATTTCGGAAATAATACCGTCTTTGATTAGGATATCGAGCGATTTGTTGTGGTATTCGCTCTGCGGGTGGATGATCCTGGCAGATTTTAAAAGAATGTTCATTTAAAAAATTTTAAAAGGAGTATTTCTGTCACGAGGAATACGATGGCAAAAATAACAAACCATTTCCAAAGCTCACGGATGCTTCCGGTATTTTTTATTTCTTCCATGGTGTTTCGGAACGAATGGTGAACGGAAACACCGGGGGAAGCGCGAAAGGAGGGATAACGCAGGTCGCTTTCCTTTCTGTTGTAATTGAAACTTATGTTTTGCAATACGCTGTCGGAACTCTTTACATGGTAGATGCCATCCCTGGCAGGAACTTCTCCCGTGGTGATCTGTATTTTTCCGGGAAATACCCGTTGCATGGGAATAAAACTTTCCCCGTCCTTTTCCAGGGATACAACCGCATCCCGGGAAAGCCCGGTTTGTTTACGGATGTCGATGGTGTGGCCTTCTCCGGTAAAGTAGTACAATTCGGGCGTTTGGAGGGATAGTCTGCCAATGTTGTAAAATACAGGGACTATGAGGGGTGAATTTTGGAAGTTGGAATGGGAGGTGTCCAGGGGAGCGGTGAAAAAATATACCCGGTCCTTTTCTGCCATAAACGGATTGCCGTCTTCAAAAGCCAGTATGGTATTCGCATCCGTCTGAAGGTCGAAGACCATCCTGGCTTCGGGGTATTGAAAATTGGTCAGCTGCTTTTTTCCCGGGTTAAAAACATTTTTAAACAAGGGATGAGAAATGCGGATATCCGTAATTTTTTTACGATCTTTGGCAGTGATATCTTCTTTACCCGTCGGGGTAGCCGACTTTCCCGTAGAAACATCGTTTTTGTAAGAAAAACCATCTGTATAGATTTTCTTTATACCGCCTGTGTTCAAGTTGTTAAATAATTGATTATGAGAGTTATTGTCTGGGATAATTGAAGGGATTATTAAAATGTGTTTTCCATTGCTGTGAAAAGCTTTCAAAGCGGTCAACAGAGGTGCGGGAATGGTGTTTAAGCCATTGAGTATAACCAGGTCCTGGCCGGAAATAAGGCTGTAATCCAGTTGGTGAATATCCGTGGAAAGAAAACGGAATTCGTCCCCGGTAAATATCCTTTCCAGGAAGCCGTCATCTGTTTGGTTAATGGCAAGTACCCCTGCTTTTTCCCCGGGATTGAGATTAAAGTACATGGTATTGTCGTATAACAATCCGCTATCTTCAATGACCACTTTTCCGTTCAGGGGTTCGTTCCCGGATATGCGGAATTCTGTTTTTGTTTTACCCTGGTTATCAAATCCGGCCGTCGTTTTGGCTATAAGAGTATTGCCGTTATAGAGGGAAACAGGAAGCATCAGGTCCGTACTGTCGTTTTTGGAAAGGTTCACGGAAAGAACGAGGTTCCCCGCGGTATTTCCGGAAATGTATACGCTGTCTATGGCGACATTCCGGGTGTTTTGCGGAGATAACCGTACCAGGTTGTAGCGTATAAGGGAATCGTTTTTTGGTATACTGCTTTCGGGCCAGCCCCGGAAATCGGAAATAAGGATAAAGTTTTTCAGGGTTGCACTGTCTTTGCCAAATAAGTTTTTACCGCGGAGTAAAACGGATTGCGGTGCCGGACTGCCGGGAGCGAAATCCAGTTGCAGTAATTCCTGTTTTATAGAAGGGATGTCTACATTAGCATAAGTGGCATCATTGGTAAAAAGGGAAACGGTGCTATTGTCGCTCTCTGCGGCAAGGATATCGCTTACTGCCTGCCCGAGTAATTCCCCCCGCTGGCCGCGGGCCTGCATGCTGAACGAATTGTCCAGGTAGATCACGGTTTCCGTTGGTTTCCCGGAATCTTCACTGTTTGGCAGGTAGGGTTGTGCAAAAGCTATAACAAGACAGGCGAGCAATAATACTCTGCTCATCAGCACTAGCCATTTTTTTAGCTGCGAACTTTTCCGTGTTTTTTGCTGTATTGCTTTCAGGAACCTGACGTTCGTAAACGGGGTCTTTTGAAACTTTCGGAGCTGGAACAGGTGTACTATTACAGGAATAAGCAGGAAGAATAACGCCCAAAGTATCTCAGGATGTTTAAAATGCATGGTCCGGGTTTTGTAGCCCAAACTTACGTAAAAAAAATTAACGATATACGACCGGGGACAAACGCATAGGGCAAACGCATTATATAAGGGAAGACAGGTGAGGGGGATGAAAGACCGGGAGACAAGGAGACAAGGAGACGAGGGGCGTTGGTGATTTATGGTGATTGGTTGTTATTGATGAAGATTGCCCTTCGGCTGCGCGCAGGAACCTGATAAAGATAGA
The DNA here is from genome assembly GCF_052983315.1 of Sinomicrobium endophyticum. Lineage (NCBI taxonomy): Bacteria > Pseudomonadati > Bacteroidota > Flavobacteriia > Flavobacteriales > Flavobacteriaceae > Sinomicrobium > Sinomicrobium endophyticum. The sequence goes on from NZ_JBRKIS010000057.1 coordinate 9,003, forward strand.
AGATATCGGGTGCTAAGTTTGGGAGTCCCGATATATGTCGGGATGGAGTTCCGGAGTTCTGTAGGGAAGGTTTTCCCGTTTCAACTCCCTAACTAACCAACTCCGAACTCATCAACCACTGTGTTACAGTTCGGAGTTGATGGGTTCGGAGTTTTGGAGTTACAGACGAATCCCTGAGTCCTTCTGTAAACTCAGGACACCCACCTGCCGAAGGGTAGGTTCCAAGTCCCAGGTTTGGCACAAAACGAGGTGGCTGAGTGTCCCGGCTCCGCCGGGATGTATCGAAGCCACCGGGTTCAGTCCAGTTTTTTCGCCATCTGGAACCCGAGGAAGAGTCCCAGTCCCGCCATAATGAGGATACATGCGGGGTAAACGATTTTTTCCTGCATACCCATGTATTCCAGCAAATGCCCTGTGAAAAGGCCGAAACCTATACCGATGAGCAGGAGAGATAGGTTGAGGATCAGTATCTTCCAGACGGGGGCGGTCTTCTGCTTTTTGCTGAAAAAAATGTCGGCATCGGCGCCCTTTTCAATGAGAGCCATGCGTTCTTTGTTCCGTGTAGTGTAATACAGATAGGTTATTCCGAAGATCGTAGCAAAGATAATCAGGAAAATTAATACGGGTTGTAACTGATGCATAATGTTCGTTTTTTTGATATATTCAACAATCGGTTTTCCTGGTATGACGATAGCGGGAGGCTCCAGGTTACAAAAAGCGGTTTTTTTATCTAGTTAAAGTTCAAAAACCTGTTCCCGATAACATCGGGATTTATTGCGGTTACTTAAGTTTATGCATTTTGGCTGCTCATTTACAGAATGGTAATAGTAACTTACTTTACAATGATTTGGTGTATTGGTGGCAAAACAGGCTTTCCGTTTGTTATCGGGATCTATTAGGATAAACGCATTATGCGTAGCGCATTTGATAATGGGAGAATGGGAGAATGGGAGAATGGGAGAAAGGGAGAAAGGGAGAAAGGGAGAAAGGGAGAAAGGGAGAAAGTGGGAATGTGACCATGAGGTAAAGGGGTTTGGGAAATGAGAGGATAGGGGATGGAGTTAGATGGATGGAAATTGCAGGGATGGCCGGGACACTGCCTTTGTTTTGGCTGAAACATGTAACCCGGGGCTTCGATACACCCATCGCTGCGCTTGGGCACTCAGCCGCCTACGCTCTGCGCAAGACTCAAACTGCAACTTGCAACCTCAAACTTGGAACCTGGAACCTGGAACCTGGAACCTGCAACCTGTAATTTGAAACAGTTTCTTATTTTTTGTAACCGGACCGGGATTTTGTCGTCCTATGAAATGATATGGCCAACCATAAAGATGATTATTATATCCGGCAGGTTACCGGGGGAAATACAAACGCCTTTGCTTTCCTGGTGGAAAGACACAAGGACATGGTCTTTGGTCTGGCTGTTAAAATATTGAAAAACAGGGAAGAGGCGGAGGAAGTGGCACAGGATGTTTTTGTGACGTCCTACCGTTCCCTGTCCGGATTCCGGGGAAAATCGAAATTTTCTACCTGGTTGTACAAGATCACATACAACAAATGCCTTGATGTGTTAAAGGCTAAGGGGAGGGTGTGGGTTTGGAGTGATACCGAAAAGGTGAAAGAGCAGCAGGAAGAAACGCTTAATGCCTTGCAACAGATTGCGGAAAATGACCGTAATGAGGCCATAAGACAGGCCGTAAGGCTGCTTCCGGAAGAAGAACAGGCATTGGTCTGGATGTATTATTTTGATGAATTGACTGTGAAAGAAATTGCAAAAGTGGTAAATTTGAGCGAAGCTAATGTCAAAGTGAAGCTTTTCCGGAGCAGGAAGTTCCTGTACCGGTTACTCGAAAATAACAGCGTAATCCGTGAATAATGCTATATGATGATCCACATAAAGAAGACCGGATAAGGAAAGCGGTAAAAGAGAACAAGACGGAGACGCCGTCTCCTGATTTTGTAAGTCATGTGATGTGCCGGGTAGAGCGGGAAGGGGAGCGGGAAAATATATATAAACCCGTAATATCCCGTGCGGCATGGGGTGTTATTGCCACCATGGTGGCCGGTATTGTCTTCCTGTCGCTTTTTAAACAGGAAAAACCCTGGACAGTGGACTTTTCTGTTTTTTCTTTTCTCAAAACGTCGATCTCTCCGTTCCTTTGGTATAGCATCGGGGCCATAGCGCTCCTGGTACTTGTGCAGATACCATTACTGAAAATATATCACAGCAGAAGAATAGATCATATGTAGGCATTTGCCCTTCACTTGGTTCTGATGTAAAGTTTAAACGGTGTAATTGTAAAGTGCAAAACAGCCCGGTATGCAGATCATACCGGGCTGTTTCTTAAATGATTTTATATTGAGGGAATCTATTCCTCTTCGGCAATCACCCATTCTCCTTTTTTAAGGAGGGGCTCGGCCTGTTTGAATTTCATGGTCTGGCTTTCGCCGCTCATCACATTTTTGATGGTAACCTTGTCATTACGGCCAATTTTCGGCTTATCTCTCACTACGGTTTCGACAGTCTGCTGTTGACGTGGCCGGGCCTGTTGTCCTGCGCTGCGATGTCTTTCTGCTATTTCATCGCTATTCAGTACTTCTTCTTTGGAAGTCTGGTAATCGTCTTTTGTTTTTGTTTCCCGCGCTTCGTGGATCTTAGAACTGTCCTGTGTCGGGAGTTCTCCTTTGAACAGGAAGGTTATCACTTCTTTGTTTACACTTTCGATCATGCTTTTGAAAAGTTCAAAGGCTTCGAATTTGTATATGAGCAGCGGGTCTTTTTGTTCGTGTACGGCAAGCTGTACCGACTGTTTCAACTCGTCCATTTTACGAAGGTGTGTCTTCCAGGAATCGTCTATGATAGCCAGGGAGATATTCTTTTCAAAATCGGAGATAAGTTTTTTACCGTTACTTTCGTAGGCTTCTTTCAGGTTGGTGACTACATTAAGTGTTTTGGTACCGTCTGTAAAGGGAACTACGATGCGTTCAAACTTGTCTCCCTGGTTTTCGTAAACGTTCTTGATGACCAGGAAAGCGGTTGCCGCGTTGCGCTCTATCTTATCGTTATAATGTTTGTATGCGGTTTTGTAAATATTTGCCGTAATTTCCTGAACGGACATCTTATTGAAATCTTCTTCGGAAATCGGGGAAACCAAAGAGAAATATTTGATGAGTTCAAATTCGAAATTCTTATAGTCGCCGGCGGCTTTGTTTGCTTCTGTGATCACTTCGGAAGTATCGAATATCATATTGGCGATGTCTACTTTAAGACGCTGTCCCTGCAGGGCATGTCTACGTCTTTTGTACACTACTTCTCTTTGTGCGTTCATCACATCATCGTATTCCAGGAGGCGCTTACGTATACCAAAGTTGTTCTCTTCCACTTTTTTCTGGGCTCTCTCGATAGATTTGGTCATCATGGAGTGTTGTATGACTTCACCTTCCTTGAGTCCCATCCTGTCCATCATTTTGGCTACACGATCGGATCCGAAGAGACGCATGAGGTTATCCTCCAGGGAAACGTAGAACTGGGAACTTCCCGGGTCTCCCTGACGTCCGGAACGACCTCTGAGCTGTCTGTCTACCCTTCGGGAGTCATGGCGCTCCGTACCGATAATGGCAAGGCCTCCGGCTTTTTTCACTTCTTCGGTGAGCTTGATATCCGTACCACGACCGGCCATGTTGGTAGCTATGGTTACCACACCGGGATTTCCGGCCTCGGCTACGATATCCGCCTCTTTCTTGTGGAGTTTGGCGTTAAGTACGTTATGCGGCACTTTGCGGAGTGTCAGCATTTTACTGAGTAGCTCCGATATTTCTACGGAAGTAGTACCGATAAGGATCGGTCTCCCCGCCCGGGAGAGTTCGGTGACTTCTTCGATAACCGCGTTGTATTTTTCTCTTTTGGTCTTATAAATGAGATCTTGCCTGTCATCGCGGGCAATAGGTCTGTTGGTGGGTATTTCCACCACGTCCAGTTTATAGATTTCCCAGAATTCCCCGGCTTCCGTAACTGCGGTACCGGTCATACCGGCAAGTTTTCGGTACATACGGAAGTAGTTCTGCAGTGTTACCGAGGCAAATGTCTGGGTAGCGTCTTCGATCTTCACGTTCTCCTTGGCTTCGATCGCCTGGTGAAGCCCGTCGGAATAACGCCGTCCGTCCATGATACGACCGGTCTGTTCATCTACGATCATTACCTTGTTGTCCATAACAACATATTCCGTGTCTTTTTCAAACAGGGTGTATGCTTTCAGCAACTGGTTCATGGTGTGGATGCGTTCGCTTTTTACACCGAATTCCCTGAAGAGTTTTTCTTTCTGTTCGGCTTCTTCTTCTACCGGGAGGTTCTGGTTTTCTATCCGGGCTATTTCCATCCCTATGTCCGGCATTACAAAGAAGTCCGGATCGGTATCCCCGGAGAGGTATTCCACTCCTTTGTCGGTAAGTTCTATCTGGTTGTTCTTTTCATCGATAACAAAGAGCAATGCTTCGTCTATCTTGGGCATTTCCCGGTTGTTGTCCTGCATATAGTGATTTTCCGTCTTTTGCAGGAGCTGCTTTACACCTTCTTCACTCAGGAACTTAATAAGGGCTTTGTTTTTGGGGAGCCCCCTGTGTACACGGAGCAGCAGGAAACCTCCTTCTTTGGTGTTTCCTTCGGAAATCAGTTTTTTTGCCTCTGCCAATACACCGGTCAGGTATTGACGTTGTTTCTGTACCAGGTCGGAAACTACGGGTTTCAGTTCGTTAAACTCATGTCTGTCGCCCTGTGGCACTGGCCCGGAAATGATAAGCGGTGTCCGGGCATCGTCTACGAGGACGGAATCGACCTCATCGACAATGGCGAAATTGTGTGGACGTTGTACCAGGTCGTTCGGTGTGTGGGCCATATTGTCCCGTAGGTAATCAAAACCGAATTCGTTGTTGGTACCGTAAGTAATATCGGAGTTATACGCTTTTCTTCGCCCGTCGGAATTGGGCTGGTAATTGTCTATACAGGCTACGGAGAGTCCGTGAAATTCAAACAAAGGCCCCATCCAGGCGCTATCCCTTTTTGCCAGGTAATCGTTAACCGTTACCAGGTGTACCCCGTTCCCGGTAAGGGCATTGAGGTATACGGGTAATGTGGCGACAAGGGTTTTACCTTCACCGGTGTGCATCTCGGCTATTTTACCCTGGTGCAATGCAACGCCTCCTACCAGCTGCACATCATAATGTACCATATCCCAGGTTACTTCTTTACCGGCTGCATCCCACGAGTTTTTCCATACGGCGTTATCGCCTTCTATGGTAACGTGATCTTTGATGGCAGATAACTCCCGGTCGAAGGGACTTGCGGTTACGGTAATGGTTTCGTTGTGGGTAAACCGTTTTGCGGTTTCTTTGACTACGGCGAAAGCTTCGGGAAGTATTTCGTCGAGAGTGGCTTCGGTAGCTTTGTAAGCCTCGTCGTTGAGTTTGTCGATCTCGGCGTAGATATCTTCTTTGCGGTCTATATCGTCCGAAGAATCGGCTTCGCTTTGCAATTGTGCTATTTTTTCATCAAAAGAAGCCCTGGCTTCCCGCAAGCGGGCTTTGAAGTCTGTCGTTTTTTCCCGCAGTTCGTCGTGAGACAGAGATGATAACTGTTGTTCCAGTGATTTGATCCTATCCACTAATGGCTGTATCTCTTTGACATCCTTCTTCGCCTTATCTCCTACAAAAGCTTTGAGAACAGAATTCAGTAAACTCATAATGGTTTTGTTTTTAATTTGAAAACAGGGAGGGTTATGTACGTTTTCTCCCGTTGGGGTGCATAGTCATCACGGCCTTGCCGATCTTTCAATTAACTTTTTACAAAGCTAATGAAAAAAAACAGTGCGGCGGTGCATGGATATGCAGGGATTCGGAGGGGAAAACCGTCAGGTTTTTTAACCTCCGAATCTCTTGTTTTTCGGACTGTTTGTGGTTCGTTTATACGTCTCCAATATCTTCATTTGACGAAAACCCGCCTGCTGGCGGGCAGGATGCACTATAATCCCCGATCCCGATAATTATCGAGATAAGAAACAAAGTCCAAACAGTTTTTTATACTAATGAGCAAAAAAAAAGCCTCTTGAGAGACTTTTAGTTTGTTTTATCGTGTTAATATTCATCTTCATTCCAGAGGTAATCTTCCTCTGTAGGATAGTCCGGCCATATTTCTTCAATAGACTCATAGATCTCCCCCTCGTCCTCCATGGCTTGCAGGTTTTCCACTACCTCCAGCGGAGCTCCCGTTCTGATAGCATAGTCGATCAATTCGTCTTTTGTAGCCGGCCAAGGTGCATCACTCAGATAGGATGCAAGTTCTAATGTCCAATACATGAGCTATTCGTTTTTTATTTTTTGCAAAAATAAATTTTTAAACTAAAAAGTCAAGTTAAAACTACTTTATTTACGCATTAATTTTAAGAACGTAATGAAACGCGTGTTTTATTGTCTTTTAAGTAATAAAATACATCCTTGTTTGTGAGATCGGCAAGTTTTTCTCTTTAGCCCCGATTCCGTATTGCATACGGTGTGTTTATATCGGTATTTTCAGGATGTTGCGCTTCGGATGTTTGTCGGGAATACATGTTTTCTATTCCGGGTTTCCCTTTTCCGGGACCCATTTTATTTCCTCGGCTTTCAACGTGTGGGACAACTTTCGTGCCAACACAAAGAGATAGTCCGAAAGACGATTGAGGTAGGGGAGAAGGGTCTCTTCAAACGATTCTGTATCATATAGTTGGGTGGCCAGTCTTTCTGCCCTTCGGCAAACACAGCGGGCAATATGACAATATGACACGGTGGTATGGCCCCCGGGCAGTACAAAATGTGTCATGGGGGGGAGTTCTTCGTTCATAAGGTCCATTTCCCGTTCCAGGGCTACGATATCTTCTTCGGAGATCCGGGGAATGTCCAGGCGTTGTTTACCGCTTTTCAGTACGGCTTTTTCCGGGTCGGTGGCCAGGATGGCGCCCAGGGTGAACAACCGGTCCTGGATGTAAAGCAATACTTCCCGTTGCGAACCGGCTTCCTGGTCGCGTATCAATCCTATCCAGGAATTGAGTTCGTCGACCGTACCATAGGTTTCAATGCGGATATGGTGTTTGGGTACACGGGTACCTCCAAAAAGGGCTGTCGTGCCTTTATCCCCGGTTTTGGTATATATTTTCATGTTCTTTGCGGTTAATGTATATTACAAAGATACACAGAGATTTAAGAACGGGGTCTTCGGGGACAGGGCAAATGCATTATAAAATTATGAATAGTTCAAGGTATAGGTTTCAAATTACAGGTTACAGGTTCCAAGTTGCAGGTTGCAGGTTTCAGCTTTGGGCATGGATCCCTGAGCCCTTTGATAAATTCAGGATACCCGCCGGACGGGCAGGAACTAAAGCCGAAGGGCAGGTTTCAGTTCCATGTTCCAGTTTTTAAAGCCAAAACGGAGGTGGCTGAGTGTCCCGAACTGCGTTCGGGATGTACCGAAGCCACCGGGTTTCCAGGCTCCAGGTTTGCATTCTTGAGTGGGGGCTGCAAGGCACCTGGTCTCCCGGCCACCCCAGCAATCTCTATCCTCCCATTTCCCAAACTCCTTTACCCATGGTCACCTTATCGCATTCCCACATTCCCACATTCCCACATTTCCACATACTGTACACATGATGCGTTTGCCCTGTGCGCGGGTATTAAAAAGCCGTACCTGCAAATTTTCTGCAAATACGGCGTAGTGCGTTTTTCAAGGGATTTTCGTTACAGGTTCTGAGGTTCCCATCCGGGTTCGTATGTCCTGCCCCAGAGTTTTTTTGCTTTTTTGCTGTTGGTAATATGCCCGTTTTTCGGGTTGCATTCCAGGACTTCCCCGGTACGGTATGCCATATTGGCGAGGTGACATAACAGGGTACTTTTTGCACCTTCGTCTATAGGGGACTTTTGTTGCTCTTTTCCGCGGATGGCCTGGAAGAAATTCATGACATGTGTTGTCGAAATATCACCACCTCCTCCGAGTTGTGTTCCGGCTTCCCCGCCTTCGGAAGTACGTTCTTTTATGGGTTTGCCGTTCCGGTCATAGAGCGTATATCCTTCCCGGTCTACAAATACGGTTCCCCCGGTGCCGTAAATAATGGTTCCGCGGCCTTTACCGTATGTGTTGTACCCGTTCCGGCTTTTTCCGTCCCATTTTATGGTCTTCTGGTTGTCGAACTCGAAAGTGGCGTCCATAGTATCGTACATGCTCCATCCGTCTTCCGGCCAGTGGCGTTTTTCCGCATTGACGATTACTTTGTTAGGGAATTCTGCCTGGAGGGCCCAGCGGGCGATATCCAGTTCGTGTGTGGCATTATTTCCTGTTTCTGCCGTGCCGAAATCCCAGCCATACCAATGCCAGTTATAGTTCCAGGTGTCGTGCATGTATTCTTTCCTGGGCGATGGCCCCTGGAAAAAGTCCCAGTCCAGTCCTTCCGGAGCAGGTGCCTTTTTGGGAACGACTACTTCTCCGCGGTTGGCCGTATAAAAGGCAACGGCCAGGTACGGATTGCCTATAATACCATTGTGGATCTCACCGATGATCTCTATGCTGGGTTCGGCAGAACGCTGTTGATTACCCATCTGGACCACCCGGTTGTATTTTTTCTGATAGGCTACCAGCAATTCACCTTCTCTCGGGTTATGGCTGCACGGTTTTTCCACATAAACGTGTTTTCCGGCTTCCAGGGCACGCCAGGTTCCCGGTGCATGCCAATGGTCGGGTGTAGCATTGATGATGGCATCTACGTTTTTATCTTCCAGTACTTTAAAAATACTGTTTTCCAGTTTCGGGCTGTAATCGATATGTTCTTTAAAACGTTCTGCCGCCTTTTCGCGCTGCGATTTCATTACATCGCACAGATATAATAATTCCACATTGCTCTCTTTTCTGGCGATAGGTTCAAAAAAAGCACCGAGCCTTCTGCCCAATCCTATAACGGCTATGTTCAGGCGATCGTTGGAGCCGATGATCCGGCTGTAACTTTTGGCAGTAAAGCCCATGGTCCCCATAGTGGTAAGCCCTGCTGTTGCCAGGGCGGAATTTTTTATAAATTTTCTTCGTTCCATTATTTAGTGTTTTGAGCTGGAGGTAGCTGACTTAGAAAAAAAGCTTCTGTATACAGTTTACCTGGTTGCGGAGTTTTTGTGTGTTGTCTGAATAACTCCGTGACCTGATAACCATGGAGATGTCTGAAAAGTCTTTTAACCACTAAGATCACAAAGAATACACAAAGAGCGCAAAGTTGTAAGCGCATAATTATGATATGTTTAATACTTTGAGTGCTTTGTGCCTACTCCGAGCCCTTTGTGGTTTTTACTATTTTTGCGACTTTTTAGACGACCTCTTTCCGAACTTCCGGACTGCAAGTCCGGAGGTTTAGTCCAATTCCCTTATCCGGACATTTTTAAAACTCACTTCATCACCGTGGTCCTGTAGCAGGATATGTCCTTTTTCGGCTTCTCCGAAGTCTTTCCACTTTTCGTATTTACTTTGCGCTACCAGTTCGCGATAGGCTTCGGAGCCGCGTTGGTATTCCACTACTTTAATACCGTTGAGATAGTGCTCTACCTTGTTGTCCGGAGATACTACTACACGACCTTTGTTCCATTCTCCTACCGGTTTTACGAATCTCGGTTGCTTGTCGGCCGTGATGAGGTCGTACAGGGATGCGAGGGTACGATTACCATCTCTCCCCATTTTTGCGTCCGGATGTTTTTCATCGTCCAGTATCTGATATTCCAGCCCTATGGCAGAACCTTCATTACCTTCGGAGAGGGTGACAAAATATTTGACTCCGCTATTGGCTCCTTCCGTGATTTTAAAATCGAAAGAAAGGTCAAATGCACTGTATTCTTTTGTGGTAACAATATCTCCGGCATTGGTAGATTCACCGCCATCGGAAGCTTCTATGGTGAGTATTCCGTTATTTATGGTCCACCCGAAGTCGGGAAAACTGTCTTTATAGGCACCTACCCATCCATCGCTGTTCTTGCCGTTGAAGAGCAGTTTCCAGCCGTGTTCTTTTTCGTAACCGGAAAGCTGGTTTTTGAGATCGTTCACTACATAAACGTCTTTTTTGAACGGTGTGGGTTCCGGATTTTCCGTTTTGATGCGGATGTTTTTAAAATAGGTCTTGTTCCCTTCGTCTTTTGCTTTGTTTATACTGTGTACCTGGAGGCCTATGATGCCTTTGGTGGCCGTACTGTCAATGAGATAGGCGGTTTCCACACCATTTATCCAGGTTTTTATTTCATTTCCGATGGCCTCTATCCGGTAGGTGTTGTATTCACCAAGGCGGAATGCTTTACGGGCTTCGGGGTTAAGGGAAAGCGGGTAGAGCCATCCTCTTCTGGCTTCGTCATAGATTCCGCCGGACCATGCTCGGTCCGAGGGGTCTAATTCGGCCTGGTACCCGTATACGAGCCCTTTGCCGTCCCGTCCGTCCGGATCGTAATTACTGCGGAACTGGACACCGGAATTGCTGGACTTGTGTTCTACCTTGATGTCCAGTTCCAGGATAAAGTCACCGTATTCTTTTTCACTGATCAGGAAGGTGTTGGGACTACCGGCTTTGGCTATCCCTACAATGGCGCTGTCTTCTACGGTATATTCCGCCTGTCCTGCCACCTGTTTCCAACCGTCCAGGGTCTTTCCGTCAAAAAGATAGGTCCATCCGTCCGGAGGGGTCTTTTTTTCGGGTGCACATTGTGTGAAGCAGAAAGTAGTTGTGGCAGCTAAGACGAGGATACTTAGTATTCGCATGTTTTTAAATAGGTTTGATGGTTAATAAATATAAGCAGGTGTTAAAGTTTGTGGTTGTTTATGTTTTTTCGTCAGCCTTCGCCGGATTTTTTCCCCCGGTGGCTTCCGGCTGTTCTTTTATTGGTGCTGTCCGGAGAAAGGTTGTATTCCGGTTTCCATTTCCTGATATCCCCGCTGTATATGGAAGCATTGGCCAGAGCTACACAAATGGCCGTGGTACCCCCGGTGTATACATTGGAATCGGGGAGGGTATTTTCGGAAATGGCTTTATAAAAATCTTCAAAGGCGTAATAGCTTCCGTCTTTGAGTTTTGAATCTGTCAGACGTATACCTTTTTTATCATCGTTCCAGGTGAGTTTGGTAGCACCGCTTACACCGTCCACTTCTTCGAGTTCCTGTCTGGTTTCCGGTTCGGGATAAAAGATACCGTCGTTGACGAGGAGCGATATCATTCCCCTGGAGCCTTTGATACGGAAAGAGTAGCCATCGTGCTGGTTGGAACAGGTAGCGCCGAAGTTACCTATCATTCCTTCCTTTTCGTAACGGACGTTTACCTGTACGTTATCGTAGGTTTCGCGGCCGTCTTTATAACGGTCTATACCTCCCGTGCCGTAAATGGTATCGGGCAGGCAGTCAAAGGCCCAGTGTATAAAATCCATCTGGTGGGAGAGGAGTTCGGCCGGTAATCCGCCGGAATATTCCCTGTACATCCGCCAGTTGATCTTTCTTTCCAGTTTGGGATCGGGAACGGGCCTGCGCCAGTTCCAGTTACGGTCCCACCGGGCATCTATCTGGGTAACTTTGCCAAGATAGCCCTCCCGTATCATGTTACGTACTTTATAATAGAGGGGAGAGTAACGGTATTGGTGACCTATCTGAAGTGTTTGCCGGGGATGGTTTTTGGCAATCCTGGCCAGGTCTATGGCCTGATCGGTAGTGAAAGCCATCGCCTTTTCCAGCAGTACATGTTTTCCCGCTTCGAGCGCATTCCTGGCAATTTGGTAATGTGTATTCAACGGGGTGGCAATGATCACCGCATCTATGTGTTTATTGTCGAGCAGTTCGCGATAATCCCTGTACAGTTTAACTTTATTCGTGTCTGCCATTTTACGGGCACGGGCTATACGCATATCCAGCGGATCGCACAAAGCGGTGACTTCAAATTTATCGGGGAAGTCCCGGAGAACGCCAAACAGGCCACTGCCCCGATCGCCGAACCCTATAATTCCTATGCGGTATACCCGGTCGTTCCCGGTGCCGGTCATGCCTGGCAGAACAGCTCCGGAAAATAAAAGAGCTCCCGTGCCCAGGGTACTGTTTTTTATAAAATTTCGTCGGTTCAAAACTTGATAATATTTTACGGAATCGATTGCATTAAAAATGCATCGGATCAATGAAATTCGCATAAAAGTAAATATTTTTTTATAAAGAGGAGAAAGGAGTTCGATGTTTATTGTTAAATAACAAAAAAAGGGTTGATTTTGTTATTTCCGGGTTTTTCCGGATATAAAAATCCGGAAACCGGCGAAAATCTTGTGATTTAGAGGGATAGCCAAAGAAAACCGGGTTTTCCCGAAGCAAAGAAAATGAGCGTTAATTTTATTTTAAAGGCAGCATATATCCGGGGTAGTCAATTGTTTGTCCGTATTTTTTTTCTTAGCTTTATTGGAAAATTGTATTTACCGCTTTATTTGTGTGTGTTTTTCCGGGACATGGATTCTCAGTTGATCTGTTACGTGATTTCGGAAAACGTGATCCCGGAGCAATTATCCGGGGAATGGTATTTTGCAGCCTTCCGATAATCCCGATAGTTCGGAAGGGAAAAAGTTTAAACGAGTTCGCCGTTAAAAAGTGCTTATTTACGATAATAGCCCAGGGTGTTATCCTCTGTTCGGAGCATAAGGGATAGCTTCTTTATCCCGGGATCAGAAATAAAGGTATATAAACCTCCTGACCGTAAATCCTAATCAAAAAAAACAAAAACGGAGACTATGAAAAAGTATTTGATCGGATTTTTAGGGCTATTGTGTCTTACCAGTTCTTGTGGTATTTTGGGTAAAAAGGGCGGTGCACTCCGTTCTTCCGGAGATGCCTATACCTTTACGGAAACGAAACCTTACGACAAGATCATATCCAAAGAAGCGGTCAGCAGCAAAGGACTGGTAGATGTTCACCGGGTAGAAGACAAGTATTATTTTGAGATCCCGGACAGTTTACTGCAAAGAGAGATGCTTGTAGTGAGCAGGTTTATCAAAACTCCGGCCGGGGCAACTAACTACGGGGGAGAAGAGATAGGGGAAAAGACCATTTGGTTTGAAAAAGGACCTTCCAATAAAATATTCCTGCGTATCCAAACCCTGGTGAGCCAGGCCAATGAAGAGGATGCTATTTCCAAAGCGGTTACGAGTTCCAATGCCACTCCCATCCTTGAAGCCTTCGATATTAAGGCCGTAAATGAAAAAAATGGTGCTTATGTCATTGATGTTACGGATTTTATAAATAGCGAAAACCCATTACTCAGTCTTACGGAAAAACAAAAAAAGGATTTTAATCTCACTTCGCTGGAAAGGGATAAATCCTATATCCGGACCATAAATACCTATCCTATAAATACGGAGATAAAGACCGTAAAAACATATAAAGCAAGAATATCCGAAGACAAGAGCAAGAACCTTCCGGCTGCGATCCTCTCGGGAGTGGTTACGGTAGAGATAAACAATTCCATAGTATTGCTGCCGAAAGTCCCCATGAAAAAGCGTTATTACGATCCCAGGGTGGGATATTTTGCCAGTTCTTACTGGGAATACGGGGACGATCAGCAACGGGCGGACCGCAATATATATATTCACCGGTGGAGACTGGAGCCCAGAGAAGAAGATATTCTCAAATGGGAACAGGGAGAAACGGTAGAACCCAAAAAGCCCATTGTGTTTTATATAGACCCTGCAACGCCCGAAAAATGGCGATCTTACCTTATTCAGGGGATTAACGACTGGCAAAAGGCTTTTGAACAGGCGGGATTTAAGAATGCCATCGTAGGAAAAGAATGGCCTGTGGATAATGACAGTATGAGCCTGGAAGACGCGAGATTTTCCGTACTCCGCTATTTTGCCTCACCGGCAAAGAATGCTTACGGACCCAATATCGTGGATCCCCGTAGCGGTGAGATCATGGAAAGTCATATAGGCTGGTATCACAATGTTATGAACCTGCTGCACAATTGGTATATGGTTCAGGCCGGGGCGATTGATCCCCGTGCGCGAAAGATGGAGTTTGAAGATGACCTCATGGGGCAGCTTATCCGTTTTGTAGCTTCGCATGAAGTAGGTCATACTCTCGGATTACGGCATAACATGGGAGCCAGTTATGCCACGCCGGTAGAAAAACTGAGAGACAGCGCCTGGCTGGAAAAACACGGACACACAAGTTCTATTATGGACTATGCCCGTTTCAATTACGTCGCCCAGCCGGAAGACAGCATATCCCTTAACGGATTGATGCCGAGGATAGGAGATTATGACAAATGGGCAATACAATGGGGATATTCCCTTTTTCCGGGACAAAAATCCGTAAAGGAGGAAAAAGAAATTTTGAGTAAATGGGCTACGGACAGCATAGCGGCAAATCCCCGACTGTGGTTCGGAGGTGAGGGGAGAGACTTTGACCCGAGGTCCCAGTCGGAAGACCTGGGGAACAATGCCATCATAGCCGGTTTTTACGGGATAAAGAACCTGCAGCGTATAGTGCCACAGCTGATACGGTGGACCAGTGAGAACGAAAGTGACAACTATGACAATCTCAAAGAAGTTTATGACGCGGTCTTAAGACAGTACAACAAATATATTTCTCATACGCTTAAGAATATCGGGGGCCTTTATGTTACACCCAAGACTGTTGGAGATGAAGGAGATGTTTACAGGCCCGTTCCGAAAGAAATGCAAAAGGAAGCCCTTGCCTTTGTAGACACATATGTTTTTCATGAGCCGTCGTGGTTGTTGTACAGAGATATTCTCAATAAAATAGAAGCACCGTTGTCTAAGAAAGATCTTTCACAGACCATGGAAGGGGTAATGACCACATTGCTGGGAGGTAGCAGGCTCAGCCGGATGGAATTTATTGCCGACAGGTACCAGTATGAGGAACCGTATACTCCCGAAGAATTTGTAGAAGAAGTAAACAAACTCGTTTGGAAAGAACTGGATTTTAATGCACCGATAAATGCTTACCGCAGAAGCCTTCAGAAAGCTTATGTAGCCAATATGCTTACCTTGTACAATCCCAAGGAGCCGCAAGGTGGTTTTATCGATGCTCTCCTTGCCAAATTATCCGAAGGGAGGACCCTGCACACGGATGTAAGGGCCATAGCCCTGGATAACCTCATAACCCTGGAAGGCAGGTTACGAACAAGTATTCCCTTTACCCGCGATGCCATGACCAGGATACACCTGCAATTTCTCTACAAACAAATAGAAGATGTCATCGGGGAGGACAAATTCCCGAAAAAGATCTACTCGCCTCTGGATAATAAAATGTCCATACAACAGGATGATAAAGGGAATTTCTAGGAGTGTTTTTTACGCCCGGAATTTAGTTAGTATATAATAAAAATTGTTTTAACCGGGTTTCCTGGAAAATCAGTTTTACCCCTCTCGATAATCCCGATAATTCGGGAGAAGAGGGGGGGACCGCTTTGCGGGACGGGGAGTTTTGACCCGCCCGGACTTTGGCGTGTTTGCCTTAACGTTTGGGATTACCCCTATGGTTTGGGCTTTCAAAACCCTCCACCCGTTGCTTCGCTCGGGTACCTCCCTCCTCCTTCGGCGGACAAGATTCATCACAAGGGAGGAGCTTGTATGTTTTTCTAATAAAATATAGAATACACCTCTTTTTCAGTCTATTACAGTACTAACTAAATGACATTGCCCTGAAGGGAGCTTAGTCGAAATGGCTGGAGTTAAATTGATTTTCGGGAAACCCGCTTAAAACAATTTTTGCATATACTAAAATCTTGAATTCAAACAGGTGCCGGGAGAACAGGTAGAAGGTTAAGGCGTATCGTATGAGTAATTCTTTTATATCCCCCGGTAGTATTCCAGTACCCGCAGCCTGAGCAGGTATTCGTATTTTGCGTTGGCCAGTCCTATCCTGGCATTATCCATATTGTTTTTGCTCGTAATATATTCTACAATATTGGATACGCCGTTGTTAAACCGCACTTCATTAACGCGGAAGGACTCTTCATAAGCTTTTACCTGGCCGGTAAGGACGTGATAGCGGTCAAAAGCGGACTGCATATCCAGGTGTGCCTGTTCAATGGCTTGTCTGAGTTGCAGCCTGGTATTTTCCAGGTCTATACGGGATTCCTCCATTTTTATTTTTTCCAGGGCCACGTTATTCCTGGCACGGAACCCGTTAAAAAGAGGAATATTTACGGACAGTCCTATGGCAGTGCTGAGGTTGTTGTTAAACTGGTCTTCGTAACTTATAGATTCTCCCACATGATGTGTCTCTTCCCGTAGCACCGGGTAATCCTGTCCGTCAACGGAAACAAAATCCCCGGTTTCCTCGATGGATGTGCCGGTTTCATTCAGGAATTCTGCAGCGCTGGAATAGTTGGTATTCAGTTCGCCGAATACCGAGATCGTGGGGATGTAGCCTGCCCGGGCCACTTTTACCCCGTTTTTGGCAGCATCCATGCGGAGTTCCTTTGCTTTGAAAGTAGCCAGGTTGGCCAGGGCGTCTGCCAATACTTCTTCGGCAGACAACGGATATTGTTGCATGGTATCCGCAGTCTCTATTCCGGCAAAAGTGATATTCGCCTTATTTTCCATATTCAATAACTGATAAAGATTGAGGACAGCGGCTTTGAGACTGTTTTCGGCCTGTATGGCCGTAGTTTTGTCCAGGGCGAGTTGTCCCTGCATATCGGTGAAGTCTGCAGGGTTCCCGGAGCCTTCATTATAAAGGGAACCAAGTCTTTGTAATTGTTGTTCGGTAGTTTCCATTCTTGTTTTGGCTTGCTTGAGAAGTTCCCTGTTATTCAATATTTGAAGGTAAGCGAGGGTAACGTCCAGTACCAGGTTCTGGCGCGCTTCCTGAACTTCCATTTCGGAGGCCTGCAGGTTGTAGCGATTTTGCCGGATGGTATTGAGCAGCCGGAATCCGTTAAAGACCGTGAGGTTCAGCTGAAGTCCCGCGTTGGAAAAGGTCAGTCGCTGGTCCAGGTAGCTATTGGTATACGGGTCTATGCTCCGGCCATTGGTAACTCCCAGGTTGTAGCTGGCATTGGCATTGGGCAGGATATTGAACCTGGATTGCCGGTAATTTACCCTGGAGGTATTCGCTTTCAGGTGCGAACTCTTCAGGTCCAGGTTGTTCCGGAAAGCGGTTTCTATACAGTATTCCAGGGTTACGGGTTCCGTATTTTCCTGTCCGTAACCGGATAAGCATGCCATAAGACATAATGCAGTAATATATTTGGCTGACATAATTCTTCTTTCTTTATATTCTCCGGGAAAATAATTTGCCGGCAGTTTTACGAGCTGATCTTTCTTCCGTCCAGCAATTCGATGATCCTCGATCCGTATGCGGCATTTTTCTCGGAGTGGGTAACCTGGATAATGGTAACTCCTTCGTCATTAAGCTGTTCGAAGAGTTCCATGATCTCCTCACCCTGTCTGGAGTTGAGATTGCCGGTGGGTTCATCCGCAAGAATGAGCTTGGGTTTGGAGATAAGTGCCCTGGCAATACCTACCAGTTGCTGTTGTCCGCCGCTCAGTTGCTCCGGGAACAGGTCTTTTTTACCTACGATATTAAATCTGTCCAGCATATCGGCAACCAATGCTTTGCGCTCCCCCGATTTGAATTTTTTGTACAGTAATGGGGTCTCTATGTTTTCATACACGGTGAGTTCATCGATAAGATGATAAGCCTGGAATACAAAGCCGATATATTCTTTATAAAGGTTGGCCCGGTGTTTTTCTTTCAGTTGATGAACGGACTCATCCATAAAATGATATTCTCCTTCATTAAAACCATCCAGCATTCCTATAACGTTGAGCAAGGTGGTCTTACCCGATCCGGAAGGTCCCATGATAGAAATAAATTCTCCTTCTGCCACGGTAAGGTTTATATCTTTTAACAGGAAGGTCCTTTGCCCCCCGGAGTTTACCCATTTAAAAATGTTGTTGAGTTGTAGTAGCATTTTTTAGTTTTAATTGTTAGTGGTTACAGGTTTGTTGAAAAGTACGAAGCCGGAAGCACGAAGCCCGAAGTATGGGAGTTCGGAGTCTTGTAGTCTCTTTGTCTCCCGGTCTCTCGGTCTCCCCATCTTGTAATCTCCATTTTCAAATTTTCTCATTATCAAATTAACTTATTCTGTTTTTAATGACTTTACCGGGTTTTCCAGTGCTGCCTTTATACTTCTGAAGCTGATGGTTATTACGGCGATGAGCATAGTAATAAACGCTGCGAGGACAAATATCCACCATGCAATGTTAGTGCGATAGGAAAAATCCCGGAGCCACCTGTCCATGAAATAGTACCCGATTGGAAATGCAATGACAAAGGACAGCAATATAAGTTTTAAAAAATCTTTGGAAAGCAAGGCAACGATTTGCGGTACGGTAGATCCCAGTACTTTTCGTATTCCTATTTCCTTGAGCCGCTGTTCCGTGGTAAAGGTAACCAGGCCGAACAATCCCAGGCAGGCCACAAATATGGTCAGTATGGCGAATATCCGGAGAATATCTCCCATTTTTTGTTCTGCGCGATAGGTTTCCCGGAAGGAATCGTCAAGGATAGCATAGGTAAAAGGTTCCCCGGAATCAAATGTGTTCCAGGTGCCCCGTATACTTTCAATGAGCCCGGACATGTCTGCAACAGTAGTTCTCAGTATGAGTCCGCCATATGGATTGTTTCTTAAAATAAGCGGGGCTATCCGCTGGTGAAGCGATTTGAAATGAAAATCCTTAACGACCCCGATAACCGTTAGTTCTTCACCACCGTTATCCGTATCCTTTACCAGGGTCTTTCCGATAGGATCATCTTTGAACCCCAGTATTTCCATTGCTGTTTCGTTGATGATGACTTTGAGAGAGTCTCTTCCGAAATCTTCCGAAAAGTTCCTTCCGGCAACCAGTTCCATTCCCATGACAGGAAGGTAGTTTTCATCTACATCGTAATAAAACATACGCCTTTGATAATTTCCATCCAGAAAAACACCGGACATACTATTATTGGACGGTCCTGCCGGAAGATAGGCAGATGTGGTTATATGCTGTACTCTCGGATCTTTCAGAATTTCATTTTTAAAAGCGGTTTCGTTATTTCCCAACAGGTAAGCATCTTTTAAAACCAGGATTTGTTCCCTGTCGTAGCCTATGTTTTTATGCTGAATATACGACATCTGCCTTCCAACGACCAGCGTGGCAAAAATAAGTCCGGCTGAGACGACAAACTGGAAAACTACAAGTCCGTTACGCAGGTTTTTAGTTCCTTTTCCTGTAAAAAATTTGCTCTTCAACGCATTTATCGGGGCAAAGGAGGAAAGGACAAAAGCCGGGTAAGCCCCGGCAGCGATGCTTATCCCTGTAATCATGACCAGCAGGAAGAACCATACCCGGTATTGTAGCAGGAAAGACAAGCCGATCGCTTTTCCCGACAGGTTATTGAACAGGGGCAGGACAAGGATTACTACAAGGATACCAATACCTGCGGCAATACAGGTAGCTATAAAAGATTCCGTCAGAAACTGGTATACCAGTTGTCTTTTTTCGGAACCCAGTACTTTCCGTATCCCTACTTCTTTGGCCCTTTTGGCAGCGGTTGCTGTGGACAGGTTCATAAAATTAATACAAGCAATGCACAGCATAAAAATGCCGACGGCGCCAAAGATATAAATGTATTTGATATCGCCGCCCTGTTCCAGTTCGCTGGCACTGGCAAAATCCGAATTCAGGTGTATTTCGGTGAGGGGTTGCAGGAATAACCCGATTTGATTGTCTTTAGTAAAATCGGCAAACGACATCCCGATCTCGTCTTTGAGCTGTGGCCCCATATGGTTTTCCACGACGGAAGGTAATTTCTTTTCCACCGATCGGATGTCTGCATCCTTATTCAGAAGCAGGTAAGTGAAAAAATCCGATTTGGTCCAGGAGGTCCCTTTGGCCGGGGCATATCCGAGCATGGAGGCGAACATATCGAAGTGAAAATGTGAATTTTCGGGAACGTTTTCTATAATAGCAGTTACCCGGAAAGGCTCGCGATCTTCACCTACAAACAATTCTTTTCCTATGGGGTCTGTGTCTCCGAAATATTTATGTGCTTCATCACGTGTAAGCACAATGCTGTTCGGTTCCCCCAATGGGTTTTTGGCATTGCCCCGAACAACCGGGAGCGTGAAAATTTCAAAAAAATCAGGGTCTGCATAGGCAAAGCGACTGTTCCGGTAAACGGTGTTTTCATAGCTTATTTTCGGGGTGCCTATCCTTCGTATGCGCGTGGCATCGGTCACTTCGGGAAATTCTTCTTTCAGGGTCTGCGCTACGGGGGCCATGACCACCGCTTCCTTCATTATTTCTCCGCCGACCTTTCCCCTGAAAACTACCCGTGCTATGCGATCCGATTTTTCATTGAATTTGTCGTAACTCAGTTCTTCTGTGATAAAAAGGGCCAGGAGCAGGCAGGAAGTTATTCCTATGGCGAGCCCCAGGATGTTCAGCAAAAACACCCCTTTGTTTTTCAGGATATTTCTCCAGGCTATTTTGAAATTATTTTTGATCATGTATTTCAGGTTTCATTTCGTTTCCGACAATTTAGTAAAACAAACCTTTTTAGTTGTGAACTGAAATATACAGTAACCAGGCCAAAAGAATAAGGTGTTTGTTATCAGTGTATTGTGTTTTTGTGGAATTTGAATACTGTCCGATATCGAACATTTGGTGTTCAGATATGGGCAGTTTTGATCGTATGGGGTGTTGACAGGCCCTGGTTACTTTTCGGCCCTGTCCTGGTACCGAAGGAACATGCCTGTACGGTATTAAATCTAAAAGATCGTCTTAGTGGTATACCCATACTCATTGTTCCCGGAATTCTAAAGCCTTGCTACCACCTCAATACCCGTATACCAGGAGAATTGATATCCATACGTCCTCCAATATCGCAATGAGGTACATTATTATCCGGATAATAATACCTGCCATTACTCTGCCTTTAAGGTTTTTACAGGATTGAGCATGGCGGCCTTTACGGACTGGAAGCTAACTGTAATGAGTGTTATCACCACGGCAATGAGGGCGGTTATCACGAACATCCACCATTGTATTTCTATCCGGTAAACGAAGTCCAGAAGCCAGGAGTCCATGGCCCACCAGGCTAAAGGTGAAGCTATGAGAAAAGCCAACAACACCAATTTTATGAAATGAAGGGATAGCAAACGGGCAATATTCGCTATAGGAGCGCCCAGTACTTTTCGTATCCCGATCTCCCTGGTGCGTTGTTTGATGGTATAGGCCGACAGGCCGAACAGTCCCAGGCAGGCGAGTAAAATGGTAATTGTTGAAAAGATACCCAGTATTTTTCCCATTCTTATCTCGTCGGTATAAAGGTTGGTGAACGCTTCGTCCATAAACCGATAGTCAAAGGGCCTGTGGGGTACAATCTCACTCCATTTGCCCTCTAAAAAAGCAATGGTTCCCGCAAGATCATGGCCGGAGGTCTTGACGATAAGATGGCTGCTCCAGGTGTCGGGGAAAAGTACCAGAGGTTTTATAGGGGTATGCATAGAGGCAAAATGAAAGTCTTTTACCACTCCTTTAACTTCACCGTCCCTGTAATGTAAGGTCATCTTTTTTCCTACGGCTTCCTCCGGGGTCCACCCCAATGCAGCGGCGGCAGACTGGTTTAAAATAAAGTGATAATAGTTCTTGTCATGATCTTCATACGATACATCCCGGATATCCTGTTCGGTCAGGTCCCGGCCGGCTATCAGCTTCAGATCACAGGCCCGGACGTATTCTTCGTCTATGACATTAGCTGTTGTCATTAAGGATTGCTCGGGTGTCATGGTGCCGGTCCACATACTGTAACCGCCAATAATCTGTGTAGGCAGTTCACCGGCCCTGGATACGGCCCGGATATTTGGGTTTTGCTTTAATTCTTTTTTGATAAGGTCCATTTTTTCCGTGATCTTACCGTCCAGGGGTAATATCAACACGTGCTCCCTGTCATATCCCAGTTCTTTGTTCCGGATATAGTGCAACTGGCTTTGCATGACCAGGGTAGCGATAATAAGAAAAGCGGAAATCCCGAACTGGAATACCGTCAGTGATCCCTTGAGCCAGTTTCCTGAAGCGGAACGGTGAAATGTCCCTTTCAGCACCTTGACAGGTTTAAAACGAGACAGTACAAAGGCCGGATAGCTGCCTGCCAGGAGAGAAATACAAAGCAGTATTCCCAGCATCCCGGAAAGTATTCCCGGCCGGAAGACATCCGAGAGGGGCAGGGACCTTCCGATAAGACCATTGAATGCAGGAAGTATTAATAAGGTGAGGGCAATACTTAGAAACAAGGCAAAAGCCGTAAGCAGGGCGGATTCGCTGATAAATTGCCAGAAGACCTGTTGTCGATAAGCCCCCGCAACTTTGCGGATGCCGACTTCCCTCGCGCGTTCAAGCGAGCGTGCGGTGCTGAGGTTGATATAAGTAAAACACGCAATAACCAGGATGAGCAATGCAACACATCCTGAAATATACAGATATTGGATATTGCTGTTCGGTTCGAAACCGTCGTAGGGCGAATACAGGTGTACACGGGTATAGGGTTCCAGTACGTAATTGACATAAGAACCGTCGTTATCTTCTTCCGTGGCCATTTCCCTTTTCATAAACGGACCTATTTTAGGTTGGAGGGAGGCTATGGACTCCCGGTTTTTCAGTAAGAGGTAGGTAGTGAAATTGGCACTCCAGTATGTTTCTTCAGCCCGTGCTTCCCGACGACTGGAAAAGGAGGCGAGCAGATCGAATTTGATCTGGGAATTTGGCGGGCAATCCTCGGCCACTCCTGTTACCAGGAAATTGGTTTGTTCAGATCCGATCTGTATAGTTTTACCTATAGGAGGGGCATTTCCGAAATACTTTTTGGCCGTAGAGGCAGAAAGTACCACCTTGTAGGGAGCATCCAATACGTTTTTTGGGGTCCCTTTGAGCAGGGGAAATGAGAATATATCGAAAAAGGCCGAATCGGCATACAGGAAGCGATCTTCTTCATATACATGCTCCCCGGTTTTGACCAGGGTAGAACCCTTATACATACGAACACCGTTCTCCACTTCGGGAAAATTGTTTTTAAAGGAAGACAGGACCTTGGTACCTGTAAAATTCCCTTTTTTTATATCATCATCCCCGGTATGGCCGTATTCCATAATAACACGTACGATCCGGTCGCCTTTTTCCTGAAATTTATCGTAACTCAGTTCGTGTTGTATGTACAGGATCATCAACAGACAGCAGGTAATACCGGTAACCAGGCCGATAATGTGGATAGCGGAAACCGATTTGTTTTTCCAGAGGTTCCGGAAGGCTATTTTAAGATAGTTTTTGATCATAATAGTTCTTAGTTGTTTAGTTCGGAGTTTTGGAGGGGGGCCTACTTTCCGAACGTTTGTTTATAATTTCACCGGGGCTTCGGTACATCCCGAACAGAGTTCGGGACACTCAGCCGCCTTTGTTCTGGCTTGTAAAAACGCCCTTTGGCTGTGCTCAGGGACCCGGAACTTGCAACCTGTAACTTTTTTCAACCTGCACCCCTTTGTGAAACTCTGAGTTTCCTTTGTGCATCCTGTGTCATAACTTTCGAACTTCATCACTCTGTTTTTAACGATTCCACCGGGTTTGCCATAGCGGCCCGGATGGTACGGATACTCAGGGTGACAAATGCAATCAATATGGTAATTACTCCGGCAAGCACAAAAAACCAGATGCTGAGATTTATGCGGTAAGAGTAATTTTGCAACCATTGATGCATTAACCACCAGGCTATCGGTGCAGCGATCAGGAAGGCTGCGATCACCAGCCTGATAAAATCCTTACTCAGAAGGATAGTTATGGAGAATATGCTTGCTCCTACTACTTTTCGGATTCCAACCTCTTTGGTCCGCTGGGCTATGGTAAGCAGGGAAATGGCAAAAATACCCATGCAGCTTAAGAGAATGGCAATAATAGATCCGCTGGTAATAAGAGTAGTCATGGTTTTCTCTCTATCCAGGGTCCTGTTTATGTTTTCGTCGAGATAGGAACCGAGAAATTCGGCATTGGGTTCTGTTTTTTTCCAGGCTTCTTTTACTACAGACAGTGATTGTGCCAGGTTATCCGAATTAACTTTTATATAGGCATAGTCCAATCGCTTGTTGCGATTGAGAAACAAAGTAATAGGTTCAATGGCCTGGTCGAGATCCCTGAAATGGAAATCCTTTATAATTCCTACTACCGTGTGCTGTACGGAATCCAATAGGTTAAGCGGAGTGTTCAGTACATTTTGTCCTCCCAGTTCTTTTGCCAGGGATTCGTTAATGATCACTGATAAGCTATCACGGGAGAAGTTCCTGTCAAAAGATCTGCCGGCAACCAGGGAAATTCCCAATGTTTTCAGGTAATCGTAATCAACGACCAGCAAATTGGTATTGACTTCTTTTCCTTTGTAATCGAAATCAAATGCGCTTGTACCCCTGCTGCCATCCCTTCCAAGTCCCAGGTTGTTATCGGCAGCAGTAATGCTTTGTATTCCGGGGATCGGTTGTAGTTCATTTCTGAGAAGACCGAGTACGAGTTGAGAATCCTTTTTTCCGTTCAAGGGGAGAGAAATGACCTGCTCTTTATTAAACCCGAGGTCCTTTCCCTGCATGTATTGCAGTTGATTATATAAGGTTATGGTACAGCTTATTAATAGGATGGCAATACTGAACTGTACAATAACCAGCAGGTTCCTCAAGCGGTTTTTACCCTGAATTTTCAATGTACCTTTCAGGGTTTGTACGGTATTGAGTTTGCTGAGACGGAAGGCAGGATACCCTCCTGCAAGCAGGGTAACTGCTAATAGTACAATGAAAGTCCCCAACAGGAATACCGGGGTGTTCATATCGGAAAAAACAGCTCCCGTACGGAAAAGTCTTTTAAAACCGGGAAGCAGGGCTTTACTGAGAAGTATTCCTGTTCCGATCGAAATTGCGAATACGATGATGCTTTCACACCAGAATTGAAAAAACAACTGCTTCTTTGCGGCTCCCAATGTTTTTCTTACCCCGATCTCCCGAAGCCTTTTTATGTTGGTACCGACACTCATATTGATAAAATTCACACAAGCGATAAAAAGGATAAGTAATGAAATGCCAATAATCAGGTAAGGAAGGGTCTTGCCGGCTGTAATCCGCCCGTTTATTTGACGTATAAAGTGCCAGTCTTTAAAAGGAAACAAGTTCATTTGAATATATTGTCCGTTGACATCTGCCTGTGCTCCGTCGCGTTTATCTTTTTTAATGTCGTCCTCAAAATACCGATTACTAAATACCCGGGTGTTCTTTTCGAATGTTTCTACCGAGACCCCTTCCTGCAGCGTAAGAAAGACCTCGTGATTGCGATAGTCCCATTGTCCTTTTTGACGATTGTATGCGGGATTATTAACAAAATTGACAATAATATCGAAATGGAAACTGCTTTGTCTCGGAATATCTTCAAGTACCGTAGCTACGGTAAAGGGAGTCTCTACTCCGTTGAGCATTAACATTATATTTTTGCCTATGGCCGTATCCTCCCCGAACATGATTTTTGCCATTTTTTGCGTAAGGATTACATTCTGACCCGATTGAAGTGCCTGACGGGCATCTCCTGCAATGGAAGGGAAAGAGAAGATAGAAAAGAAATCGGGATCTGTATAAAGAACATCGAGATCAATCTCCTTTTCCCCGAATGTCCCGATTACACCGGACTGCAAACGCCTTGTGATATGGGCTATCCCCGGAATTTCCTCCTTTAGCGCCGAAGTGAGGGGTTCCGGATTGGATATAACGCTCTCAGGTCCTTTCGGTGTATGTTCCGTGTGATAGAGAAGATAGGTATGGTCCAGATTTTTATGAAAACTGTCAAAATTCAGATGAAAAATGGCTGTCATGCTCAAAAGTATGGCAATGGCAAAAGCAATGGATAGCCCCACAGTGTTTAATACGGTAAACATTCTGTGCTTCCAAAGGTTCCGGAATGCTATTTTGAGATAGTTTTTGATCATGGTTTTTTAGTTGTTAGTTCGGAGTTTTGGAGTGTTGTTTTTCTAATTTTCGAACGTTTGTTTATAATTTGGCCGGGGCTTCGATACATCCCGAACAGAGTTCGGGACACTCAACCACCTTTGTTTTGGCTTGTAAAACCACACTTTGGCGGCGCTCAGGGACTGTAACCTGTAACATTTTTGTAACCTGCAACTATTTCCTCCGTGAAACTCCGGGTTTCTTTGTGCTTCCTCTGTGTTATAACTTTCGAGCTTCATTACTCTGTTTTTAACGATTTCGCCGGGTTGGCCATAGCGGCTTTTACGGCATGAAAACTCACGGTTGCCAGGGCAATAAACAGGGCTAATCCGCCCCCTGCTGCGAATATCCACCACGATATGGCAATGTGGTAGGCAAAATTTTGTAACCAATAATGCATGCCCAGCCATATAAGGGGGGAGGCAACTATAAATGCAATAGCAACCAACCATATAAACTCCCCGGACAACAGGTTAACGATCCGGGGAACGGAAGCTCCCACCACTTTTCGAATCCCTATTTCCCGTCGTCGTTGTAAGACACTGTAGGAAGCCAGTCCTAACAGTCCGAGACAGGATATGATAATGGCAAGTACGGCAAAATTTAAAAACAATTGTCCGAAGCGTTCTTCGCTACGGTACTGTTTGTCTAAAAATTCGTCCATAAAGAAAAAATCGAACGGTTTTTTCGGAAAAAGCTGTTTCCATTTTGTTTCTATGGCCGCAATGGTTTGTGGTAGGTTTTCCGTGCTTACCTGCAGCGCCAGGTCATAGTACTGTTTCGGTTCTATACGAAAGGCAAGGGGAGTGATATCGCTTCTTAATGAATTAAAATTAAAATCATTGACCACGCCGACAATACGTCCCTGTTGTTCCCATTGATCAAACCTTTTGCCTATAATATCTTCGGGAGTATCATACCCGAATGCTTTTACCGCTTTTTGATTGACCAGCATGGCTTCGGTGGTATCTGTAGCAAATTCAGGGGATAAAGACCGGCCGGCTATGATTTTAAGATCAAACTGTTTTATAAAATTAAAATCTATAAAATAGGTGGTCAGGCTTGTCTCTTGCATATCCCCGGTTCTATTTTCGATACTGGAATAGGCTATGGCATTTGATTCTCCTGGAACGGATGAAGAAAGGCTTGCGGATAATACTCCGGGGAGATTTTGCATGGATTGTTTAAGTGTTTCGTTCTTTGAGGAAAAACCAGGAGTCAGCACCAATATCTGGTCTTTTTTAAAACCCAGATCCATGTTGTGCATAAAATGCATTTGATGGTATATGACTATAGTGCCTATAATAAGGGCTATGGAAATACTGAACTGGAAGACTACGAGGGTTTTTCTTAACAGGACCCCTTTGGACCCGGTGGAGAAATTCCCTTTCAGAACCTTAACCGGTTTATACGAAGACAAAACCATTGCCGGGTAAATGCCGGCGAGAATACCAATACATAAGGCCGTACACAACAAAATGGTAATATGGGAAAGAGAGAAAGCAAAATCAGGAACGATGATCTTGTCAGCCAACAGGTTAAAATAGGGTAACAGCAGATAGGTAGTTCCGATGGTAATAAGTAATGCCAGAAGACTAATGATTACCGATTCTCCGATGAATTGTAACCGGAGTTGCTTTTTTCCTGCTCCGATAACCTTTCGCACCCCCACTTCCCTGGCGCGTTCTACCGATCGGGCAGTAGTAAGGTTTACAAAATTTATACACGCAATCAGCAATGTGAAAATGGCAATAAGACCGAAAATATAAATATTATTGATGTTTCCACGGTCGTGGTCGTGAGCTCCCCTGTCCGTCCAAAGGTGGATTCTTTCGAAAGGCTCCAATTTTAAGGTGAGGGAGAGTTTGTGAGCCTTCATCTTTTCTCCTATCTTCCTTTCCATAAAATCCGGGAATTTTTGTTCGAGAGTACGGAAATTGGCCTCATTACCTAACAGGACATAGGTAAAAGGGTTGAAGTTGATCCACTGGTTATCCAGATCAGATTTTTGATCTAAATTTTCGATAATTGTAGAAACCGATAGAATGATGTTTGCCTGTATATGCGAGTTTACCGGAAAATCTTCCATAACTCCCGTAACGGTTACCGGGTATTCTTTTTCGAAGAAAGTGCCTTCTAAGGTTTGTCCGACAGGATTTTGATCCCCGAAGTATTTTTTTGCCGTGCTTTGCGACAGAACGATACTGAAAGGTTTTTGAAGGCACGTTTTTTGATCTCCTTGTAGTAATTTGAAGTCAAAGATCCGGAAGAATGTGGAGTCGGCCGCAATAGTCCCGTCCTCCATAAATGCGGTTGTTCCTTTTTGAAAGATGCTTCCGAAAGGAAGAATTCGTACTGTAGATTCTATCTCCGGAAATTCTTTATACAGGTGTGGGGCATAGGCCCAGGAAGAGAAGCTCCATTTGTTTTCGTCGGAAGGAGTTTTTAAATCCGTTACTACCCGGTATATCCTATCGCCCTTGGAATGAAAACCGTCAAAGCCGAGTTCGTAGGATATGTAGAGAAAGATAAGAAATCCGGCGGTCATGCCGATAGTAAGCCCGCCTATATTCAGCAAGGAAAAGTTGCGATGCCTCCAAAGGTTTCTGAACGCTATTTTGAAATAGTTTCTAATCATAGTCTCTTAGTTGTTGGTCCGGAGTTTTGGAAGGGTTGTTTTCCAGGTTTCCGAACGTTTGTTTATAATTTGGCCGGGGCTTCGGTACATCCCGAGCTACGCTCGGGACACTCAGCCGCCTTTGTTTTGGCTTGTTAACCTGGCTTTTGGCTGCGCTCAGGGACCCGGAACTTGCAACCTGCAACTTTTTGTAACCTGCAACTATTTCCTCCGTGAAACTCCGGGTTTCTTTGTGCTTCTCTGTGTTATAACTTTCCAGCTCAGGAACTCCCAACTCCATTACTCGGTCCGCAGGCTTTTTGACGGGTTTGTTACAGCGGCTTTTACGGACTGTCCGCTCACGGTTACCAGGGCAATAACGATCGCTGCCAACCCGGCCAGGGCAAACATCCACCATTGCAAGTGTATCCTATAAGCAAAACCTTCCAGCCAGGAATTCATGATCCACCAGGCCACAGGTGAGGCGATAAGAATGGCGATGACCACCAATTTCAAAAAGTCTTTGGAAAGCAACCGTACAATACCTGTTACCGAAGCGCCCAACACTTTCCGGATACCGATTTCTTTGATCCTTAACTCCGTCAAAAACATGGATAATCCGAATAACCCGAGGCAGGAAATAAAGATCGCGATACCGGCAAAAATACCATATAATACCTGCTGTGTCCGTTCCTGGGAGTACAACGCACCAAAGCGGGAATCCAGGAATTCATAGGTAAAGGGCTGTTCCGGGAAATGCGTATTCCAGGCCTTTTCCAAATGGTTCAAAGAGGATTTGATATCCCCACCTGCCAGGCGTACGGACCACCGGTTGAAATTCGTAGTATCCATGTACATGACAAGCGGAGCAACCTGCTGGTGTAAGGATTCAAAATGGTAGTCTTCGGTAACTCCTATGATCTGTCCGCGCGTACTGCCATAACCGAATTCTTTTCCAACAGCGTCTGCCGGATCATTCCATCCGAGGGTCCGGGCAGCGGTTTCATTGAGGATAAAGCCATTGGCCCGGTCAGTGGAATGCTCGCGGGAGAAGTTTCTTCCCGCAGCCATTTTGATTTCATAAGCGGGGATAAAATATTCATCCACCGACAAATTTTTGATAATCACATCTGTAGAAACACTGTGACCTCCCTGTATTACATAAGCCCCTTGTGAATCGAGTAATCGCCCTGTGGGTACGCGGGACGATTGCGACATCTCCACGATACCGGAATTTTGCTTTAATTGTTGCCGGACGGATTCATAGTTGCCGGAATCGTCCATTGCGGGAAGGAGTACTATTTGCTCTTTGGAATACCCTAATTTGTAATTTTGTACATGCCTCATCTGGCTGTAGACGACTATAGTGCAAATTATCAATAACACCGCAATAGCGAATTGTACGGTGACCAGTACCTGTTGTAGTTTTCCTTTCTTAACATGGGTGGCAATTTTACCTTTGAGCACTTTTACGGGTTGGAAAGCCGTGAGAAAAAATGCAGGATAGCTACCGGATACCAGGGTAGTGAAAAGCGCTACGGCAAGTAATATGCCGATAAATGTCAGGGTGAGTAAATTCCAGAATACGAGGTTTTTACCGGAAATATCGTTCAGAAGGGGGATCGTAAGGGCCACAAGTGCAACAGAGATCAATAGTGCGATGCCTGTATAGAACAAGGACTCTCCCAGGAACTGGCGTATGAGCTGGCCCCTGTTTGCGCCGGCAACTTTCCGCATGCCTACCTCTTTAGCCCTTTTGGCAGATTTTGCCGTAGTGAGGTTCATATAGTTGATGCAGGCGATGACCAATATAAACAGGGCGATGACGGAGAAGAAGTAAACGTACCGGATATCCGAAGTAGGCTCAATTTCCGAATCCGTATGCGAATACAGGTGAATATCGGCTAACTTCATCAGATGCAG
This sequence comes from Sinomicrobium endophyticum, assembly GCF_052983315.1. Classification (NCBI taxonomy): domain Bacteria; kingdom Pseudomonadati; phylum Bacteroidota; class Flavobacteriia; order Flavobacteriales; family Flavobacteriaceae; genus Sinomicrobium; species Sinomicrobium endophyticum. The sequence continues at coordinate 39,633 of NZ_JBRKIS010000057.1, forward strand.
GATGGAATATTCGGAGGTGTTTTCTCCTATGTGCTTATCCTGAAAACCGGGAAATATGTCTACGATCTTCTGAGGATCATAGTTTTCGGGAAGTAACAGGTATGTTGAAAAAGCATTATTGCCCCAGTTCGATCTCAGGTTTTCCTCGCCATATACCTGCTCGTCACGCAGTGTAGTAAAAGAAACCAGGAAATCGGGATGAAAGGAGGATTGAGAAGGCATGGGGTCGAAGACTCCCGAAACCGTAAAGGTCGCTTCATTGTTTAAACGCACCAGTTTACCTACGGGGTTTTCATTTCCGAAATACTTTTCGGCCATGGGCTTGGAGAACAGGATATGGAACGGATCTTTCAGGGCTGTACGTGGGTCTCCCTGTTCTACATGAAAGGTGAACATATCCAGAAATCCATCTTCGGCAAAGAAGATATTTTTTTCCTTAAAAGTGGATTCTCCGTATTTTACCACAGCACTGACTTCAAGCGTCCGGACCACTTGCTCTACCTCAGAGAAATCTTCCTGTATCAACGGGCCGTATGGCGGGGCCACCTGGGCAAGATGTAGGGAGGTGGAGCCATCCTGGGACAGGAATTCGCGGGACACCCGGTATATCCTGTCCGCATTTTCGTGATGCCGGTCATAATTCAGCTCATCTTTTATATACAATGTCAATAAGAGGAAACAGCTAAGCCCAATACTCAATCCCAGGATATTAATCGTGGAAAAGGTCTTGTTGCGCAACATATTTCTCCAGGCTATTTTGAAATAATTCTTTATCATGGTTTTTTGGTTATTGAGTTATTCAGTTATTGAGGAGGTGATACTTAATAACCCAATAACTTATTAACTTAAATTTTCACTCCGTTTTTAACGATTTCACCGGGTTGGCCATAGCTGCTTTTACGGCCTGGAAACTCACCGTACACAGGGCAATACCGATAGCTGCCAGTCCTGCAATAGCAAATACCCACCAGGAAATTTCAATCCGGTATGCGTATCCCGTCAGCCAGTGTTGTGTAATCCACCAGGCAATGGGGATGGCTATACCAATGGCTATAAAGACCAGGTTTAAAAAATCCGTGGATAACAACCGGACGATCCGCCTTACACTGGCTCCCAGTACTTTCCTGATGCCAATCTCCTTTTGCCGCTGTTCTGCGGTGTATGCCGCGAGGCCAAAAAGTCCGAGGCAGGAAATAACAATGGCCAGTATGGCAAAGACGCGAGATAATTTACCTATAAGCATTTCACTCTTGAACTTTGCGTTAAAGTCGTCATCTACAAAACTAAATTCAAAAGGATAACCGGGGTTATTCTTCTTCATTACAGCTTTTAAACCGGAGAGCACATCTTGTGTTGGTATATTTGCAATGGGGCGCACATACATATACGTAGCATCACCCGGTTCCCCGAGAAAAAATATGACCGGGTCACTATTGCCATACATATCCCCATAGATAAAATCCTTAACCACCCCCAATACCTCGAGGTCCTTCCCGAATAATCGTATGGTTTTTCCAACTGCTGTTTCAGACCCCATGAGTTTTGCCAGCGACTGTGTGATAAGGATCCGGGCGCTATCCACGGGGGAATCCGGATGGAAATCCTGCCCTTCCACTATTTCCATTCCGGCTGTAGAGATAAATTCTGGACTGATGTACCGGTAAGAGATCAGTATATCACTACTGTTTTCATCCATACCCTTCCAGGTGGCTCCGGAACCATTATTACCAACAGACAAGGTTTCATAACTGTTCAAGGCTACATTTTCTATCATGCCGGTATTTAGCATATCCTGCTTAATACTTTTAAAGTTCTTTTCCATATTACCACGTACGTTCATGGTGATCAAATGGTCCTTATTATATCCTAATTCCCTTTTCTTTACGTGTTGGACCTGTTGATATACTATAATTGTACTGATAATGAGTACTATGGAAATGGTAAACTGCGTAACCACCAGCCCTTTGCGGATAAATACTGCACTGCCTTGTTTGGATTTTATCCCTTTAAGCACCGCCACCGGTTTAAAAGAAGACAAGTACAGCGCGGGATAACAGCCGGAAAAGAGCCCGCAGAATAAAGTGATGACAATCAAAGCGATGAGGTGTAATGGTTCATCCAGGCCTAAAGTGAGTTGTTTTTCTACCATAAGGCTAAATTGAGGTAGGATTATCAGCATTAAAACAACACTTATGGCCACCGCAAAACCAGCCATGACCAATGCTTCTGCAATGAACTGTACGATCAATTTTTTCTTTCCGGCTCCCAATGTTTTACGTATACCTACTTCATTAGCCCGTTTTTCACTTCGCGCTGTGGCCAGGTTCATAAAATTGATACAGGCAATGAGTAAGATGATCCATGCGATAACAGTAAACAAACGAACATATATTATACGTCCGCCCGTTTGTTTGCCATTTTCGAAATGGCCCCGAAGACGCCAGTCTTTCATGGCAAATAAAAATGCCTTCGTATCGTTATCATCACTTGTTTTTTCTTGTATAAAACTCTCGAGTTTTTTATTGATAGCGGTGACGTCAGCTTCTTCGGCCAACTGTATATAAGTGTCCATCGAATTACTACTCCAATGATGCATCCACTCTTTGTGTTTGGCAAATGGTTCATAGGCTGCGAGCCATTCAAAACTCAGCGTTACATTGGGTGGCAGATCCTTTACTACCCCAGTTACCACAAATTCCTGTGTATCATCCAGTTTTAGTGTTTTTCCGACCACATTACTGTCATCTCCGAAAAACTGCTTTGCCATCTTATGGGTGATCACTATACTGTTAACATCCTTTAACGGGGAAATAGCATTTCCCTGTAAAAAGTGTAAACTGAAAATGGATATAAAATCAGGATCTACATATAGCCCTTTTTCATAAATAGCTTTATCGCCAAGGCTGAATAATTTTTCTCTTCGCACTACCCTCGAAATATGCTTTACTCCGGGGACTTCTTCTTTAAAGGCAGGTGCAAGTGGTCCTGGTGTTGAAGAAAAAGTACGCCATACCCCATCGTATTTTTGATTGGTTGGAATATAATATATATAGTCTTTGTTGGGATATACCGAATCAAAACTCACTTCGTCCTCAACCCATAGAAAAATAAGCCCGGCACAGGCAATACCGATTGCCAGTCCGAAAATATTGAGGAAGCTGTAGGTTTTGTTCTTCCAGAGGTTCCTCCACGCTATTTTAAAATAATTTTTGATCATGTTTTTTTAATTTATTCATCCCTCAGCGAGTCTACCGGATTAGCTACCGCTGCCTTGATCGACCTATAACCGACCGTAAATACCGCTATCGCGAACGTAGTTCCGATGGCTAACATAAATACATTCGCCCCAATCGTTACCTGGTAGGCAAAATCCTGTAAATACCTGTTCATACCCCACCAGGCAGTGGGAGCGGCAATGACGAAAGCGATCAACAACAAGCGGGAAAACTCCTTGCCAAAAAGCCATAGGATCTGCGATATGTTGGCGCCGAGTATCTTGCGTACGCCGATCTCCTTGGTCTTGTGTAAAGCCATAAAAGAAATGAGGCCATACAGGCCCAGACAGCCTATGAGGATGGCCACCAGGGCAAAACCCTGGATTAGCCGGAGCATGATGTTGTCCATTTCGTAGAATTCGGCAACCGCTTCATCCAGAAATTGATAGGAATACACGTAATCCGGATATGTTTCGTTCCAGATCTTTTCAAACTCGGCCATAGAAGCGACCAACTCCTGACCGTTAAGTTTGATGGAGCAGCTTTGGTACCATTCCATTGACGATGCCACACAGATGGGGTCCTTTTCCGTATGGAACGAATAGTTATAGAAGTCTTTCATTACACCGACAATAGTACCCGGGGCGGTTCTTCCGTTAACTGCGATCTTTTTTCCGATGACTTCATCAGGTGAGTTCAGATTCAGTTTTTTGACAAAGGTTTCATTAACCAGGAACTCGTTGACCGTATCCGAAGGGAAAATATTTCGCCCTGCAACCAATTCGATGCCGAATGTGGACAGGTACTGGTCATCCGCGTATTTCATGTTGATATTCCAACGCTCGTCCTCTGGACGATTGTCATATTGCACACCGGTGTTGAAGTTCCGGTTCGAAGCCGGTGTATTGAAGTTGAGGGAGACACCTTCCACGCCATTTACAGCTGCCAGCCGGTTGCCCAAGGTCTTCATTTTAGAAGCATTATCCTGCTCAGGGATGGGTAAACTTATGATGGCTTCTTTGTTGAACCCTAAATCGGTTTGCCGGGCATAGCGGATCTGGCTCGCAATGATGATAGTACCAATGATGAGCACCTGCGAGATGGTAAACTGGCCTACAACCAGGACGCGCCGCAGGGAGAAGCCACCAATCTCCTTTTGGGTGATCTTACTCTTCAGCGCCTCAATAGGCCGGAAACCGGAAAGTACCAATCCGGGATAAGAACCGGAAAGGAAGATGACGAATACGATAGCACAACCCAGGAACAGCGGCATTTGCCAACTGCTTAGGAGCTGCAATTGGACTTCCGATTGCAGTAACTGATTGATAACCGGGAGCACAACGGTGGCCATACCATAAGCCAATATCGAGGCAAACAGGGTAATGATGGTGGTCTCTGCGATAAACTGCCAGAACAATTGGTTGCGCTTACTACCCAATACTTTTCGGATGCCGATCTCTTTAGTCCGGTTCATCGTTTGTGCGGTTGCTAGATTGGTAAAGTTGATACCGGCAGTGATGAGCAGGAACAGTCCGATGATCGATAAGGCCCACAAATAGTTTTTATTGATGTAGCCTCCAAGCTCAGGGTTGAAGTGCACATCATCCAGGGGTTGCAGGTTAAACTTCCAGATATTGGCATCGCGGCCTTCATAATGACTTGTGGATAAGCTGGCCATTGCCTTCCGTGCCTGGTTTGCGTCTACCCCTTTTTTTAGCAATGTGTAACATTTTGTTCCGCCGTGCACGCCTGTCCAAACATTCTCATTGCCATCATTTAGCAGCTGATGGTAAGAAAGGAAAATCTCCTGTGTGATATCGGTGTTGGCCGGGATATTTTGCAATATTCCTTTGACCACATAATCGGTTTCGTTATTGACCCTCAGCGTTTGGTCCATCGGGTCTTTATTGCCGAAATATTTTCTGGCCAGTCGTTCCGTGATGAGCGCTTCGTTTGGTTGATGTAGAACGGCCTTGCTGTTTCCCCGGAGCAAAGGGTAATCGAAGATGGAGAAGAATTCCGGTTCGGTGTAGGCTATTCCGGAACTCTCTTCAAATTTTTTATTGTCGGCCGATCCGGGTAAGGAGATGAGCGTATTACTATAACGGACAATCCGTGCTGTATGCTCGGCAAAACTAAAATCCGAACGAACAGTCTTTCCCAACGGACGGGGCACGCCGGAAGCGCGTTCTACTGTTTCATCATGCCATTCCGTTACCAAACGGTAAATACGATCTTTATTGGGATGGAAGGTGTCAAAACTCAAATGATAGCGTACAACAGCAAAAATCAACAGGGCGCAGGCTATGCCCAGGGATAACCCTGATATATTGATAAATACGTACGATTTGTTGCGTTTGATGTTGCGCCACGCTATTTTGAAATAGTTCTTTATCATTTTTTATGGTTATTTGGTTATTGAGGTTTTGCTATGCCTCTAATAACTTATTCACTTTAATTCATCATTCGGTCCGCAAATTTTTTACCGGGTTTGCCAGGGATGCCTTAATGGTCTGAAAACTTACCGTGACTGAGGTGATCAGTACCATAACTACAAAGGGCAATACGAAATAGACCCAGTGTATATCGATACGGAAAGCATATCCCTGTAACCAGTTACTGGCCATAAGCCATGTCAGCGGAAGGGATATTAAAAAGGCGAGGGACAGCAAGATGGCAAATTCCTTGTATAAAAGTTTTAGGATCTTGCCTACGGATGCACCGAGCACTTTACGGATCCCGATTTCTTTTGTTCGCAGCATGATATTGTATGATGCAAGGCCAAACAGTCCCAGACAGGCGATCAGGATGGCAAAGACGGTGAACGTGAAAAATACCGATCCGAATTGACGATCGGCCCTGTACTGTTCGGCAAAACCATCGTCCAGGAAAAAGTATTCGTAAGTATTGCCCGGAAAGAACCTGTTCCACGCTTCATGTACCTGTTGAATGGTCTGAGCTATTTGGTCCGTACCCAATTTTAAGGCAAAATATCCGTTTATTTCGGGCGTCAGCCTTAGAATAAGCGGGTTATAGGCTTCACGGAGGGATTCCTGGTGAAAATTTTCGGCCACACCTACTATAGTGCATTGTTCTCCCCAAAACTCGATTTTTTTGCCAATCGCTTCTTCCGGGTTGTTAAACCCCAGTTGTTGTATCCCGAGCCGGTTGAATATCACACTTTCCTTGTCGGTTACGTGTTCTTTGGAAAATGGCCGTCCTGCGATCATTTTAATATCCAGGAGGGAAACGTAGTCATGATCTACCCATAAAACCCTGTATTGTTTTTGCTGGGATTCGTCCTGAGTCACTAACCTGATACCTCCCGCATTGCTACCTCCACCTTCTCCCGGAACCGTGGAGGATACGGCAACACTTTTTACCGACGGGTATTGCAGTAAGGCTTCCTTGAACGCCCTTTTCTTGTGTATAAAGGTAGAGTCGGATACGACAGGAGGTTTGATGACCAGGGTTTGATCAATGTTTATTCCCAGGGATTGGTTTTGCATAAATTGTATTTGCCGGTAAACGATCAACGAATTAATAAGGAGGAGCAGGGAAGCCGCAAATTGAAAGACCACCAGTGATTTTCTCAGTACACCGCCCTGTTTTGTCGCTGTCATTTTCCCTTTTAAGACTTCTACGGGCTTAAACCTGGACAGCACAAGTGCTGGATACAAGCCTGAAAGGAATGTGCCGGCGGTATACAGTATGATCAAGCCTGACCAAAAAACGGGATTAACGAATAAAGAATACGATATGTCCAGCCCTGAGATCCGGTGGAACAGAGGAATGATCACTATCATGAGCAATACAGCCAGGACCACAGCCAGGCCGTTAAAAATGAAGGATTCCGTAAAAAACTGGGCGATCAATTGTTTGCGTTTCGAACCAATAACCTTTCGCACCCCGACTTCCTTGGCACGTCCTATGGCACGGGCGGTGGCGAGGTTTATATAATTGATCCACGCTATGACCACAATAAAGAACGCCACCCCCATAAGAAGGTAAACCGTTTTGCGATTGCCGTTGGTTCCCGGTTCATTCATATAATGCGGATCGAGATGTATATCGGTGAGCGGTTGTAGTGTATAATTAACGGAGGCATTCATTTTTTTCATTATTTCACCGACGCCCTGATCTACAACAGGAGGGAATTTTGCTTCCACTTTTTTCGGGTCGGCACCTTTCTGCAACAATAAATACGTAAGGCATCCGTCACTTACCCACCAGGTTTCCGGGTCTTCTTCTCCCTTACTGTTTGCCTTGATGATTTCGATAAAGCTGGAGTAAGACAGAAGGATATTGGGTTTTAGCTGGGTGTTTTGTGGCATATCTTTAAAAACACCGGTGATCTTATAATTCCGATCGTTATTGACCCGTATGGATTGATCGGTAACATCAGTGTGGCCAAATATTTTTAAGGCCGTAGATTCGGAGATCACGCCAGTAAAAGGCGCGGTCAAAGCCTTTTCAGGATTCCCGGTGAGCAGGGGATATGAAAATATCGTAAAGAATGAGCTACTTGCATAAAACACCTTGTCCGTTTTCAGGGGGTCATTGTCAATATTCAATACCGCATCACGGGTTTCCACCACTTTTACATAGTTTTCTATTTCCGGGATAGCCTGGTGGAATGAATTACCCACAGCAAATGCTCCCGCCGCCCATTCCGAAGCAAGCTTACCATCGTCGAAACGGTCTTGCTTCACCCGGAAAATACGATCTTTTTCAGTATGAAAATCATCATAGCTCAGTTCAAAGGAGACATACTGCAAAATAAGCAGGCAGGCTGTGATCCCCATGGCCAATCCGCCAATGTTGATCCCGGAGTACATTTTGTTTTTCAATAGATTTCTCCACGCTATTTTGAAATAGTTTTTGATCATGGTTTTTTAGTCGTTAATCCGGAGTTTTGGAGAGGTATTTTCCAGGTTTCCGAACGTTTATTTATAATTTGGCCGGGGCTTCGGTACATCCCGAACGGAGTTCGGGACACTCAGCCACCTTTGTTTTGGTTGGTTAACCTGGCTTTTGGCTGTGCTCAGGGACCCTGAAACCTGCAACCTTTTTGTAACCTGCAACCACTTCCTCTGTGAAACTCTGTGTTTCTTTGTGCATCTTTTTGTTATGACTTTCGAACTTCATTACTCTGTTTTTAACGATTTCACCGGGTTGGCTGTGGCAGCCCTATACCCCTTATAACTGACAATAAGCAGCGTTAAGACCAGAACACAGCCTACAGGGAGGGCAAAGACCCACCAGCTAATCGGTGTCCTGTAGGTATAGTTCTGTAACCAATCGTTCATAAAATACCAGGCGATGGGGGAGGCGATAAGCCCTGCAATAGCAATCAATTTGAAAAAATCTTT
>NZ_JBRKIS010000058.1:0-39903 GCF_052983315.1 Sinomicrobium endophyticum
GTGGCAAGCTGGACAGGGTTTAATTACCTTGCTTTTATTGTGTTAGCCTTAAAGAAGTTCAAACTAAGAAAAATCAAAAAAGTTTAAACGAGTTCCATATCTATATTCAGATCTGGCATAAGTAAATTAAATAATTGTCCAGGTGCCATTAAAAGCCAAATTATAGACGTTAAAAATAATATCCAAATAATTGTGAATACTATGGCTTTAGAGCATTGTATTTTTAATGAATTAATTGCTAATAGGAGAACTAGATAATATAAAAATAGCGCACCAACAGGATAAGCAATGAAAGAAACTAAAGACTGGAATGAAAGCACAATAAGCCCAGAAATAAAGAGTATAGTTACTGCAATGATGGTGCTTATTTTTAAGGCTTTATACATTTTGCTTTTTTATTAATGCTATTTTCTTTAAAGGCAGTTTTTCAATCTCCGATTGTTTTATACAGGTTATTTCTGTCCAGGATATAAACGTTATTGTTTAGAACGTCAATTGTATAAGAATCTCCCATAAAAAGAACGTTGTCATCACTTTTGGTTAAAAAGGGTTGAATATTCTTTCCGTTTTCATCTATTTTATAAACAAAAGCATCTCTATTGTCAGTAAAGGAAATGGAAGTGGTTATAAGCGCTGTATTTCCAAGAAAAACAATATCGGTAATATTGGGATTCTCAGGTACTTTAATAGTACTCCAGTTTTTTCCCCCGTTACCGGTATAATGAAGGGTTCCATTTATTCCGCCTGTAAAACCCGTATTTTTATTTTTAAAAGCAATAGAATTTAAAGGATTTGTCTCGTAAACCAGCTCCCAATGAGTTCCTCCATCATTAGTTTTGTAACATTTTCCAAGCGAAGTAACAATAATGAGCTCTTTATGAGAATGAATGAAAAAATCCGTTATGGCGCCACTATTTTTCAAGGATTCATTATCGTTAACAATCTCCCACTGCTCGCCACCATCGTTTGTTTTAAGTAGGACAGGAACATTATCACGCTCTCCAGCTATAAAACCAACCGTTTCGCTAATGAAGCGAATTTTATAAAACTTATGCTGAACTAAAGAATTTTTTCCCTCAAAAAGAACTTCCGAATTATATACGCTCCAGTTTTTACCAAAATCCGTACTTCTGAAAATATACTTGCTTTCACCAACGATAAAAACAGCGTTGTCGGAAAATGAGACGGAATGAAATGCATTTGCAAATTTAGAAAAACGGAATTCAGTCCAGCTCATTCCTCCATCTTGTGTGATTCTGGCTCTTAACCCAGTTCCGCCAACCAATATTCCTATAGCTTCAGTTTTAAATTTAAAGCTGTTATAAAAGTGAAATCCTGTTTCATCTAAACTATTCAATATAGAAACGTCCTGGTTATTTGCGGTGTTTACAAAAGAATGATTAGCATGTGTGGTACTAATGGTGCTGAGTTCTATTTCAGGTACTTCCGAAATGTCAATGTAACTGTCCTTTGAACACGAAAAGAAAAGCAGTAATAAAAATATTGAAATGATTGGAATGTACTTGTTTATATTACGCATTGGTTGTTTTTTACCCTTTTGATTGCCTTAATAGTTTTTTCAAAGGGATTCTTGAGTTATTAAATTTGTCAGTCTTTTTTAAATATGGTTCTATTGTAAAGGTGATTCTGTCGTTAGCACTGAAAACCCAATAATTACCTTCTATTTTCCCATAGTCACTTTGAATATTGTAATCTGGTATATTGTTTAAGTAAAACTTATTTTTATCAGCATTGAACCAGATTCCCATAGAAGCTAAATCTTTTTCCTGGGTATATTTAAGTGTGAGATGCGGTCTTATTAAAATCAAATAGGTTTGAGTTGTCATTTTTACAGGGGAAAGCTTAAAATCCTTGAAGATAAAATTATCCAATTCTTTCGCCCAAGCTGTATTCTTTTCTTTCCAGTTATAAATTTTATCCCACTGTTCCAAAACGAGTTTCTCGTCATTTTCTGACTGAATAAATGCAAATAGATCTTCTTGAATAATTTCTATTTCTTGCTCTTGTGGATGGATGTGTACAGTGGTTTTGTCGGCAACAATTCGGCCGTCTTCCACACCAAAAAAGGAGCCTAAGGCAAAAAACAATATCTTTATTTCGTTCATTTTAATACTTTATATTTTGGCTAGTACTACGGTTCCGTATAACCGTCAGTTACGGTTTAAAGTTACCAATTTTCGAATTATGAACTAGCGTTAGCAATTCCATGTGGATTCGGACGTCGTCAAATCTGCCGTAATTGCGGTTACAATGTTGGCGGTAGTTTTCATTGCTAATGATTGTATCTATAAATTTTTCATTATCTGGTTCATTATTAATGCACTTAGATACAAGCCGATTCCGAAAACACTGTGCGTTATAAGACTCATAAGTCTGGCTTTGTTTGGGTCAGGTAAATTTGAACCCGCAACTCCAAAACCAAAAGCAGGTTGCATAAGAAAAAAGGGCGCAACAACGGTGATTATGCCAATAATTAATGCTGGAAGAATGGTTGGAGTGTCCAGCCATTTTTTTCCAAAAACAAGAACCAATAAAAAAGCAAATGTGATTCCAATAAAATAATGAGCAATCCAACCCAAAATCTGTTCATAGACAACAGGCGGCGAATCCATTATTTTATTATGAAAAAACTTACCTTTTGGAAAGTTTCCTATCCACCGACCTACAAATTTATAATCAAGAGATTTTATACCAAAACTTTTTAGTATTAGAGCATACACATCCATAGAAAGTGTAGCTCCTATACCAATTAAAATTGTTTGCGCTATTGAGCTCATACTTTATGTCTTTTAATTTTCCACAAAATTAGATTAGAAATGCAGAACAGTTATAGGACAAAATTCAAAAGGAATAGAAGTTATTTAAAGTTTTGTCTAAAGGCTTCAGGTGTAAGTCCCGTTTGTTTTTTAAAGAACCTAATAAAATAAGAAGTGTCTTCGTAACCTAAATGGTACGCAATTTCTTTTACTTGGTTTGACGTTGCCATTAAATGTCTCTTTGCTTCAAGTATAATATACTCATTGATTAACTGAGAACAGTTTTTTCCTGAAGTTTTTTTAGTAATGGTATTGAGTTGATAGGAAGTGAGCTTTAGGTTTTCTGCATAATAGGTCACTTGTTTGTGGTCACAGATATGTATTTCAAGCATTTCCATGAGCTCTTCAAAGAGTTCCTGGGTGTGAAGATTGTTATGAGGTAAAATATTGTTTCTTTTGCTTTGCCTGAATAATTCTATAAAAAAGAGATCTAAATTTGCTTTAATATTTTCCTTGTACATTATTTCTCTATTGGAATACTCTTGAAAAATGCATTCTAAAACAGGAATTAACCTATTAAAATCTTCAATGTCGAAGCTATAGAAGTTATTAAAGCTTGCTTCCCGAAATACTTTTCTTTTTTGTTGCTCTTTTGGAGAATAAAAGCTTGAGTCAAATCCCATTAAGTAGCCTTTGCTTCCTTTTTTTAATAAAAGTTTGTGCACTTGACCTGGTCGTAGGATAAAAACTGAGCAATCATTGACAGGATAGCTTGTAAAGTCAATTTGATGTTCCCCATCTCCTATCTTAATAGCTAATATGAAAAAGAAATTATGACGGTGGATTTTTTCAACCATATCGCTTTCAGCAAGTAAAACACTGAGGTTACTCATTGTAAAACTTCCTGATAAATTGCGCTCTTTTATGTTTCTTATCTGGATATTTTTCACTCTAAGTATTTCGGTTGTCTTTGTCCTGTTTACCACCAACGGTCTCGTACAGCCGTCAGTTACGGGTTAATATGCGTTAATTTTCGGTTTAGCAGAGGCGTTAGCAATTCCGAGTGGATTCCAGCCTGCCCTTAGCTTGTCGAAGGGTAGTCGAACCCGCCGTAATTGCGGTTATACATCTTTGTTGTGCGATCGTATTTTTTCTTCATTCAGTTTTTTCCATTTTCTCACCCTACTTCTTGCGTTTTTATATGGTGAGGAAGTGTTCAGTTGTATCATTTTGCCTTGAGTCCACTTGTCATACCAAGGTTTGTTGTACAGGTCGGCATTTTCCGTTCTTCTTACTAAACTCAAAATTTCGTTAACAATTTTGTCCAGCTTATCTAAAAGTGACTTATAGTCAAGGTTTTCATTTTCCGAATAAAATTTTTGAGCAAGTTTTCCCAATTCGTTCCATTTATAACCCGTTTCGGGAAAGTCTACCGTTTCTCCGTTTTCTTTTTTTCGATTCCATTTCAAAACGAGTTCTCCCCAACCAATCAGATAGGCGACCAAATCCGAAATACTCATTTCAGTCCCTTTTGCGTGTCCTTCGAGTTCCTTTTCTTTGGTTAATTCCGATGAAATAGTTTCCAGGTCCTTTTTCAGTTTGGAATAGTTATTTTCTATTTCAGAAATCAATTCTTGTTTATTTGTCGGAACTGCCATTTATTTATTCGGTTTGGTTTTATATGACACACAATCTTCAAAATTAGTGTTTTCCTCGTTTCTCAATTTCCAATGCTCTTTTATAAAAGTCCCTGAATTCATTCTTATCATATTTCGCTCGCATTGCTGATAAAACATCAGCCAACCCCAGACTACACCAATCCCATAGCATTGTGTCAAAATTGTATTTATACATCTGCGTTCCAACTTCACTTCGGATTTTATCAACTTCGGAAGGTTCTATGCCATTTTCGATTAGTCTTTCCGTAACACGTTCCTGATTTTCCTTGGTAAATTCCGTATCAAGGTATGGCTCTAAAATCCAATCCCAGTTCCAGCTGTGTTTATCGAGTTTGATATTGTTCCTTTCCGCAAACTTTTCTAAGCTTTCTTTCTTTTCTGCCGATACAAAAACAATATCTTCGGCAATTTTGATTTTACAAACGCTAAAATCTACACAAATTGACTCGATTTCATTTGCTGTGATTTGTTTTTCGGGATAAGCGATTGAAGGTTCAAAAGGATAATCGGTTATTTGTATTTTATCCTCTTGAATTTCAGATTTTCCAATGCCGCAAAGTAAGTTTTCCGCTGCATTAAAGGAAGCTCCTTTTAAAGGCTTATTTTTATTAATCCCGAATATGTTTTTAATGAAACTCATAACTTCCCAATTAGGTTGTACAACAATAATGTAGATGAAAAGAAGGGCAGGTTTTCAGGAATGTATTGAAATCTCTTATCCAACAACAAACCGATTTTCTTGTACTATTTGCTTCCCTTTTTTAATTTGTTCAATGTCTCTTCAATTAGTTCCATTCGTTTTTTACTTTTTCAGCCGAAGCGTCTAAAGTATATCCTTTGTCCAAAAGTTCTTTGATAAGCAACATTTTTTTGATGTTCTTATCGTTGTATCGTCTGTTTTTGCACTATAAACCCATTAACAATAACCCAACCAAAAGGCGTTTTCTTATTAGGTGAAATTTCAGGAAGAGGAATGTAAGCCCAACCTCCTTTTCCTCAAAATTTCTGAAGCAATTTTTTTTTATCTACGATATGGTTTTTGTTACTCATTTATGTTATTAAATACCAAAAATCAATTTCAGGGAAAGGTCCTTGTTATTGGAATAGGACCCATGGGGAAAATTTCATGGTCATATATCTTGGTCCTTATAGGCAAAATAGAAATCAAAGCAGAACAAGGTTTATTCGGGTTTCATGTCGTAAAACATTTCAAGTTGTTCCGTTCGCTTTTTCACCAACTCATTTTTCATGGGCTCAAAACGGAACTTTTCCTTGCCATTTTTAATAACCAAAATCATATAGGGTTGGTTCATTTTTTCCGTCAAATGGTAAAGGGTTGCCAATTCCGCTAGGTCCTCATTCCAGGAGGCCATACCATAAAGGGAAACAAACGGGGTTTTTTTGAGGGTGCTGTAAACCTCAAAAGCCTGTGCAATGGGTATGGGCTTTCCGCTCCGGAACCGTGTGGTCTCCAACAATGAATCTGTATATGCTTCCACGGGCACATTTCTTTTGTGCCAAATATCCTTGGTAAGGGGCGTATTGGCAACCAGAGAATTCCTTTTCTCCCCTTGAGGTGAAATTTCCATCACCACGTCCATAATATGGGTTGCCTCATGAAGCAAAACATAGACCATGGCATTCATTTCACCGGCTTCAATACGGATTTGGTATTCATTGATTTCAGAAGGCACATAGCACATATTCTCTTTCCAGGTGGCCCATTCGGAAATGGTTTCGTCAAAAATTCCGGCCCGGAAGGTTATATTGAACTTTTTCTCCTGCAAGGTGGTATCCACCGGGGAGGTAAGTGCCGTATTGGGCATATGATCCATAAAACTGAAGCTATGAAGATGTTGCCTGAGGACCTTTTGATAGGAAGATGGCAACAGAGAAAAGCTATGTTGGAACACTTCCCATTCTCGATCTGTCAGCACATGGTCGATGGGATCCATACCAGCATCCCGAAACTTGTCGAACACGCTTTTGGGGGCCGGTTGGACCCGTTCCAACAACCAAATATCATGGTGGTCTCCAGTAGTCCTTGTTTTCTGGGGATAAGCAGTTGAACATAAGACAAACAAAAAAAGATATATAAACTGATACTTTTTAATCATCATGGTTTGTGTATTATACGGTAATTCTCAGGGACTTGATCAATCCGTCCTCGAATACAAAATTATGCTTTAGAACAATAGGACTGCCTGGAAAGGTCCCTGAACTTTCCGCGGTCAGAATACCCAAGGTTTCATTTCCTTCATATCGTATAGGTTTAACCACCGTGTTGTACTTTGCGTTGGTTTCGACATTCCATTGTTCGATCTCATCTTTCCCTACATGGTCCTTTCCTTCATCGAACACCTGTGCTGTCTCTGTGAAACATTCGGCATAGGCTGCACTATCGAAATTGTCTTGTGCCGCGATCAGATCTTTGATCACTTTAGGTAAATTCATTGTTTTCATTTTTTAGTGTTATACGAATTATTTTATACAGTGTGGTCATTAAATGGTAGGGATGGTACCCCCATCGATCACATATTCCGTGCCCGTCAAGTAGCCAGCCCTTGGAGAGGCCAGGAACCCGATCAGTTCGGCCACCTCTTCTGGTTGTGCCGGTCTTCCATAGGGTATGCCGCCCAATGCGTCCATAACGGTCTGGGCAGCTGCCTCCACAGAGATATTGGAGCTTTCCGAAATGCGTTCCATCATCCTTTTGGATGCTTCCGTCATGATCCAGCCCGGGGAAACGGTCAGTACCCTTACTCCCTTTGGTGAAACTTCTTTTGCCAATCCTTTGCTGTAGTTGATCAGGCCTGCTTTTGCCGCAGCATAGGGCAATGTGGAATCGTGCAGGGGCAATCTTCCTTGAATCGACCCAATGTGGACGATCACCCCACTATTCCTTTCAACCATTTGTGGCAGGATGGCGCGATCTAAACGGACCGGGGCCAAAAGATTGGTCTGGAGGGTCGATTCCCAGTCCTCATTGGTCAGCGCTGCGAATCCCCCGCCAGGGGTTTCCGAGCCCCCAAGATTGTTGACAAGGATGTCGATCTTGCCAAATTGGTCCAAAACTTTGGATGCAACCTTTCCCGGGCCATCCTGGGTACTTAGGTCCGATGGAATGAATTGTATCCCATCGACCTTGGATTCCGGTTGGTTTCTGGCGGTAACGATCACCTTCGCCCCAGCGTTGTTCAAGCGTTCGGCTATTGCCTTACCCGTCCCTTTTGTTCCTCCGGTCACCAATGCAATTTGGCCGACCAGTTCATTCTGATAATCCATTTTCTGATCCATTTGAAATTGTTTGGTACAAATTTCTGCCGTATGATACTTTCTCACAAGTACGGAGTTACGATTCATATAGGGATAAATTATTCCCCTATTGTCCAAAATGGGACATAGGTTTATTTTTGTAATATGTATGAAAGAAAGACAATGCCCAATTTAAATTGTGGACTTGACCTTATCGGAGAAGTCCTGTACGGGAAATGGAAGATGCGCTTGCTCTGGTTCATCGATCAAGGCCATCAAAGACCCAGTGAGCTGCAGCGTAAGATACCGGATGCTTCGCGCAGGGTCTTGAACATTCAGTTAAAAGAGTTGGAGGACCATGAACTGGTCAGCCGAAAGATCTATCCCGTGGTCCCACCAAAGGTGGAATACAGCCTTACCGAATTTGGCAAGAGCCTGATTCCCGTTATCGGTGCCATAGGGCATTGGGGGGATGACAACGCAGAGCGCTTACGGGAAGTGATCACCAAACGACTGACCAAGG
The DNA here is from genome assembly GCF_052983315.1 of Sinomicrobium endophyticum. Taxonomy (NCBI): domain Bacteria; kingdom Pseudomonadati; phylum Bacteroidota; class Flavobacteriia; order Flavobacteriales; family Flavobacteriaceae; genus Sinomicrobium; species Sinomicrobium endophyticum. The sequence continues at coordinate 8,235 of NZ_JBRKIS010000058.1, forward strand.
CCAGCAACATCAATGAAGATCAAAAATCCAAATAAGGCCAACGCAGCGCCATATCTTTGTCCCACTACCTCTTCTTGGCTTTGGTACTGTGCAACACCATCCCAACAATGATCAGCACCATTCCGCCCAAGGCATAACCATCAGGGATAGGCGCACTCAGGATCACCATTTCTCCCAGTAGGGCAAACAACACCTCTGTGGATTGCGTGGCCTCGACCATGGCCAGGGATTTTTCGTCATGACGAACCTTATCGGTGGCCAGAAAGAACAGTGCCGTGGCCACGACCCCGGAAGTCAGTGCCACAACAAAGGTCTGGACATATTGGTTATTCTCCGGAACCGTATGTTCAACGATCAGATCATATCCGCTCAATAAGAGCCAGAAAGGCATACTCCCGATCAGCATGCCCAGTATCCGTTGGTACACGTCCAATCTGCCACCAGTGAGCATCATCATTTTACGATTGCCCAAGGGGTACGCACATGCCGCCACGAGCACGGGCACTGTTCCCAATACCATATGATTAACAGAAAGGGATTTCGCCTCCCCCGCCTGCATGACCAAAATGCCCAATAGGATAACCCCTGAAAACCATAGGGATGGAAACAGGCTTCCTTGCTTGCCCTTTCCTTGTTTATGGATCAAAGGTGCCATCAACAAACCCGAGACAATGGTAAACTGCCATGTACTTGCCACCAACCAGGAAGGGCTATAGGCCGATGCAAAAGTCAGTGGCGCATAGAAGATGCCAAACCCGATCGAGCTCCAGAGCACCCATTGTAGCCAATGTTTTTTAATTTCACGCCACAGCATCCCAAAGTTCCTACGGGAAAGAACAATCAGCAGGAAAAAGGGAAACATCCAAAAAAAACGTAGAGATGCACTCCATATCCAACTACCGCCTTCCAAGGACATCAATCGGTTCACAATAAAAGTGACCGCAAAGAACAGCGAAGCCAGAAGCCCTAGGAAAAGAGCCTTAGAAGAATTGCGCATAACATTTTAGATTAATCCTTGGAGAGAAATTTTGCTCGGAAACCTGATGGTGTCTCACCTGCTTTTTGGAGAAACAACCTACTGAAATAGGCCGGGTCCCCATAGCCCAATATATATCCTATCTCTTTTGATGTCCGGTCAGTGTATGCCAGCATTCTTTTGGCCTCCAGCACTATCCTGTTCTTGATCACATCATTGGGCAAAGGGAGCTTTAACCTTTTGAACTTATGGGTTATTGTTTTGGGGGCAACACCTAGGAGTTCCGCATAGTCCGCTACATGGTGTTTCTGCCTGTAGTGTGCTTCCACCAACATGGTAAACTTTCTAAAGAACTCCAGATCGTTTTGGTGTTCTACAATCACTTTATTGAGGTTTTGCTTCTTCCACAAACGGGCCGATTTGATGAAGAGTTGCTTCAGATAGGTACGTATCATTTCTTCAATTGACGGGTCCTGCAGGGCGAATTCGTTTGCGATCTGGCCAAAGATATGGTTGAAAAAAGGGGCATTCCCCTCATCCAATCGAACAATAGGCATGTTATGGATGTTATTGAACAACAGGCCATCACAAGCGACCTCATCATCGTGGATCTGAATGCAATAAAAATCCCGGTTGTAAAAGATCAAATAGCCTGCTTCAGCACCGATCTGTTCTATCTGCAAATGTTGGTTAGGAATGACGAACAACAGGGATGGCCTATCGATGGTATATGTCGTCAGGTCCACCTGTAACCGATAACCTGGGGAAAGGAACAGCACCTTAATGTACTCCCTATAGACTTCGTCATTGACACTGGGGATGTAATTCTCATTAAGTGGCAGGAGTCCAAGGGTCTTGAGTTCGCTTTGAAACAGCTGTTCGGATTTCATCTTAAAAATATAAAAGGTAAACGTACAAATTTTGGTAACACGATAGATGGGCAACCACCAATTCAACAATGGTATGTTAAGCCTTGTGTAAATTGACATTGACAGGACGGAAGATGATGTCCTGCCAATGCCGACAAATTAAAGTCTGGCAAACTTTTCAAGTTCAATATTGAACTTCTCGGCCTCTTCGACAAACAGGGCATGACCGCTGTTCTCAAATTTCACCAGATAGGAGTTGTTGATTCCTTTATTGAGTTCTATGGCAAATTCGTATGGGCATAGTTTGTCCTGGGTACCTTGGAATATGGCTGTGGGAATTTTAACCTTTGAAAGCTCTGGTCGTAAATCAAGGTCTTTTAAAGCACTGATCGATTCCGTTACCGCATATGGGGAAGCTTCCAAATTGATGTTTTCCAACCATCTTTCTACATTTTTGGATATATTGCCCTCTTTGGCGACAAATGCACTGCCCAGCCCAGCAATCAAATCTTCCCTTGCTGTCAATGTTTGTGCTATTAATCCGTTCGCATCCTCTTCTGAAATACCATATGGCGATCCTTCCCTTTTCTTCCAAGAAGGTGCAGCGGCACCGAAAAGGGCAAGTTTGCCCACGTGGGCAGCATCATATTTTGTTACGTAGTGAAGTACCACTGCTCCACCCATTGAAAAACCACCCAATACTGCATTTTGAATTTTTAGCTTTTCCAGGACCACTTTAATATCATCCGAAAAAACATCAAAGTCGTAACGTCCATATGGTTTGTCCGATTTTCCAAAGCCTCTCAATGTAATACCTATGACCCTGAACCCTTTTCGGCTTAAATATTGGTACTGGTATTCATACATGGCATCACTAAGTGGCCAACCATGGATCAGGACTATGGGCTCTCCCTCGCCCATATCGGTGACGTGGAGCTTGACTCCTTTTTCAACTTCAATGTATTCGCTCCTACCCAAAGAAGCTGGTACTCTTTTCCCTTGTCCAAAAACGTCTTGGTTGGATAATAGTGTCAACAATAAAGCGGTTGTTGTTAAAATTGATTTCATCTTATTGATTTTTAAAAGTTAATATTATTTTGACACTGCAAAGATGGGACAGATCCAACCGCCAAGAAATGGACAAAGGTGGATAGATATTGTATATTTTTCCCTAAGACTAAAAAATCATGCTTTTTATATCAAAAAAGGGGGGCAAATGGCCTTCGGAAGATCGATCGGATGCTTTCAAGGTGTATTCGATGACTCTTGGAATCAAACCTATATAAATTGCCATTTTAATCGAAAGGGAGCAATCTGGATAAAGCAAGAAAAAATCCCCATACAAATATGCTTTTGTCCATTTTCAGGTCCATCCCTTATGACCCCTATGGCAAAGCCAAACTTTTTGGTTCCTTGAGCCACATGTCCAACTGGGAAAAATCTACTAGATATAATGTCTTTTCTCCATTTACGGGTCTGCTTTGCTTCCGCAATTTTGTGCCATAAACAATAATTGTATGAAAAATAAGCAAAACCGCACCTTAGGTGCATTCGAGAAAACCTTTTAGCTATTGGATTATATTGACTCCAAAGATTTTGCGATCGCCGGAGAAATTGATGGCCATAGACCCGTTTCAGAATGGCGGAGGCCCTTGATAAGGCACAGCAGCGACATCCCAACCTTTCCATTAGGATTGTCATGGATGCCTATTCAAGACCAGTGTTCAAACATGCGGCTTGGATCCCCATCCCGTTGTGGGTCCTGGAAGTGGATCAGGAGCATCGCTGGGAACAGGAGGTAGAAAAGGAACTGGCCACCCGATTCAAAACAGAAAAGGAAGCGCTTGTATGGGCAGTCCTGGTACAACGGCCCAATAACACGGAATTGATACTAATCGGGCATCATGCGACGGCAGATAGTACTTCAATGACCTATCTGTTCAGGGATATCCTTGCTGCCATCAGCCGTCAGAAACTGGAACCCATGCAACCGCAAAAAACGAATGATGAGACCCTTGGGCTTCCTAAAGATCAGGATGTCGTGGGTTCGGAGCGGACAAGACCGTTGGTAAAGGTCAAAAAATCCTTTGTCCCTAAAATTTCAAGCCTTCGTTTTTCAGCAGAAAACACACGCGATATCATAAATAGATCCAAGGAGGAGCAAACGACCGTCCATGGGGCATTGTGTGCGGCTGTGCTCATTGCCTGTCGGAACATGAGAAAGGGATGGGCCGATAAAAAATAGAATTGATATCCCCGATATGTTTGAGAAAAGCCTTGGGGACGGATGACAGTTTTGGCCTCAACATCACGACCCATCCCGTTTATTTTGAAGGGGAGCAACAACTGTCCTTTTAGGACTTGGCCCGGTTGGCCAAGGCAGGGCTTGAAGGGACCGACACAGCGGAACATGCGAGGAACTATACCAATTTTTTCCGGGACCTGACCTTCAATACGACAGATATCCAGAAAATCATCGACACCCTGAAAGAGGCATTCAACCAAGAGATCATGGTGACCAATTTGGGATTAATCAAATTTGGGATCGATTTTGGGCCGCTTAAACTAAAGGCACTCTATGGTTCCATGGTCCGTTCTGGCAAGGGCAAAGAACAGACCATAGGTGTGATCACCAGTAATGGTTCGCTATGCTTGACCAATACCAGTGACATCCCGATAGATGGACTGCTCCAGGAAATGGAAAACATTCTGGTCGAGGCCACTAGTGCCGTTTTAAAATAATCTGATAAATCCAAATAGTGATCGGTTAGGGAGCCGGTTATATACTCGGATCCCTTAATCCTTGCTTGATTTTTGACCAAAGCATTGGAGAGACAAACAAAATCCCGTATTACCTTATAGTCCTCTTCCACTCCATTTTGTCCAATATTGGGATTGTTTTGTACTAATAATAATAGGAAAACCGCGTCCACCTTAATAGAACGATCTATCCAATAATGGATTAGGTTCGGAACATCCTTTCTGAAACTATTTTGGCCGGTTTGCATCGGCCAACCTTTGTCGATGGCCAATACCCCAATTTATCAAGGACTCCAACATCTCATTCAATGAGGTACTATAGTCATCCAGTACATACTCCACAACGACCGGAAATTCATCAACAAGCACATTACGGGCAATCAGCCCATTTGATTCCAAGGATTTCAGTTCAGCTGACAGCACCTTTGCCGATATTCCGGATACCGCCCGTTGAATGTCATTGAAACGTTTGTTCCCTTCTCTAAGGGCGATGATGATGCGCAATTTCCATTTACCCCCGATGACGTAGAGGGCATCCTCCATGGCATGGATACAGGCATTGCATTTGGATTTATCCAGGTCGGTGCTTGTTTTCATTACATTTCAACTACACCACTTACCTTTAGGAAAGTTACTTACGTTTTGTTAAGTAGTGGTTTTTGTATAGTAAATATAAATAATTTTAACCTTCCAAAATACAATTAATCAAAACAATTAAAATGAAAAACAAAATCCTTAATGTAGTTTGCATCCTGTTTGCCTTGATGATGGTGAATTCAGGACTCAATAAATTTTTTAATTATATGCCCATGCCGGAACTTTCGGAAGAGATGATGCAGGTATTTGGTGCTCTGATGACCATTCAATGGCTATTGCCCCTTGTGGCACTGGTTGAAATAATCGGGGGCGTTCTATTTGCCATACCCAAATATAGGGCATTGGGGGCCATTGTGATATTGCCCGTAATGGTGGGAATAGTGATCCATCACCTGGTCCATGACGTGGCCGGTGTCGGGGTGGGGCTGATCATGTTTCTTATCAATCTCTGGGCCCTTTGGGAAAATCGGGGGAAATATGCACCTATTGTATCCTAGATATAGAGTAGCTGGTAGGTTATTCGATGATTTTTAGGAAAACATGCCAAATGTATTTGTCAACCTATCCTTCCCGAATGGATAGGTTTTTCAATTTAACACCTTGCTGACCATTTTACATTCCTTTTTAAAACCCAAATTATTCAAAAAGCCTTGATTCCAAAAGAAATTTTTTTGTCCTTTGAGCCAGGGGCGGGACAGTCACCTGGTTTTATCTGCCCTGTAATTCTATACAATATAATAAAAGTTGCGTTAGGTATAAATGGCTTATCAACTTGAAGAGTTTTGACGTCTTGAGAAAGTCCAGGTGTAGATTGAGTTGCACCTAATTTGCCATCAGGATGAGTATGGAATTGCTGTAAATATTATTTAACGAAAAATCAAATTCACTTATAATTCCGATTTGGAACACTTGATCATGGCTTGGATATTTTGCTTGCCGTGGTTTTAATTTCGTTTGTCAGTAATATAAATTGAGGCCACCTTAGAGATTGGTCTTGAAAATAAATATGCATTAGTGGGTTTTCCAGAAAATATGGTTCCCCTGTTAATCCACTATTTAATTTCATTTCATAATCGTTACTGTAGTTCAGTGATAGGTCTTGCCCAAGCATACTTATTTCGGTAAGTTCAAGTAGGTACTCCAATATACTTTGTTCATTTTTTTTGGTTAATTCGAACAATGTGCTGTCAATCTTAACATAGTCATCATAGCTTTTTTTACAGTCAATCGACTTATTTATAAATAGACACAATCTTTTTTCTTTGTCCGAATATATCTTTAGGTATTCCTTGTGCCCACCAAATTCACCACAGTCAGCAAATCTCGCAGATAGGACTAATGTATCTGAATAATAAAGCTTGCCAAGTATGCCCTTCGAGAAATCCACTCGAACACTATCGGTCAAATAAGCTCTTTTTTTGGCGGTCAAAATTTTTTCGATTGAATCCTTTAGTCTAAGGTTTTGCTCACTTAGAATGTCCAATTCCTTTTCTGAGTTATTTTGCTTACATGATAGAAAAACAACAAATACAAGGCTTAAAAATCTTACAAAAGGGACCTTCATTTCAAATTATTGTTAAACATTTAGCTCTGGATTATATAATATCTGCTTGTATGTGTCCATTCCATCACCATGGCCAAATCAATATCAGCTATAATGGACTACAATTATACAATCTTAAATACAACAAGAAATGATATTGAATTTGTTCTTTGCCCCTTTGAGCAATCAATTTGGCGAAAAACACGGCTACCAATGAACAGAGGAGATAGGTCCTAATACTGCCAACAAAATTTATGCCAGCTGCGGGTGATGTGAGTGTGAAGTATGACTTTCTTAATTCCGTTCTGTTATGAGGGGCAATAATGCGCTTCGAAAGGCAGCGTTAATAACAAAATTGTGAAAATGAAGTTGACGAAATTCTTTAAAGAGCGAATAATATTTAAACTTTTGACAGGATATGAAAATAATTGACAAACTTGCTTGGATAGAAATAAAAGGCAAATCAATTCTCTCGACTAAAAGCTATGGAAAAGACAAACACTACATTCCTGCCGGAAAACGAGAAACTGGAGAAACGGACGAACAAGCTCTAATTCGAGAAATTAGAGAGGAGCTAAGTGAAGTAATTGATAATAAAACATTGAATTATATCGGCACTTTTGAGGCTCAAGCCCACGGACATTCAAAAGGAGTTATAGTGAAAATGACTTGCTATTCTGGAAAATATTTTGGAGAGTTAAAAGCAAATTCCGAAATTGAAGAAATAAAATGGTTAAAATATTCTGACAAATACAAAATATCTGAGGTTGACAAGCTAATTTTTTGACAACTTAAAAACAAAATAATATATTGGACTAAATCATTTCCTTTACCTTGATATAGAATTAATAAGAAGATGGTGAAAAAAACAATAAAAGAGCATAGGTTGTCTAGGCATCTAACCCAGCAGGAGCTGGCTGTCCGCTCTGGGGTGTCCATTAGAACTATCCAAAGATTAGAGAATAATGATACAAACGGCAGTCCCTTTGTATTAAAATCACTGTGTAAAGCCCTGAAGATTCCGGAAGATGCTTTTACAAATAACAATGAAAATTTCAACAGCAGAAACACACAAATTGATGACAACTCCCTGACTTCAATAAAACAACTCAAATACATTAATTTATCTTCACTGGTTGCCTTAATTATTCCGTTTTCCAATTTAATCGTTCCTGCCATTCTATATTTTGTATTCAGAAAGTACTTATCTCATAAAAATGACAAAAAAGCGGCATTGAAGATTATTAGCTTTCAAATTATGTGGTCTGCACTAACCTTGGTATTGATGGTGTTTATTTCACTTTTTGTCCAACTTGTTTTTGGCACAAGTGAGATAATGGAGGTGCCTATATTTATTTGGATATATTTAGTGTTCATTTCGCTGCTTCTTGTCATCACATTCAGCATAGCTGCAAGATTGAACCAATCAAAAGACATACTCTCATTTTCTCCTAACCTTCTATAATTCCATCGGAAGTAGATGCTTTTAAAGTAAATGTCATAAAAATGGCACATGACTGTCAGCATGTATCAAATCCAGAAAACATAGGTTTGCACAAAACATCAAATCAATTAACATGAAAATCAAATCGTTTTCTGTCGCAATCATTTTTACATTCGTGCCTCTTTTTACAATAGCACAGCTTCATGATTCTATTGTCTTACAATTAAAACTGGGGGTCGAGGGATTTAAAAACAGATACCATTCACCTAGCATTGTCGTGGCCATTCTCCACAAAAATGACATTATTTTTAGTGAAGCTCTGGGCTATGTGGATCTGGAAAATCAAATACCCGCCACACTAGACTCAAAATACCCCATACTCTCCATTAGCAAAATGTTTACTGCCACCATGTACATGCAATTGATACAAAATGGAACCGTAAAATTTGATGATGATATAATAAAGTATATACCCGAATATACAGGCGAAAATCCATCGTCAAACAAAAGTGGGACAACCTTATTACAACTGGCAACACATACATCCGGGCTACCACGAAATTCTCCTGCAGACATCGGATTTACAAAACAAGTCGACCAATGGATGTTGGCAAATAAAAAACAAGATACCATAGCCTCTGCAACCATAGAAGAAGTACTCCGATCTCTAAAGTATATAAAGAAAGAATATCCAGTCTATCAACTTCTGAGAGGTGGTGACCGTCACTATTCCAATCTAGGTTATTCGTTGCTTGGGATAAGTTTGGAGCGCGCCTCACGAACCGATTTTGAAATCTATGTCATGTCAAATATATGCCAACCATTAAAGATGGCCAATACAGGGGTTGGCACAAGCACTATTGGAAACACTCGCTTGGCCAAAGGCTATTATTTTGATACCACCAAACAAGATTTTATTCAAACGCCCATCTATCAACCAAACGCTATTCTTTACGCCGGAGGCATGTATTCTACGGCCAAGGACCTGATTAAATTTATCAGTTTCCAGTTTGATGATAGCTCTTATAATCAGCTTTTGGAAAGCAAATACAGAAGGATGATGCAATATTTTGGTATCGGGTGGAAACGTTCTTATCCATTTCTTTTGCACGAAGGTTCCATGCTGGGTTTTCGAAGTCAGATAGTCTTTAATCCTGAACTTCAAATAGGTTGGGTGATTCTTACCAATACTACTGACTTTGATTTCAACAAAATGAATGATTATATAAGTAGGCTCATTGTACCTCAATATACAAAAAAAACCATCACAGAATTAAGTAGTTATATTGGCACCTACACTTTGGAGGGCGGATATGATAGTCTCAAAATCTATTTAAAAGAGGGCAAGTTGTATTCCACGTACCTAAATGGAACCCTACAGGAAGTACCTTTGACATTGGTTGGAAATAATAAATTTCAAGCCCAAGGGAATGATTCTTATAAAAAAGAGTATGAATTTATTGCCAATGACCGATCAGAGATTGCCATTTTGAATTTTGGACAATTGATGTGGATCAAACAATAAACCCGGCTATAAATAATGTCACAAGTATTAAAATTGGCCAGAGCGATTGCAATTTGCTGTTCCTGTCTTTTTCTTTCTGCTCAAGAAAAAAGTATCAAAACCATTGAAGGAAACACAATGTCTGTGGATTCGTTGGAAAGATTTATTTTACTTGAAAAATATGAACTATCTGAATATTATTCTGACCCGGAATATAACAGAAAACAAAATGGAGAAATCAAAACTATTCTTGACCACGAAATGAAGGAAGTTAAAATAAACTGTGATGTGATTATTCATAGTCGTGGGAACAATATTGGAAACGACAACTTACTTGCATTGGAAATGAAAAAGTCGAACCGCCCTGAATACGAAAAGGCAAGTGATAAAATTAGACTTCGAGCATTAACAAAGGAAAGTTATGATGATGTATGGTCTAATGACGGAAAAACATTTCCTGAATACGTTTGTGGTTATGAATTAGGAATTTATATGGAATTAGATATTGACAATAGAAATTGCTATTTTTAAAGTTATGAGTGTAGCCTTCCCTAACAAGTAATGTGGAAATCAGAAGTTCAGATGTGTTTTTAAGACCTCTTAAAATTGCAAAAGAAAAGTTCGGAGAATTATGGAGCTTTAAAGAAAAACCAAAATCACTAAAACATTCAGAGCTAGAAAAATATTGGACTGAAAATGGTTTTATGGACTTATGGAGAAAAGTATTATAAAAAACGAAATGCCAACAATGAATATAAAAAAACAGGCGAAACAGTATTAAAATCAAGAGTTTTGACTCGTACCATACTTTGTGCTTACCCGAAGGTTTGGTGCTGCGAAATCGCCTACTTTTATAGTATCCTTTAGTTAGCGGTAATAAGACAAATCAACTGTGATCTTGAATTTAAATACGTTTATCCTTGATTTGAAAACTTTATAAGTCTATGTACACTATAGTTTTGTAAAAAACAAATATGATGAGTACACAAAAAGTTTGGCTTATTACCGGAGCCTCTAAAGGAATGGGACTTGAAATTACAAAAGCAGTTTTGAATAATGGCGATAAAGTCATTGCAACTTCTCGAAATACGGACACGCTTTTAGAAAAAATTGAAGAACACGAGGTAAATTTGCTTCCAATAAAATTGGACATCACCAATGAAACAGCTATTGAAAATGCTATTTCAAAAAGCATAGATAAATTTGGACAAATAGATGTTGTGGTCAATAATGCAGGATATAACCTGTTGGGGAATATCGAAGAAATAAGTGATGCCGAGTTTAGAAAAACAATGGATGTAAATGTTTTTGCAATGACCCATATCATTAGAAACGTTTTGCCACATTTACGCAAGCAACAATCAGGGCATATCATCAACACTGCTTCTATGATGGGTTATATGAGCTATCCGGGCAATGGAAGCTATAGTGCTTCAAAATACGCAGTTATAGGATTATCGGAAGCTTTGGCTCAAGAAGTTGCGCCATTTGGCATTAAAGTGACCATATTGGCTCCAGGAACCTTCCACACAAATTTTATGAATGAGGACACGCTCAATATTGCAAAAAATAAAATTGACGCCTATAATTTAGACACACAGGTAGAACAGTTTACGGGATTCGATGGCAAACAATTAGGGAATCCTAAAAAATTAGCAGAGGTAGTACTTAAACTTGCAGAAATGCCGAATCCTCCCTTGCATCTTCCTTTAGGTTCTGATAGTTACAATGCCATTTTGGAAGTTCGTAAAAACGAAAAGGAAGAAATGGAACAATGGAAAACCTTATCTTTATCTACTGATTTTGAACAAAAATAGTGTAAAAAAAGCTGCTCCGTATAAAATTGAGTCAATATCTGAACTTCATAGATTATTCAATTTGTCAAAACCAATTCATCCTTTGATAAGCGTGATCGATTTTGAGCATTTAAAATTCGATTCTAATGAAATTTGGAGCAGCTTTTATTATGATTTCTATTGTGTGGCGATTAAAAAAGGGACTTCAGGCAAGTTTCGGTACGGACAAGCTCATTATGATTTTGATGAAGGAGTAATGAGTTTTACCAAACCAGGTCAAATCTTTTCTGTCACGAATCCTACAGATGACCCCGTGTCAGGATATATGATGGTTTTTAAACCTGACCTTATACGGCATTATGCATTAGGAAAGATTATTGGTAATTATGGATTCTTCTCTTATTCTACCGCAGAAGCGCTTCACCTTTCTGAAAAAGAGGACAATGTCATTATGTCTCTGATGCATCAAATGCAGGATGAATTAAAAAATAATATCGATCATTATAGTGAGGAGCTAATTGTTTCCCATATCGACCTGCTTCTCCGTTATGCAAAGCGTTTTCACAATAGACAGTTCCTGACAAGAAGAGCTGTAAACAACGATTTAGTTGCTGAAATGAAAGAATTGATTGAAACGTACTTAAAAAGTGATGCTACAATTTCGGGGCTGCCAACGGTTAACTTTTTCGCTAAAAAGCTAAATGTTTCCCCTAGTTATTTGAGTGATTTGTTGAAAAATGCTACTGGCAGAAATGCGCAAACACATATTCAAGAATCCATAGTTGAAAGAGCGAAAGAACTGCTTTCCACAACTAATTTAAGCATAAAGGAAATCGCTTATGATTTGGGGTTTGAATACCCCCAATCATTCAGTACTATGTTTAAGAAGAATACGCAACAAACACCATTGCAATTCAGAGCATCATTTAATTGAAACAATTACTACCGCTAACAACGCGGTACGACTGCTTATTCGCTATATTTATTATACGTTTAACCAATAAAGGCCATCGCACCGCAAATGGAAAGAAGCACGTTTTCCCAACAGCGGCCATAGCGAATCAGCGTCCAATGGCTCCCGGCAGCTAATGCGAGCAAGCTCGCAACGCTATCCGCCATAGCCGCGTGGCCGTTGGCAGAAAGGCGAAAACGAACGAAGTACTTTTTGCCAAATGTCAAATCCTACACAAATAGTGGTTACTAATTTTGCTAAATGAACGATTTTATAGAATACATATTACAGTTTGGTAATTTGAATCAACAGCAAATTGACCTGATCATAAAGAAAGGGTCAGAAATTACATTGACGAAAGACGGCTTCTTTTGGGAAGCGGGAAAGCATATAAAGTATGTCGGGTTTACGACCAAAGGTACATTAAGGGTTTATTATTACAATAATCAAGGTGAAGAGATTACCCGTTACTTTATTGAAGAAAACCTATTGATTCTTTATGGGCATAATATCGAATCAAACTATATCCCATCCGAATATTTACAAGCCGTAGAAGAGTCCAAACTCGTGATTTTCAAGAAAAAAGATTGGAAAGAAATTTCAGACACCATAGTTAGTTGGGATAATATCATTCAAAAAATAATCGGGAAACAGCAAAGAGACAAGTTAGACAGAAGGAGCCTTTTGGTTGAACAGGATGCACAGACCCGTTATGTTGAATTTATGCAAAAATTTCCCAACTTAGTCAACCGTATCCCTTTATCCTACATTGCTTCTTATTTGGGCATCACTCAACCCACATTAAGCAGAATTAGAAAAAAAATTAGCTAGTTTGCCTTTTTGCCTTATGTCAAATGATTTCGTTTTTCAAAATGAGAACTTTGTTTCATTAAACATTCAAACTTAAAAAAAATGAAATCAAGGAAATTAGGAAACACAGGGTTGGAAGTATCAACATTAGGATATGGTTGTATGGGATTAAGTTTTCCCGGAGCTCCTCCACAAGAAGAGTCTATTAATGTGATTCGTTCTGCGTACGAAAATGGCATTATTTTTTTTGATACGGCACAAGCCTACGGAGAAAACGAACTCTTAGTTGGAGAAGCCGTTTCACCATTCAGAAAAAAAGTAGTTATAGCTACAAAATTTGGTTTCAGAGAAGGAAATCCCCGATTAGGGACAGACAGTCGCCCGGAAACAATAAGAGCAACCGCAGAAGCATCCCTTAAAAGGTTAAAAACCGATTACATCGACTTATTTTATCAACACAGAGTTGACCCTAACGTACCTATGGAAGAAGTTGCAGGTACAGTAAAAGAATTGATTCAGGAAGGAAAAGTAAAATATTTTGGCCTTTCAGAAGCTGACACCACATCCATTCATAAAGCGCATTCTGTACAACCAATTACGGCTTTGCAGAGCGAATATTCTATGTTTTATCGAGAACCCGAAAAAGAAATCATTCAAACCTTGGAAGAATTAGAAATCGGATTTGTCACATTTAGTCCTCTAGGGAAAGGGTTTTTAACGGGTACAATTACTGTTAATACCGAATTTGACGAAAAAGATAGTCGTAATATGTCTCCCCGTTTTAATAAAGAAAACCGCAAAGCCAATCAAAATTTAGTGGGCCTGATAGTTTCAGTTGCCAAAGACAAAGATACTACACCCGCCCAAATTGCATTGGCTTGGCTATTAGCTCAAAAATCATTTATTGTGCCTATCCCAGGGACTTCTAAAATACATCGATTACAAGAAAATATTGGAAGTGTAAAAATCTCTTTATCAAATGATGAACTTGGTAAAATCAATTCAGCGTTGGAAAGCATAGAAATTTTAGGAGACCGCTACCCAAAGCAGATAAAAGATAAGATTGGGAAATAGATAAGCTAAAGAAAGGCCCAGCTGCCAACAATGGTATCTGTTACACAAGTTAGCAAAAATCTGGGTTTGCCTCAATTTAAACGATCCAATATTTTAATGAGATCCAGAATGGTACCTTTGGGCTCTATTTTATTGTCTATCCAATCATTAAGCTCGTCAATAATGCCATCTCCGGAATATATTGTTTTGATTTCCCCGCTAAATGAAAATTCCTTTTTGCCTTTTTCATTGAACTTTCCGGTTAATATTTCCACAAAGGCATCGGCCGTTTCCTTAGTATCAAACAGTATGCTCATCAAGCGTTGCCTCTTGTAATGGATGGTCAATTCTGCAACCGTTCTTTTATTTTCTTCCATATCCACTTATTTGTTCCAAGTACAAAGATAAAAACCAATAATTATTGCCCCATCAGGGGATTGTATGAGTATCCTGATCCAATTGGCATAAACACTTGGAGAGCCCAGACCTTGATTGTCACGTTTCTGTAATAGCCATATCCACAAAGGCCATACCCACTTCAATGGCTTTTGGTGTCGGATCACTTTTTCAGTAAACCAGTAATTTCATTACAATCGGCGGTATCCACCCTTACTATTTTTACGGGGTGCCCATACCCCATATACAACTTCATTAGATATATTTTGAGATTCGTTTAAGCCCATGTCTTGAAAAAATATATTATCATAGAAAAAGATGTTGATACCGAAAAATGTATTAGAACTATAGCAGATAGTTTTGATGACATGCGGTTTTTAGGAACTGCTAAAAATCAAGACGAAGCACTTAATCTCATATTTAAGAATGCTCCGGACATTATTTTTTTGGGGATAGACAATGTTATTGATGATTTACTCGATTTTCTTTTGGACGTTAACAAACACAGCATAAAGGATCCGCCTTTATTGCACTATCTTCCTCAAAAAAGAGTGCTTACAAGGCTTATAAATATGATTTTTTTGATTATCTCTTAAAGCCCATAACGGAATTAAACCTGCGCAGAAGTATTCTGAAGTATAAAAAAAAACACCCATCGAAAACCTATGAAACAATTTGCCTTAAATCGAATAAAGATTATCAATATTTAAATACCGATGACATCCTTTTTTTGAAAGCGGATAACAATACCACCGATTTTCAAATGAAAGACGGCTCAGTCATAGGAGCTTACAAAACATTGAAAACCTTTGAGGACACACTACCTTCATTTTTTTTAAGAATCCATAAAAGTTATATCGTAAACAGCAAGTTCATTTCAAGGATACATTATGGCAAGGGCGTTTGCATTATAAAAGACCCCGATTTTCAAATCCCTTTTACAAAAACCTTTATGGATAACATTGATCTTATCAATGCCAGACTGTCAAATAAGGCATTTATAACCTTGAATTGATTTCCCTATGTAAAATGACGATTTCCCTCATAGATGTGAGGGTTTCACTAAACATTTGTTTTTAGGGATGTTGTCCTCATTCATAGATGCTATTTTAGCCCTGAAGCTTCACTGGCGTAACAAAAACAACAACGCTTTTCATTGTGCACAATTGAAATAGCTGCGATCAACGCGGCAAGGTAAACCATTGTTTAATCTTAAAATTTTGCACTTATGAAAACCATAAAAACCACTATGATCTTAATCTTATTTTCTAGCATTATAGTTTCCTGTACAGTTGATGATTTCACGGAGGATACGGAACTGAACTCGATTGAAAAGAATTTACAGGGAACCGGGGAAAATGATAGCAATTCCGTTGATGAAACGAAAAAGGGATAACTTAATCCTGTAAAAAAGAAAAGCCTTTAGCACATTAGTTAAAGGCTTTTTTTATTTTTACACCTTATAAATATCAATACACATAATTAAGGCACTACACTCTTGGGACAACAGCTCCATCGAGTCGTTGGCATGTTTGAGGAACGGGCCCCAAATACTACCCCTATCAGTCTTGACATGGATCAAAACAAAAAGCCCGGATTCCGGGCTTTTCGCTTATACAATAGTGCAAAAAACAGATGTGAAAATTTCGTAGGAAAAGGATTGTTAATAATCTTTATACTACGCTTTTCCCACAGGAAATGAAGGAGAGAAATGAAGAAAAAAGCGCATTCCATGGATTTCGAAATTTCAGAAATCAATGCAGAAATAGAACAGCAAAAAGAAGAACAGCTTATAGAGTTTCTGGCAAGGATCATTGTAAAAATAACCATAAACGAATGTAATCATGAAAACAGCTATCAGATACCTTCGGTTCAGCAGACTAGGTCAAAGCCATAGTTCAATAGAAAGGCAGGAAATGTTAACGGATAACTGGTTGGAGTTTAATGGGGTCGAACTGGTGGATTCCTTTATAGACCGGGGCAAAAGTGCTAGGCCTTTGACCGCCCTGATTTTAAAAAACTGCGTATGTTCATTGAGAAATATTCGAAACGGGTCGATTATCTGGTCGTGGACCAAATGGACAGGTTTAGCAGGGAAGCTGGGGAAGCATTGGTATTGGTAAAACGTTTACAGAAAATATACTCCATCCAGATCGTTTCGGTTACGGAAGGTATTACTTTCAACTATGAGACTCCCGGTAGTTTTTTCCGGGCCGGTCTGCAATTTCTCTTGGCCGAGGATGACAACATTAACCGTAGCATCAAGGTGAGAGGTGGCATATACACTGCCAAGGCCAAAGAAGGACGGTTTATCTATGGCCATGCCCCTTTCGGGTACAAAAAAGTTGGTGAAGGTAAAGATAAGCACTTGGAGGTGGTCGATACGGAAGCGGAAATCATAAAATACATTTATGATGCGTACTTACATGGCACCCCTGCCTATTTGATTAAAAAGAAAGCACGAAAACTAGGGTTGAAAAGAACCGGGAATTCGACAATAGATAATATTCTTCAAAATCCGATATATACAGGATTGCAGAAAGTCAAACCCTTCAAGCAACACCCCGGCGGATTATTTCCTGCCAACCATGAACCCATTATTGATAGAATGACCTGGCTCAACGTACAGGAAAAACTAAAAAAGCCGGACAAGAAAAGAACTATCATTGATGATAATATTCCATTGAGGGGAATTCTAAAGTGCCATTATGGAAATCCACTTACAGGCGCACCTTCGCGTGGAAGGGCCTGAATTATTATTACTACTACAAGTGCTGTCATTCCAAACACAACAATATAAGCGCCAACAAAGCCCACAAGCAATTATCCCAGATTTTTACATTGCTGAACCTTAAAAAAGAGGCCATTCTCAAAATAAAAAAGAAAAGTGAGGAAATGTTAAAAAACGAGGTCAACGCCAATCTGCATAAAATCCAAGGATATAGAATAAAATTGCACCAGACCAAGAAAAAGCTCATATCACTGGAAGAGAAATGGATAGAGAATTCCATTGATAGAGAGACCTATGACCGTTGGTATAGCACCTACAACAAGGACATAATGAAATTGGAAGCTTCTATATCCGTACATGATACGGACAAGGCCAAGATTTATAAAGCATTCCATAAGAACCTGGATTACCTAAAGAATCTGGGAAGGATCTACAATAAATTGGACACTTTGGAGAAAAGGGAACTGTTCGATATGGTGTTCGACAGCAAATTGTACTATGAAAACGGGTCGTATCGAACCACCTACATGGCTCAAATATTTAGTCATAACTACCTTAAAATGAAAGAATTAAATCTTCTTCATTATCAAAAAAAAACGGGATTTCACAAGGAAATCCCGTCAAGTCGGGGTGGCAGGCTTAACTTAAAACTGACTTAACCCCTACTATAACTGTTATTCTGTGATTTTCATTTATTTATGCACACCTATTTGCACACTATAACCAAGAAAAGAACTTTGGAGATATAATTTGATCTCCTTTTGTATCATAAAGATATGAAAATTATTGAATATGAACTATGAAGAAGTTGACTAGTACTTTTCATAAGGTACAGTATTGGGTTTAGTTATTTTTCAGAATTATCTTTTTCTAATTGAAGTATTGTATTATTTAAATTTTGAATTTGTTCATTCGAATTTATATTAAATGTCTGATTCAAAGTTTTGTGGTTTAGGTTTATAGATGTTTTCTGAATAATTATATTTGTTTCTTCCAGTTTCTCTTTTGCTTTTATTAAAGATGATATACCACCTGCAAAAGACCCTAAAGCTCCTAATACAATAATTACCTGACTAATTTTACCTACTATTTTCGTCCAATCAGTATGTTCTGAATCTAAGTCTTTCAATACTTTTGTCAAATATTGAATTATTTGATCCTTACTTTTTTTGGTTAAACTATTATCATCATTGATTAAATCTATTGCTTCCTTTATTAAGTCTTTTATTTGCTTTTTATTCGAATTATCAGGGGTGTAAAATCCGTTTAAATCAAGTCTTTCTCTTCGGTAGGATATACTTTCATTAGCGTCATTAATAAACCTTAAAGTTTCTGAAAATATTTTTTCAAAAATTTCTTGAATTCTAAATAGATACTTTTCTTTTAATGGTAAGAAAAATGATATTATAGGAATCGTTTTTTCGTGTCTTCTATATCTTCTTATTGTTGATGATAATTCATCGATGTCTTCTAAAAATTGATTTTTTTCTTCTTTTTTTATTAAAGCAGTTCTATCAATACATAGAATAAACTTTTCACTTCCACCTTTTAAATGAATATGTTCCTCAAATGGATAATTTTTTGCGGATAAATTTTTCAAATATTCTATATAATAATTTGAAATTTCCTCAAGTTCTAAATTATCTGTATTTAAATATTCAGTAAATGTCATAGTTATTATTGATAATTAAACACCACGGTAAATTATAAGTGGAGTGCGGGGATTAGGAAGCACTTACTTTCAACTTTACTGTTATGTTTGTTAATAGTACATAAGTTTAAATTTATCACTTTCGGCCGTGCCGACCACACGAACGCTTAGTTATTGGCGTTAGTTATTTTCTCTTTTTAAATTCATTTATCCAATCTCTCACATCTTCCAAGTCCTTTTTTAAATCAGATGAGTCAATTGGTTTGGTTGGAAGAACAGCGGATTGAGAATGTTCATAGATTGAATATTTAGTCATCATACCATCTAGTAGATTAATATCATTTTGATTTATTTTAACCAAAGCATCCAATCGATTCATAGTTTGTATACCTCTGCGATATCTTAATACTACTTGGTTAAGTAAATCATTTTCAATAATCCGCTCTAATGTGATACGAAAATCACTACAAATGGATTTTACTATTGGCAAGTATTCTGTTGTTCCGACCGTTTGTAATATTTTTACTGCAATTGGTAATCGTTGGTCAATTAAAGTATTAATTGCGGCTAGAGGTTTTTGGGAATCCATTAGAGGTCTAGAAGGTTGGCCTTTTCCCCAATATTCTGATAAGATTGTTACATTCTTTGTCTTGACACTTTGAGAGCTTGCTTCATCATTTAATAGACTTAAAAAAGACAATCTATGTGTGAATACAATTACTTGTCTAGTTTTACTCAATTCAACAATTCTCTTAACTGTATTTTCTTCATAATCTACGTCTAATGATGAAATTGGGTCGTCAAAGATAAATGGTGAGTTATAGGTTTTATTTGACACATCTGCTAAAAATGCAGCTAATGAAACTATTCTAAACTCTCCCTCACTTAATACATTTTCTATTCTTTCTGTCAGTATTGAGTTTTTAAGCTTGATGGCGTAGTAAACTTTTCCTTTTGAGGTTTTAGATTTTACTATTGTTACATTTAGATTATCAGCCCCTAATTCTTTTAATTCTTTTTCGAAGTTTTGTATAAACTCTTTGGTAACTAGGTTTTCTGCAAGTTCAGATTTTTTAGTTGATAAGGCATTTGTGCTGCATAATGTTTTAGCCTTATTAAGACTTATAAGCTTTTCTTTATCCGCAATCGCATTTCCAATTGCTTTTTTATTGTCCACAATCCATTTTTCTGCTTTTAGCTCTAAAATTTGATTTTCATTCTGTTTCGTTCCTTTCGAAGTTTTAGCAGCTTCAAGTCCTTTAAGCTTCTTGCTAATTGATTTTAGTTCCTTTTTTAATAGTATCTGTACTTTAAAATCAATGATTTTTATTAGTTCGGTTTCTTTTTTGGCATTTTTAAATGATTCCTTGCGTAATTCAAAATTGGTGAATGATTTTTCAATCTTTTTTAATAAATCAGCCGAAAGAGCAGATTTTGAAAGAATGGCTTCTTTTAATTCCTCTTCCCAAAAACTGGGTAAACTATTAGTTTTCTCTTCAAGCCCTCGCTTCAAGTCGTTTAGCTCTGTATTAAACTTGTTTTTTATGAACGTCTCAAGAGATTCAAAGCGTTTTTTAGCTTCTATCGATATTTCTTGTTGGCATAACACACATTTTGCTTCATTTTCTGTGTTTGGGTAAGTTTTATCAGGATAGGCTTCTTTGTCTGAAAATTCTCTTGCTGCCTCCCAAAGAACTTTCCATAAATTAGTTGTTATACCATTTATTTTATTATCCTTTAGTAATTTTTCACTGTTTTTTATTTGTTGTTCTTTTGAAACAATTTCTTTTCGAATCTTATTTATCTCTCTGAACTTTTTTAAACTTAAACCATTGACCAAAGCTTGATTTTTGTTTAAAATTGTTACTATGCTTTCTGACTGATTCTTTAGCGAAAGAAGTAAATCTGAATTCTGACTATTGATAAGTTGTTCTTCAAGGTCTTTTTGTTGACGTTCTTTTGCTTTAGTCCAAACGATCTTTTTTAAATCACTATTGAACTCTTTAGCATTTGATAGGGAACTATATCTTTTAAAGATTGAAGTACCGTGTAGGTTGCTTGGAAAGCTTGGTAGGATAATAGATAGTTTGTTAGTTTTCTCCGCTATATGGCTATTTACTTTATCTGATATGTTGGACAAATATGTTAGAAACTTAAGAACAGGTGGTTCATAAGTAACTTCATTATTTTCCATAACATAACTTATTCCTGATGAAGTGTCGAAAATGTCAATTGTTTTTAAATCATTCTCAATTTGATTTTCAGGCTTCCAATTAATCTTTTCAACCTTACCATCTTTGATTATCTCGAAGTCACATTCTTGATTTTCTTTTCCTTTAAAGACGTCACACAATAAGTCTTCAGATTTTCTAGCACCACAAGCTTTTTTTAGAATCCTAACATAGCCTGATTTTCCTGAACCATTTCTGCCGTAAACTATTGAAATATTATCCGAGGAAAGTTCTAAAGGTTCTTTAGGGTTTAAGTTATTAATACCTTTAATATTTGATATGCTCTTTAATTGAACTGTTCCTTTTCTGGAATTCGTTCCGAAATAAGATGCAAATGCTTTCTGGTCAACTTTAGTTTTACCTTTTTTTGATGTAGCTTCTTGTATACACTTGTCTGCTAATTCAATAATTTCTTTTTCAGTAAAAGAACGATTGTTTTTGAATAGAAGATTTATAGAAGAAACTAACCATTCAGGTCGCTTATCTAGCCAAGTAATAATTTCTTCTATCGTAGTTTTATTCATTTCGCCTAATTACTGCCAACTTGTTTATATAATTACTAAAGGTGTTTATATACTTCCCTTATAATACGTAAACTAGTACCTTTCGTATTTATAAAACTAATATAATGTATTCGTAATTATTTAAGAGGAATATTCGTAACAGAATTTTCCTCTTTTTCCAAAGGAAACAAAAAACGGAGAAAATGAATTACGGAAAACCACAAAAGCAAAAACAAATCATGCGGATGGTAATTTCAAGATGTGTTTTTGTTACCACAAAAACATCTTGCTTTGCGCCCGATGGTTGCAAAGGGGGGAGACCAGATGGTAAATATGTAAAAAAGCCATAGTGCTAATATGCAAGTCTCCTCGCAACATAGGTTTGTTCGGTAAGATATTTTGGGGCCTTATTCCCTACTTCATTTAAAATAAACCACTTAAAAATAGTGTTAGGTCAATTCACTTCAAAGTTGCCTGAATTTCACAGAAGCAAGGGCCGAGGAACAATCTTTCCCCTATTTTGCCAATTTCTTTTAGGATGGACTTGTAGTTGGAGATAAAAGAAGATTGATTTTGAAAATTCAGAACTTGAAGGCAACGAAAAGTATTACAAACGCGTTTTACGATAGGTACTTGTTTCCCTTTTATTTAAACGAGCGTCAGCGAGGTTTATTTCTTCTTTAATTCTTTGATGTACTTATCTACATTAATTTCTAACTCAAGTATATTTATTGTCTTTAAATTCAATGCCTTGGCTAAAAGAATCAATTTGTCTAAGGTAGGGTTAGCTTCTCCTCTTTCAACAGTCCCTATGAAGAATTTGGTTAAACTAGTATTACTGTCTGCGAGTTCTTGTTGAGAAATGTGCTCTTTATCATAATCTTTACTTGGTATTTTTTTTCTAAGCTCTAATAATTGCTTTCCAAGCTTTTCCTTTTCAGTCACTTTTCTTCTATTTAGAATCCCTAAATTTCTCATTTATCTTTGAAAATAACGGTATGATATATCTTACCATAAATATTATTTGTTTATCTTTGTACAGATTATATAAATTTGCAATTCTTCAAATAGAAAATATTAGAAGCAATTGCTTTGAATCTCGAACAGAAAACTGGCACTTTTCATTTACAGCGAGAGGATAAGTAAAATTGCTCACGACCCGGGCGTGGGCTCTTTTATCGCTGTAAGGTATGCCAGTACCCCTGTTCGATAAGTAGAGTTCCACGCCCATCCGTTTTACATGCCGGGTGTTCGGGATACTCTTCTTCTCCAAAGCAAAGGTTTCTGCATAGGATCACTATGAAGTCTTGCAAGGGAATTCTTTTACCCTAAGTATTCCAAAAACAAAATCTGTCTGCAAAACTTTATACTTATGAAAAGCATACCCGATCCCTCGGCAAAATATTTTGAACTATTAAAAAAAGGCCATGTTTCAGCCTTTGCGGATATCCATGCCAAATACAACAGACGTATCTACTGGATAGGAAAGAGCCTTATCAATGATAGTTTTATAGTAGAATCCTTGGTTCAGGATACTTTTTTAAAATTATGGGTTCATAAGGATAGGATAGAATCTCCTAAGCATATTCTCCATTTTTTAAGGTTTGTAATGAAAAGGGAATGTATTTCATACTATAGCAAACCTAAAAATAAGTTTTTTAGGAAAGTCTACTCATTAGAGGATTACGACAATTACCAGGACTATATGGTGGGGGATGATCCGATAAGTACCTCTGAAAATCTGGAAGCTCAGGAGTCGGAACAAAAAGCCTTCGACCAAATAAAAAACGTATTACCACTATTAAGTTCAGAAAAAAAACATCTGATTAACCTCTGTTTAAAGTATGGCTTTCATTATAAAGCTATTGCCGAGGTTATGGGAAAGAGTATCACCGAAACTAGCAACGAGGTAAAACGAGCTATTGAGGATATAAAAAATATAGTCAATCAGGGAAACAAGCTTGAAAAAAAACAAAAACCGGTTACCCATATAAAAGTGCAGGGAACCATGACCGAAGAGCAGTCCATGGTATTAAAACTCCGATGTGAAAAGAAATTTTCTTTTGCGACTATCGCTAAGGAACTCAACCTATCCCAAAAGGAAGTGCACCGCCAGTTTATGGCTACCTATAAACTCATACTGCAAAAACATGAGCAGCAATTAGAATCCGCTTAAGTATGAAGAATTCAACGCTAAAACTTACACGAAAGATTCAGTTATTGGTTGATCTGCCTACTAAAGAAGAAAGAAAGGAGGTGTTAGATAAGCTTTATAGGTGGCAGAACAGGTGCTTTAGAGCGGCTAACCTTATTGTTTCCCATTTGTATGTACAGGAAATGATTAAGGAATTCTTTTATCTGTCAGAAGGGATAAAGTATAAATTGGCTGATGAAAAGAAAGATGAGTACGGAATTTTGCAACGTTCCCGTATCAATACCACCTATCGTGTAGTATCAGATCGCTTTAAGGGTGAAATCCCTACAAATATATTATCCTGTTTAAACAGAACCTTACTTGCTTCTTTTAAGAAAAACAGTCTGGAATACTGGAAAGGCGAGCGTTCCCTTAAAAACTTCAGGAGGGATATGGCTTTTCCATTTAGTATAGAGGGCATAAGCGGATTATCCTATAATAACGAGAAAAGGGCTTTTTGTTTTCGTTTATTTCAAATTCCTTTTCGGACGTATCTAGGAAAGGATTATACCGACAAACAGATACTGTTGGAACGGGTAATAAAAGGAGAAACCAAGCTTTGTACTTCCCATATTAAACTGAAAGAGGGCAAAATCTTTTGGCTGCCGGTTTTTGAAATTGAAAAAGAGAAGCAATGCCTAAGAGCGGAAGTGATAGCAGAAGCTTCTTTATCTCTTGAGTATCCTATTGTGGTGAAAACCGTTAATGCTAAGCATACTATTGGCACCAGGGAAGAGTTCCTGTACAGAAGGTTAGCTATACAAGCAGCCCGAAAAAGGGCACAGGTTGGAGCAACCTATTCCAAATCAGGTAAAGGGCTCAAAAGGAAATTAAAAGCAGTGGAAAAGCTTCGCAAAACGGAAAGCAATTATGTGAACCATCGTATACACGTATACAGCAGAAAATTAATCGATTTTTGCATAAAACATCAGGCTGGAACGCTAATTTTATTAAATCAGGAGGACAAAATCGGGATCGCTAAAGAAGAAGAATTTGTATTGAGAAACTGGAGCTATTATGAGTTAATGACTAAAATAAAATACAAGGCCGAAAAAGCAGGCATTGAAATTATTATAGATTAACCGATTTGGTTACGAGGGTGCTTGTACACCCGTAAGGTGAGGTCGATAATTACACTCACTAAATGTGAACAGCATATACAACGCGTGGGTTTCTCTTATTTGTAATAGCCCCTTAATTCAAAAAACATCTTCTATCAGTTTTTTGATACACCACGGCACATTATTGAAACAAAACAATTTTTTAAATTCATCTTTAACAAGCCCCTAATCTTTCCATAGCTAATACTGCTTTGTTTGGTTTAGTAAGCGTTTTAAAAAGATGAAGATTTAAGCCGGTGAGGTCTTGAGGGAAAAGGCAATCTTCAACTTTTTAAAATGATAGCCTAAGTGGCGATTGAACGTCACACAACAGCGTTTTTCATCATTTTTGCTGTAAAAAAAAGCCTGTTTTCGGGGCTTCCGAGAGGTTTTGCTGCAAATTTCATAAAAAGTGGATTTTTCGAAATCACATAAAAAACTGTATTTCAACACCTTAACTATCGTAACGTCGCTTTAGCGCGTTACCCTCTTGCTTTACAGCTCAATTGGTTTCAAACTCATTATACACAAATACCTTTTTTATAAACTATTGACATATGATGATTTTGATTTAATTATTACAGAAACCATATTTTTAATTTCATTAGGAACAATCCTAAATTAAATATGATTTTTTAAACTTTCTTATTTGCTTTTAATTTGTTGAATAGTGAACCTCAACCTTTCTATTAAATCATCATAAGTTATGACATCAATTACATTCTTGTATTTCCTTTTTACAATCTCAAAGTCAGCCTTCTGCTCACTTGACAAGTTGTTTTCTCTACCCATTATTATAAATCCTTTTGGATTTGTTATTTTTATTTCCATTCCTTTAGGTAAATCAGACAAATATTTATCAGTTAAGAATTTTTCTCCTTTTTCTCCCCATCTGTTTAAGTGATAAATATATTTTTCTAATTGCATAACTGTACCAATAAGGTCTTTGTGAGGAATATGATTGTTACGGTATAAAGAATTTGTCATTATTGAATTTTCAAATGGCTTTTTGATTTCAATTACATCAATATTTCCGTTATAATCAACCAACATAAAATCCAAGAATCTTCTTTTTCTAGCTTCAATTTTCACATGTACGCTTTTAAAGGATACAATATATTTAGGGTAGAGTAATAAAATAATCTCCAGAATCTCATCCTGCCATTGGTCTTCACTATATGAGTTTTCAGATTCTAACATTCCTTCCAACTTTTCAAGAATAGTTGAGTATTTTAACAACTCATATTCGTGGAAAAGTTTGTTTAATTTTTTTCCAACTTTAGAAGGTTTCTTGTTAAGATAATTCTGGAAAGTGGCTTCTGCATCTTTAGTTGTTTCAAAGTGATTTTTAATAATAGAAGATATTCTTGCTTCTGCATAAATCTTTTTTTCGTAAGTAGTTGGGAAGTTTTGAATTAATCTGTCAAAATCCTCAGCAGGAATAACATTTTCAGCACTCCCTCCGATATAAATATCTTCATTGACAAGATTATCTATTTGCCTAAATATTGAAATCTTTGTTTCTGCAATAAAATAATCAATAAAAAGTTCAATTTCCCTAAAAAAATAAATTGTGTTGTTAGTTTGTAATTTTCTTCTATCAAATTTGTAATAACCTCCTTCTAGTAATGCTAAAATAAACGCTCTAGGTGTAGGAATCTCTTCTTTTTCAAAATATTCATAATCATTTACAATATTTTCATTTCCTTTTAAATCAAATATATCTGATTTTAGAAAATAAAACGTATTCTTAAATGAAATTTCTCCATTTTCCTCTAAACTTTTGCTTACCCAATCATTAGGAAAGTATTCTGAAAAATAGTAAACAAATATTATTTTATCTTCAAACTTTATTAACTCCATATCTTAAATATTTACTATTTCCCATTTACCCCTATCAATATCCGAAAGATGGCTATCAAATCTATCCTTA
The DNA here is from genome assembly GCF_052983315.1 of Sinomicrobium endophyticum. Lineage (NCBI taxonomy): Bacteria > Pseudomonadati > Bacteroidota > Flavobacteriia > Flavobacteriales > Flavobacteriaceae > Sinomicrobium > Sinomicrobium endophyticum. The sequence goes on from NZ_JBRKIS010000058.1 coordinate 35,278, forward strand.
CAAACTGCAACGCATAGTAAATCTGTCGGTCTTGAAAAACCAACATAAACCATCTTAGTTGACTGTTTGTGATACTTTCTTATATCGGAAAAATCATTGTATTTTAATTGAGATGAAAGCCTTTGAGTTTCGTAGGTATCATTACCATTTTGGTAAGAAGTCTCTAAGTACAAAGTAGCTGTATGAGTTTGCCCTTTAACAGAATGAACAGTTGAAACTTCAATATCAAAACCATCATAGTTTACAATGTTATCTTTTGTAAACTGTTCTGTATCATCTACTACATTTGGTTCTATAATCGGATTGTTTATAAACGAATCTGAATCACTAAATTCCTTTTCAAATATATTCGACAAATTGGGTATATATTCTTTTATTGAATTATAAACCTCATCGGTTTTATCTCTAATAATATCAATACTCCATTCAAATAGATTTCTTTTAAGATTAGTGTATTCATCTTCATGAAATTCAGATAAATAGTTTAGTAATTGTTTTTTTGAAAAGTATCTATTTTCTGAGCTTGTTATACCCTCTATTCTCAGAATTTTAATAAAAGAATTTAAAATATTCTTTCTAATTGGCTCTAAAGTTCTTTTTTCTTTATTAAAATTAGTCAGGTATGAGTATAAGTTGTCATAATCAATCTTTTGAGATGTCGATTGAGGTTTGAATTGTTCGGAGTAATCTGTAATTCCTAATTTATCTCCCTCTTTATCTTTGACCCAACCAATTACCTTGAATTTACTTTTATCTGAAAGAATGATATTCTCCGAATCAATATGATTTTTTACAATTTGTGAAAACTTTGGAATAACCTTTTTAATTTTATCCAGTTCATAAACTATAAGATGAGGCTTCAAATTATTGTTTTCATTTTTACCTTCTACTTGAAATCCTCCTTCAATATTCATGGTAAAACAATTGACCAGTTGAGCAATATTTTGAGATAAACGATGACTTCCATTAATTGTTAATGGTATTCCTCTAAACTTCCAAATATCATCTGTATGAACTTCCCCGCTATAAATTGCTTGGTTGATGTCCCCAATTCTTTGATATACAGATTTACTATCCCCTTCATCAAAAAATATTGTTTCGAGTAAATTATGCTGATGGGTATCCATATCTTGCATTTCATCCACAAATACATACTTGAATCTTTCTTGAAGTATCCTAATAATTTTAGGACAATTTGTATAATATAATTTTGAGAATGAATACGCATCATTAAAGTTTAAAAATCCCCTTTTAATCAATTCTGATTTAGTTTTCATGAGATTTTTATAAGTATTTGTGTGATTTCCTATACTAGGAATAGAAACACTTTCAAAAGTAGAAAAATCAACTATTTCTTGACGAATAATGAATAACTGTAAAAGGAAATTATAATACTTGTCTTTTAGCCTTTTCTGTAAAGCTATTTTGCTTCCGTATGGTAAGAGATTATTAAGTTGCTCTAAGAATATTTCATTGTCAATTCTAATGGGCTTTTGTTTAAACAAACACTCATAGTAAGGAATAGCTAAAAAATGGTCTACAAAACTCTGAATAGTTCCTATAAAGTTTGGGTAAGAAAATAAATTTGGGCAATGTTTGCCTATTCGTTCTTTTATTTCATTAACTGCTTTATTGGTATGAGATAGTATTAAAACACCCCTGTTACTTTCTAATGGTAATTGTGTTTCAAGGATTAAAAGTTTGGCAAGTAAAGCCGTAGTTTTGCCACTTCCTGGAACTGCTTGTAAATCTATAGTGCTAAAATTACGAATAAAGTCTAATCTTTCTTGGTCAAAATGTTTGCCTTCAGGTAGCAAAATTTTTTCAATATATTGAATATCCTCAGTTGATATGTTAATTTCTTGTGGCATATTTTATGGCTTCGATGAGGTATTGAATTGGATTATTCTCAACAATTATTTCATCTATTTGATTTACATCGGTCATTAGAAATTGAGAGAAGTACATTGCTATCATTGATTTTGAGATTTTTTTACCGTCAATGATAAACTGCCTCATAATGTTAAATGCAATTTGCTCATCCGATTTATTTTCAATAAAATTTCTCCATCTTCTCTCAAAATTTAGGTGTGAAATAGGTTTTATCCCCTTTAAACTTTCTTTATTTCCCCTATACTTATCTGCTCTTTCCTCTTCTAAGCATTGTATAATTGATTTAAAAAGAATCTTTCTTAAAGTTGGGTGTAAAGCAATACAATATTCTAAAGTCCAAAAATTTCCAATGAATAATTTTACTGACTGTTCTTCGTATAGGTCTACCTTATTTGTTTTATAATCTGGCACATTAAATTCACTAATGATTTTTTTCTTCTTTTTCTTGTTAGGCAAAATAATATTATAAAAAGTTGCATATTCAATTGGTCTTAAATCCAAATCCGTAACTATGCTTATTGGAACATCAATGTTTGGGATTTGACTGCGGACAAAAATTTTTGAATACCGAAAAAAAGCAGTATTACCAATTGGGATAATTGAAACTCCAGATGAAGTTAGATTATTTCTAAATTGATTTAACTGGTGTAGTTTATTTGCAATGGCAGGCAAAATAATCTCCTCAGAGACACCTTCAACAAAAATCAATCCTTTTGCAAAAAATAAATTTGATTTAGTAACATCAATAAATCTCTCTAAAAAGGGGTAATCTGAAGGCTTTAGTTTGGTATATCTTTTCCCTAATGGGTAAGCATAATTTTTATTACAAATGATTAGATTTTCCAAAAAGACTTTTGAAGCTAAGTTTGGGCTATGGGTAGTTAGAATTAATTGAATATCTTTCTGTCCTTGCAGGGACTCTATTACCTGCATTTGAGCCTGTGGATGTAAATGTGCTTCTAATTCTTCTATCAAGCCCAAGCGTAAACCGTCATAATCTTTCTTGTTGAGGTGTAAAAGTTCCGATGCCATAAAAAGACGGTTTAATGTCCCCAAACCAACATTTACTTCACCTTTAACTAGCAATTCGAGTTTCTCTAATATGCTTTTCAATTTTCCTTCAGAAACTTTAATGTCAGTTTCTTTTGTTGCATCATAAAAAGACTGTAAATATCCGTCTATCTTCTTTTTTAACTCCTTACCGTTTTGGTCATCAAATCCCTTTCCCTCAAAATAACCCCCAATTTTTTCTTCAAATTCTTCAAAAATAGTTTTGAGAGGATGATCTTTATCCCTTCCTTTAAAGGCTTCATGTTCTTGAAAAATTTGAGATAATCTTGAATTTTTCCTTGGAACTAATTCTGTTTTCGCATCTCTAAGAGGTTTTAGATAAGTTACTTTGAGATATTCTTTAGCTTCTGAGGATAGTAAATATCCTTCTTCTGATAATCCCGATTTTACATCAGAAAGCATAATTCTTTCTGACTTGATGTTTGCTTCATATGTCAGTTTTAAAACAGGAACAGCACTTTCTCCCTCTCCCTCCCAACTAAGCCATTCTGTAAAGTTTTTGGCTTCTTCAATAGACAAATCCTTAAACAATAATTCTACTCTAAACTTTTCAGAATTTCCATAGAAATCTTCTTTGTCAATTCTTATCCATTCAAAAGAATGAGTTTTAAGAACTAATTTAATGGCATCTATGATGGCTGTTTTTCCAGAATCATTTTCTCCAATTAATACATTAACTCCTTTTGTGAAGTTTAGGTTTAAATTGGGTTTTTTAATATCAAATGCTTCGTTTGAACCATATTTCCGAAAATTCCATAATTTTATGTTCTGTAAGTACATTAATTTTTATTTTTTTGTTCAGATATAGAATTCGTTTAAACTTTTTTCTTTTTGATGGGTTTGAACTTTTTCAAAGCTAACACAATAAAAGCAAGATAGTTAAACCCTGTCCAGCTTGCCACGGTGGTGTCAAACCTGTTTAGTAATGACCGGAAACTGTCCATCCAGGCATTGGTTCGCTCGATGGCATATCGCTGGTCATAAAGTTCTTTGTCAAAATAGTCATCTCTGTCCTTGTCACTGTTACGCCTGTTGAAACAGATATTGGCATTGATTTCCTTTTGGGCACAAGCCTGTCGGAAATCCTTGGAATCAAAGCCCGCATCAGCATTGAGGAACAACCCATCCACACGGAGGTCAGCATCTTCCAGAGTACCAGTGACTACTTCGAACTGCACCTCAATGTTATACAGGTCGTTATGATTGCCGGCAACAGGTTCAGACATAGCTAAAGGTAGTCCCTGCCTTTCGCTAAGGTATAGGGCATTGGTGGTTTTGCGCTTCTTACGGCCTTGGTATTCCACTTGTTCCCCGCCCCTGATGGCCGAGGTGTGACTGCCATCCAGGTCCACACTGGAAAGGTCAAGTTTTGATTTATGGCGGTTGAGGAAGCTCACCCAACAGTCTTTCCAAAAACCGCACAAGCACCATTTCCGGTAATGGTAGTAAACCGATTGCCAACTTAGCACTTTACTGTCAAAAAGGGCTTTTACAGGCACTTGATGCCACTGCACACCGGTCTTGAGCTTGTAGAGGATGGCGTTAACAATCTCAACCAATGGAACGGTCGGGGCAAATCCTCGATGAGTTTTAGGTATGTAAGGAACTATTTCCAATTCTATCGTATCTTTGTCAAGTACAGAGTACATAAAGGGTTGGTTT